>JACBXN010000002.1 GCA_015863215.1 Aerococcaceae bacterium DSM 111176
CACTTGTTGAACAGCGTTCTCTCTTTCTTCTAGTGTATGTTTCGATCTTCTATAAGTCATAATAACAACACTCCTACTATATATCGTGTTTTATTATTTCTTTGTCTACTTTACTAATAGCATATCAATTCCGATGTGTTCGTTGTTTGTGATTTCACTCTTAAACAACCAACACTCTGCATGTTGTTTCAGAATTCCACACCGAACAACCAACAAAATCGCCAATTATAATCGTTAAACTGGTATCCATTCATCAATCCCAATTAGCATTCGACTAGAAACCAAGAAATCAAAAGGAAAGAGTCGCGCCCGCGACTCTACCTTCTGTTTGATGTAGCTTTTAGGCACGGCCTAAAAGCTTCTTTTCTGTATGGAAGTCAATTTCTGAGGAAATTGACAAGTGCATTTGAATTCCTCGAGTTGGTTGAGGGAAAACGCAAAGAGTATGCGAACGAATTTCCCTCGATTATGGACGTGACACTCAAATGAATCAACCAAATAAATTCACCAGCACAAACTCGATCAATCGCACCATACTTTCCAAAAAGTTTGATATAATGGTTGAAAGCGTTTAATTTAAGGAGGCGGCTATGACAAAATTAGGGATACAAATTTCGAGTTTAAAGGACTATCTTCAAACGCCGGAGGATGTGGTGGCGACGTTCAAAAAGGTGAGTGACATCGGTTATGAGCGGATTCAGATTCAGTGGGTCAACCCGGAAATTTCGCATGAAGTGATTCACGGCGCGTTACAAGAGGCGAATTTGCAATGCTTGGGGACGCAGGAATCTTACGACAATGTGACCGAGAATTTGGCGTCATTTATCGATCGCAACACGCTTTGGGGCGGGAAATACGTCACGCTCAGCGGCATCCCCGAAAAATATCATTCGCATGAAGGCTGCCTGGCATTCGCGGCGGAGTTGAATGAATTATCGCTCACTTGTGAAAAGTATGGCAGAATATTAAATTTCCATCCGCGAGCGAAGGATGTTTTCTATTATGAATCGACGAATTCCTTAGAAGTGATTTTCGACAATACACGCCCTGAGATGCAATTCTTACTCGATATTTATCAAATTGTGGCGGCAGAACTGGACCCAGTTGCCTGGATTGAAAAGGTGGAAGGGCGCAATGATGTGATTCACTTTAAAGATGGCATCATTAGTTCAGACGAAGAACCGGTATTAACGCCAATCGGCCAAGGAGAAATCGATTGGGAGCCAATCATCGAAGCGACCATCAAAACTGGCGTCAAATATGCCTTAGCTGAACAAGAATCATTCGGCAGCGAACCCTTTCAGTGCCTAAAAGACAGCTATGACTATCTAGTGGCAAGAGGAATTGAATAGAATTTAAGGAAGTCCTGAAGCTGAAAAGTGGAGGGGCTTTTTGGATTAAGTGTCGCTAATTATCGTAAACATTGTATTTTATACGACAAATAACGACACATTATTTTAATCACCACGAGATGGGAATATATTATAAAGGAGCGGTTTATAGTGACTGAATGGATTGAATTTAATGTGGAAATAGAAACTGAAATTAAGGAAAAGGCAGAGTTAATTTTGTCTGAAATTGGGATAGCACCTTCTGATGCAGTAAGACTTTTCTATCAAGCCATCGTAGATCAAGGTGATTTGCCATTTGATTTAGGTCCGATGAATAGAGGAGTGATTCTTACAAAAGAAGACCTGTACCGTGAAATTGATAAAGGCTTGCAGTCATATCTAAATGGTGATGTGAAGCCGATGGATGAAGTGTTTGATGAATTGGATGAAGAATGTTAAGCAGAGGAAGAACTTAATTAATGTCCAATTTAGATGGGTTACATATAAATGATAAGGAATAAATTTAAATACCACTGTCTAAAAAAATTTCTGATTGGAGACAGGTGTCTCTTAGTATTTTCTTCTGAAAGACGCGTGTCCAGCTTATTGTGACCAGTTTAATTTTCACTTTAAACTGGAAAACCCATCAAAGTGAAAAAAATACGCCAATAATTTTCACTTTGAAGAGAAATTGGAGTAGAAGTGAAAAATATTCGCGTTTATTTTTCACTTCCAACCCAAATCATCCCTGAACTGAAAAAAAGATACTTTTAAAATTTCACCTCCACTCCTATCACAGCCACCCACAAAAACAGACCGCCCAACCGGGCGGTCTCATACCATACTTTACCTAATAAATTATAGTGGCCAGAATTTGGGCTCCATTTTGTCGAATGTGCAGTATTCGGTGAAGCCGATGTCCTTCAAGGTTTGGCGGGCGGCGTCGTAGTGCGCGCCCATTTGTTCGGCGTTGTGGCTGTCGCTTCCGATGGTGATGACTTTGCCGCCGAGGGCGTGGTAGAGTTTCAATATTTCGATGGACGGTGTCAGGCCAGGGACGCCGTAGCGGACCGACGAGTTGTTGATTTCGATCCCTTTGCCGTTTTCGATGACCGTTTTCAAAATGTCGGTGATAATTTCTTTGTGGTCCTCAAACGTGTCCGGCTCGATGTCGACGTAGCGGCGAATCAGGTCCATGTGGGCGAGAACGCTGTAGTCCTGGTAATTTTCGACCAGATATTTCATTTCCTCGTAGTAGCGCTCGTAAATTTCGTAGTCTGTACGGCCTTTTTGGAACTGGTTGAGGTGGAATTCTTGGTCGTCAATTTGGTGGATTGAGAGTAAAATAAAGTCAAACGGGTAGCTGTCAAATAGTTGTTGGAACTGGTCGATGGTATGTTTTTGCATCCCAAATTCCATCCCAACTTTAACGACGATTTGATCTTTGTATTTTTCTTGGAGCTCCTCAATTTCCGCAAAGTAGAGCGGGTAATTAACATTTTTGACGATTTTATTTCCGCCTCGGATATAATCATCGTCCTCGGTCCAATCTTCTTTTACCCCATAATCAACATGCTCCGTAATACAAATCTCATCGAAGCCCTTTTCAATCGCTGTTTCAATCACATCCGGCATCAAGAACCAAGAATCGTCACTATAATCCGTATGTACATGATAATCTGCGCGCATCGTCATCCCTCCATCTAAAATAATTTGTAATTTCATTCTAGCGGAATCGCTTTCTTTTAGCAATCTATCTGCTAGGTAAAAGCGCTATCACTATGATATGATTGGCTTGTTAGAAATATTTTGAAGAGTGAGGAATTATTTATGAAAAAAATTGAACTCGGTAAATCAGGACTGATGGTACCAAATGTGTCGCTAGGAGTCATGCGTATTGAGAGTCGTTCGAAGGCTGACGCCAAGCGCACCATTCAAACGGCATACGACTTGGGCATCGATTTCTTTGACCACGCCGATATTTACGGCAAGACGCTCGGTGGGGCGGAGCGCTACTTCGGCGAGGCTTTCAGTGAACTCGACATTCCCCGCGACGCCGTGACACTGCAATCGAAGGTCGGCATTCGCGGTCCATTCAACAATGGCATTAAAGGCGAATTTTACGATTTCTCCAAGGAGCACATCATCCAAACCGTCGAAAATTCGCTTGCGAACCTGCAGACCGACTATCTCGACAGCCTGCTTCTTCACCGAAACGACACACTTTTCGAGCCCGAGGAAGTCGCGGCCGCTTTCGACGAGCTTCATTCTTCAGGAAAAGTAAGGCATTTCGGCGTGAGCAACCACACGCCTTTCCAGATAGAAATCCTAAAGAAGTATCTGAATCAAGAATTAGTTACCAACCAACTGCAATTTTCAGCCGCACACACCGGGCTAATCGACTTTGGATTTAACGTCAACCGAAAAAATCGTGAAAGTTACGACCACGATCACGGACTGCTGGATTATTCAAGACTGCATGATATGACCATTCAAACCTGGTCACCGGTTCGCGGTGACAATGGTGTATTCTTGAATGACCCCGAATACCAAACGCTCAATGATACATTGACCGAAATCGGTGTGGGGTATGGAGTCGATAAAGAAGTCATGGCCATCGCGTGGATCCTACGTCACCCCGCGAACATGCAAGTCATCTTGGGAACAATGACCCCCGAACGCATCGAAAACTATGCCAAAGCAAGTCACATCACCATCACCCGAGAAGAATGGTATCAAATTTACCGCGCGGCCGGAAATACGCTGCCATAAAGAATAGAAAGATTTGAAGAGAGGAGTCGCCCCGCGACTCTTCCCTTTTTTATTTTAATGAAGCTTTTAGCCATGTGGCTAAAAGCTCTCTTTTCGTGCGGGAGTCAATTTCTGAGGAAATTGACGACATTTTGACCCTGAGTTCTGTGTTGGGTTACTGATCAGTGGAGGAAATTGTGTGGGCTGGGTAACAACTCATTGCGTTCTAAAAATTGTTACTCGAAAGCAAATGAAGTGGGTAACAACTCAAGTGAATCCAAAAGTTGTTACCCGAAAGTAAACGAAGTGGGTAACAACTCAAGTCAAACTAAAAGTTGTTACCCGAAAGTAAACGAAGTGGGTAACAACTCAAGTCAAACTAAAAGTTGTTACCCGAAACCACCCGAAGTGAGTAACAACTCAAGTGAATCTAAAAATTGTTACTCGAAAGTAAACGAAGTGGGTAACAACTCAAGTGAATCTAATAGTTGTTACCCGAAAGCAAACAAAGTGAGTAACAACTCAAGTGAATCCAAAAGTTGTTACCCGAAACCATCCAAAGTGAGTAACAACTCAAGTGAATCCAAAAGTTGTTACCCGAAACCATCCAAAGTGAGTAACAACTCAAGTGAATCCAAAAGTTGTTACCCGAAACCATTCGAAGTGAGTAACAACTCAAGTGAATCTAAAAGTTGTTACCCGAAACCATTCGAAGTGAGTAACAACTCAAGTGAATCTAAAAGTTGTTACCCGAAACCACCCGAAGTGGGTAACAACTCAAGTAAATCTAGAAGTTGTTCCCCATACCACCCCAAATCGCAGCTCCCAACCCCATCCCCTCCACCATACTTTCCCCAAATCCTCAAATTAATTAAAATAAGATTAAATTAACAGTTGATTATTAAAATAAATGTGGTATATTATAATACAACAAGTAGATTTGCTGAGGGAAACACTTATCGACACAACAGAGACATTACGCGCGCTGAGAGTAATGGGGATAGGCCGACACACCTTGGAGCTAAGATTAGGCATCAGATCTCGTCTGACCCCGTTACCGGTCAGGTTTTGGCGAGGAGCAATACGCCCCAGCCGAAGACCCAATGAGGCAGTCGCCGCGAGACGACCGCGAACAAAGGTGGAACCACGTTAACACGTCCTTTTATTCCGAGTGAATAAGAGGGCGTTTTTTATTTAGGGAAAGTATGGCTCATTTATCCAGGAGGCAAATATTATGGAATATATTAAAAAACCACTCGCTAAAACAGCAGAACAATCCAATTCAGTCAAAGAGGCAGTCGCTGAAATTATCGACAAAATCAGACAAACCGGCGACGCCGGCTTAGCAGAATATAATCAAAAATTTGACGGACTCACCCGTGAAACCCCATGGGTACAACGAGATGAAATCGAACAAGCTTATCAAGAAGTCGACCCAGACCTGATCGCAAGTATGAAAGTCGCAGCCGAACGGATTAAAGCATTTGCTGAACTACAAAGAGATGCGACAAGAGAAGTCCCAGAAACCGAAATGATCCCTGGACTTTACTTAGGAGCCAAACTCATTCCAATCGAATCGGTACTCTGCTATGTCCCAGGTGGGAATGCACCACTGTTTTCAACCGCGATGATGCTAGCCATTCCAGCAGCAACAGCCGGTGTGAAAAATATTATCGCTTGTTCACCACCAATGAAGGGAACACAATCGATTCATCCCGCAACCTTGGTGGCACTCGATCTTTGCGGTGTCACACAAATCGCAGTCATGGGTGGGGCACAAGCCATTGCGGCATTTGCATATGGGACAGAAACCATCCAACCGGTCGACTTGATAGTTGGACCTGGAAATCAATATGTCACTGAAGCTAAGCGTCAAGCTTATGGTCAAGTTGGAATTGACTTTGTTGCAGGACCAAGTGAAGTGCTAATTATCGCAGATGACTCAGGACAACCGGAAGTCATCGCAGCAGACTTACTTGCTCAAGCAGAACATGACACCAACGCAGTGGCGACGCTGATTACAACGTCTAAAGAACTCGCCACCCAAGTCGACCAAGCAGTCAACCGACAACTCGAAGATTTACCAACCAAAGTGATTGCCCAGGAGTCATGGAGAGATAACGGCGCTATTATCGTAGTTCCCACACTCGAAGAAGCTACCATTCTCTCAAATAATCTGGCACCGGAACACTTGGAAGTGATTACCAACCAAGAATTCGACTACGACCAACTCACCAATTACGGTTCGCTATTCATCGGTCCTTACACCGCGGAGGTGTTCGGGGATTATACGTCGGGGACGAATCACACCTTGCCGACGTCGAGGGCGGCGCGCTATACAGGCGGGGTGTCAGTGAATACATTCCTAAAAACGGTGACGTATCAACGAATTGAGCGCGAGGGATTTGATGCACTGAAAGAGCCAACGAAAATGATGGCTGGAAACGAAGGGCTCGAGGCGCATAGACAAGCGATTACTAAACGTGAAGCATTTCTAAAGGCATAGGAGGAGGCATAATATGTATCTAGCAAGTTTACCAACAGGGAGTCGCGATTTACTGTTTGAGGCGACGATGAAGAAGCAGACGCTCATTCGCCAGTTTGAGGATAATTTTTGGCGCTGGGGTTACCAAATGGTGGAAACGCCGGGGGTTGAGTATTTAGATACCTTCCAACGCGGATTGGCGAATCAGGATGACCGCTTTGTGAAAGTTATTTCAGATGACCAGGAAGTGCTGACGCTCCGTGCGGATATGACGCTTCCGATTGCCCGTGTGGTGGCAACGAAATTCAAAAATCACAAAGAGCCGCTGCGTTTCGCTTATACGAAAAATGTCTTCGCCCGTTCGCAGAAATATTCCGGTAGCTTATCAGAAGTGACGGACTCGGGCTGTGAATTGATTGGTATACCTGGTCAAAAAGCCGATTTAGAAATTTTACTTCTTGTTTTAGACACAATAACGACTGTCATTGATAAATCATTCATTTTAGAACTGGGTGACATTCGCTTTTTCAGAGGTATTTGTGACTATTTAGAACTGACCGACGAACAAACCAATCAATTATCGGCATTAATCAATCATAAATATTTACCCGCACTCGAACTTTACGTGGATGAATTGAATTTAGAACCGAACATTGCTCAATTCTTCAAAGATTTTCCCTTCTATAAATATAGTGGTGGGGTAGAAGTGCTGGAGCGTTTACGGCCATTTGCTTTCACCGAAGACCTAACAGCGGTTCTCGATGAGATGGCCAGTTTAGTGGCTATCCTTAACGAAAATGGTTACGAATCAAATATTCGCCTCGATTTTTCAAAAATTCCAGCCCTCGATTATTATAGTGGCTTGATTTTTGAAGGGTACTTCGATGAAGTGGCTCAACCGATTGTGACCGGTGGTCGTTATGATCAGTTAGTTGGACAGTTTGGTGACCGCCCTGAACCGGCGATTGGCTTTGCGATCAAAACAGACTTTTTATTAAATTTAAAATTACCGGCTCCGGAATCGGAGTTGGTGATTGTGAAATATCCTAAGCAATACTTTACCCAAGCGGCCGAAAAGGCCCAGGAACTGAGGAAACAGTGGTCGCGCGTGATTATTGAGGAAGCGGACCAAGACGAGATTACGACGGAAACGAGAGAGGAGCCGAGCGATGTTAACAATAGCGCTAACTAAAGGAAGAATTGAAGAACCGGTCGTGAATTTGTTGGACCAGGCGGGTTACGGGATGGCGAATGTGCGCAACAAAAAGCGCGAGTTGATTTTCAACGACGAGCATCAAGCGATCCGTTATTGCTTGGTGAAGGCCGCCGATTCGGTGACTTATATCAATCAAGGCGCGGTGGACGTGGCTTTCGTCGGGTCCGACGTCATTGCTGAATCGGACCGGACATTTTACGAGGTGCTCGATTTAAATGTCGGGCGCTGCGATTTCGTCCTGGCCGCACCTAAAGGCGTTGATTTATTCGCTAGAGACGGTCACTTGAAAATCGGGACAAAATACCCCGAATTTACCAAACAGTATTTCCAAGGAAAAGGGTACGACGTTGAAATCATCAAAATCGAAGGGTCTGTCGAACTCTCGCCCCTTATCGGCGTCGTTGACGGCATCATCGACATCATGGAAACGGGGAACACCCTTCGCCAAAACGGCTTGGTCGTGGTGGACAATATCCAGCCCGTTTCGACAAGAATGATCGTCAACACCGCGTCATTCCGCACCAAATCCGGTGCGATCTCTGAATTAATCGAACGCTTAGGAGGAGTCGTCAATGCCTAAAATTATTTTAAACGCCAACGAAAATCCCTACAATTTACCGGAGGCTGCTCGCCAGGAAATTGCGGATGCCGTCTTGAATTTATATTTCAACCGTTACCCCGAATTAAATTCCGACTCGCTGAAAGTACGGTTGGCTGAATTTTATAATGTAACTTCGAACCAAGTATCAGTCGGTAATGGATCGGATGAAGTGTTGGGTCAGCTGATTTATAAAATCCCAGCGGACAAATCGCTACTCGTATTCACCGATGACTTTTCAATGTATGATTATTATGCAGGTGTTACGGGAGTTGAAGTGATTAAATACCAGCGTGACTATAAGGAAAAGCTTGACGCTAGCGCGTTTGTTGAATTCGCCAAAGCCCAAGAGACACCCGTTGATTTAATTATTTTCTCCAATCCACACAATCCAAGCGGAACGGTTGTGGATGAAGCGTCGGTTAAGACCATTTTATCCGGCTTACCTGATGTCCGTATCGTTGTCGATGAAGCTTACGGCGAATTTTACGGCCAGACAATGACTTCTTATATAGAAGACTTTGACAATTTATATGTCACAAAAACCTTATCCAAAGCTATGGGAGCAGCCGGTGTGCGGGTGGGGGTTGTGTTATCGAATGCGGATAATATTGCGAAGATCGAAAATGAAAAAGTACCATACAATGTTTCGGCACTCAATGCACTAGCCGCAACGATTATTACCAAACCAGAATATCGCGGAGCGATCGATGCCAATATCAAGCAAATTAAAGCCGAACGGGATAAATTAGTCGACGCATTAAATTCACTGTCAGGTGAATCGTTATATATTTACCCAACGGAGAGTAATTTTGTCTTACTGGAAACGTCGGCGGGGGTTGAATTAGCGAGAGCCTTTAAGGAAGCCGACATCGAAATCCGCGACTATAAAGATAATCCAAACCGTATCCGACTAACGGTCGGAACACCGGACGAAAACCAACAAGTCATCCAAATTTTGAAAGAGGTAATCGCATGACAAACAGAACTGCTTCGATTTCGCGTCAAACTAAAGAGACACAAATTGAATTAAAATTAGATTTAGATAGTACAGACGTTTCGACGATCAAAACCGGCATCGGCTATTTTGACCACAATTTAGATTTGTTGACTTTCCACGGCGAGTTTCAACTCGATTTAGACGTCAACGGTGACCTCGAAGTCGACGATCACCACACGGTTGAAGATGTCGGCATCAGTTTGGGCCAAGCGGTCAAGACTGCCATTGGCGACCGTAAGGGGATTAACCGTTACGGTTCATGCCGTCTGCCGATGGACGAAACGCTCGTTAGCGTTGACCTAGACCTATCTAACCGCGGTTACCTCGTCTTCAATGGCGAATTTACGCGCGAGATGATCGGCGATTTTTCAACAGAAATGGTCCACGAATTTCTCTATTCCTTCGCCATCAACGCCGGCATCACGCTACACGTGAACATCGAGTATGGCCGCAACAATCACCACATGGTCGAAGCGATTTTCAAGGGCTTAGGCCGTGCTTTAAATATGGCGAAAGTACAGAACTCCGACCGTCTGCCGTCAACGAAGGGAGTATTATAATGATTATTTTCCCTGCGATTGATATGTTGGGCGGTAAACCAGTCCGTTTATACCAGGGCGATTATGCACAAAGTGAAGTGGTAGCAAGTGACATCGTCGAACAAGCCAAACAATTTGAACTGGCAGGTGCCTCGTGGTTACACATGGTAGACCTTGACGGCGCCAAAGCGGGACAGCCTGAAAACTTTGACTATGTACGAGCGGTTAAAGAAGCAACTGGCTTACAGATTCAAATTGGCGGTGGTATTCGTAATGTTGAAACATTGGAATCACTCTTTAATGTTGGCATTGACCGCGCCATTTTAGGAACGGCCGCAGTAAAAGACCGCGATTTCTTAGTAGAAGCTGTTGAACAATACGGCGACAAAATTGCGGTTGGAATTGATGTTTTAGACGGCGAAGTGAAAGTATCCGGCTGGTTAGAATCAACTCAGCGTTACTTGGATGAATTTGCCCAGGAAATGGCAGAGATTGGTGTCCAAACGCTGATTGTGACAGATATCGCCAAAGATGGCGCAATGTCAGGAACGAATTTAGAGATGATGAAAAAATTGAGCGAAACACTGTCGCTGCAACTGATTGCTTCAGGTGGGGTGTCGTCGTTGGAGGATATTAAGGCTCTAGCAGACTACAACATCTATGGAGCCATCATTGGGAAAGCCTTATATAATGGGGCAATCGATTTGCCGGAGGCAATTGCTGTCTCGAAGGGTGAGTAATACTTTTAAAGGGGGAAAAATAATGACACGCAATGTGAAAGTAATTCCGTGCTTAGATTCCAGAGACGGAAAGGTCGTTAAAGGGGTCAATTTCGAGGGCGTCAAAGCGGTCGGAGAAATCGAGGATTTGGTGCAACAATATGAAGCGGACGGCGCCGACGAGTTGGTGATTTTAGACATTACCGCAACCGAAGAAAAGCGGAAAACGATGGTCGAACTGGTCGAGCGCTACATGCGCGTCAGCTCGGTACCCCTGACAATTGGCGGTGGATTAGCATCCGTTGAAGATGTCCAGCGCATGTTTGACGCTGGTGTCCAGCGCGTGTCGCTCGCAACGGCGGCTGTGAAGGATCCAGACTTAGTCGAAGATTTAATCGCCCGCTTCGGCGCCGGGAAAATCGTGGTGGCGGTCGATAGCCAGTGGGATGACGCACTGGGCGAATACCGCGTGTTAGTTCAAGGTGGTAAAGTGGACGCAGGTGTGACATTAATTGAGTACTGTCAGCGTCTAGTTGGAAATGGCGTGAAAACAGTATTAGTGACGTCCAAAGACAAGGACGGGACGAAATCTGGTTTCGATCAAAAGATGTACCACGCAATTAGCCATGTTGTTGACCTAGAAATTATCGCCTCAGGTGGCGCGGTTTCGATTGAAGATAGCGTCGAAACAGCAAAGAATAACCCAAATATTGTCGGCATTTTAGCCGCATCGATTTTCCATTACGGCGAAATTGGTGTCGGCGAATTGAAAGAGGCATTGGTTCAAGAAGGGTTGGCAAGAAATGATTAATGCGTCAGTGTTGGAGCAGGTAAATTTTGATAAACTAGACGGTTTAGTTCCGGCAATCGTGGTGGATGCGTCGAATAAGGATGTGCTGATGCAGGGCTTTATGAATGCGGAGGCATTGGAGGCGACTTTGGAAGAAGGAAAAGTTGTGTTTTATTCGCGGACGAAAAAGAGGTTGTGGATGAAGGGCGAGTCGAGCGAGAATTATTTGCATGTGGTTCGGATTGTGGCTGATTGCGATTTTGATTCGTTGTTAATTGAGGCGAATCCTGCGGGGCCGACGTGTCATACGGGTGCTTATTCTTGTTTTCATAATACGTTGATGGAGGTTGAGTCATAATGGATGCTTTTGAAAAGTTATATCAGTCGGCGTTGGAGCGGAAGGAGACGCCGAAGGAGAATTCGTATACGAATTATTTGTTGGATAAGGGTGTTGAAAAAATTACCAAAAAGGTTGGTGAGGAGTCGACGGAGGTGGTGATTGCGTCGATTAAGGGTGATAATGGTGAGTTGGTTGAGGAATTGGCTGATTTGTTTTATCATTTGGCTGTTTTGTTGGTGAATCAGGGGGTTGAGCCTGGGGATGTTGTGGCTGAACTTGAGAGGCGTGCTTTGAAAGAAGGTAATTTGAAAGCGGAGCGTAAGCCGATTGAGGAGATATAAATATTCACTATTACCCGCATATCTGCGAGAAAAACAGCATTCATTGTGCTGTGGGATTTGCTTCAGAAATACGGCATTTTCTCTGTGGGGGATTCGCATATCTTCGAGGAAAGTCGCATTCATTGTGCTGTGGGACCGTCTTATGCTTTCTTCGAAAGCTTCAGACTCGCCTAGCTATTGAATCTGTAGCACCCTTCGGGTGCACAGCTTCTAATACGCTAGTTCGTCCTATTCACGGCACATGAATGCGTCTTTCCTCTTCGATATGCTTAGTTTGTTGAGAGATTAATGGATCTACAAATAATTATTTTTTAACAAACTAATAAAATTCAACAACCTCCATAATTCTTGGGGGATTGGAGAAATCGGAGAACTGCAGGGGATCAGTGCTTGGTTTTGGATTGTTGGGAATTTGCCTTGGTGGCCTGGAATGCAAATTTTATGGTTAGTTGATTCTACTTGGTGTGGTAGTGGATTTATAATGTCCTTTGGATCGCGTAGTGAATGATAGTGCAGGATTTGAGTTTGGTTTATGTTTTAGATTGTGTTGTGATGTTTATTAATGATAGAACTTATCAAAATTCAATAAGTTATCTGATTTGGAGCTAATGGAATTTTTGTTAGTTCTTAGGTAGTACTGGAATCTTAAAACTACTGCCATCTGAGGGATTTCAAGCAGAGGTCAATTTCCGAAGAAATTGACGACATCTTTGTAGAAGGAAACTTTTAGGCGGTGGCCTAAAAGTACATTAATAATGAGGAGAGAGTCGCGCGGCGACTCTTTCTTTTTTTATTCCTTAGTTAGTGCACTGTCTTAGATAGAATGTTTGAGGTTGATGTACCAAGTTGTCTCATCGCTGAATTTGGTTTTGAAATTAGAGTGCTAAGCAAACTGGTTCATGGTAAAAATTCTGCAATGGAGTGCTAAGCAAACTGGTTCATGGTAAAAATTCTGCAATGGAGTGCTGAGCAAACTGGTTCATGGTAAAAATTCTGCAATGGAGTGCTGAGCAAACTGGTTCATGGTAAAAATTCTGCAATGGAGTGCTAAGCAAACGGGCTCATTGCCAAAAATCTGCAATGGTGAGCTGGACACCCCTGTTTATTAATGGGCCAAGTTGCCTCATTAAAAAGGTATTTAGTCCCTCAATCCTGCACTTTCCCAGACTCACCGTTCCCGAGGAAACATTACCTCAACACAAAACCCAGTAGAATTTACTAACTATATAATTTGCAACCAAAGCCACCAAGGCAAATTCCCAACATCCCCAAACCAAGCACCAATCCCCAGCAGTTCTCCGATCTCTCCCTCCCCCAAGATAGTATTGGTTTGTTGAACTAAGTATATTTTAAAAGATATAAATTATACCAATATTCATATCTCAACCAACAAGGTATATCGAAGAGGAAAATAGTAAATCTACCTAATATTTTGCGGAATACAGCACCTCATTTTCCCGTGGGAAAAAGGGATTTTGGCTAGAGTAGTTCTAGTGCGAAGCACGTAGAACTACTCTAGCCAAAATAGTCCGAAATAGCTGAAAGCTATGAAGGCGTCCCCCACGGAGAAAATGAGGCGCTGTATGAAGCAAAAAGGTCCCACAGCACAATGAATGCGACTTTCCTCGAAGATATGCGGATCCATTATGCGGCTTAACACATACAAATCATCATATTTGCATAACAAATACCTTAACTATTACAATAACTTATGGTAACTATAACCTAACCTTATACCATCGACTACAACCGCTTACAAAAACAATAACAGCTCACACATTCACAAATCAAACCAATGGAATCGGTTTCTGAAATCGAATACAATAAGAACTATAATAAATATCTATTTCAGGGGAGGAAAAGTTATGAGCGGATTTATTGGAGAATTTTTTGGAACAATGGTGCTAATCGCATTCGGAACAGGAATCAATGCAGGCAACTCACTAAACAAGACACTCGTCAAAGATAGTGGCGGAAACTGGATTCTAACCGCATTAGGATGGGGACTGGGTGTAACATTCGGAGTGTATACTGCCAGCTACTTCGGAGCACAAGGGCATTTAAACCCAGCGGTAACACTTGCAGCAGCAGTTACAGGTGCATTTCCATTTGGAGAGACTATTTCATATTTAGTGGCACAAATGTTAGGTGCTATTGTCGGAGCAATTATTGTAATGGGACATTATAAACCACACTTTGACGCAACACCAAGTGATCAAGGAAATGGAGTTGGTATTTTTGCCACAGGACCAGCCATTGAAAATACGACATGGAATTTTATGAGTGAAACGATTGCGACATTTATTTTCATTATGGCGTTAAATACTCTAGGTGACTTCACGGTTGGTTTAAAACCATTCATCGTCGGTATGTTAGTAGTGGGTATTGGTATTTCATTTGGTGGAACAACAGGGTATGCAATCAACCCAGCACGTGACTTAGGTCCACGTCTTGCGTATCAATTTATGCCATTACCACATAAAACAAGCGCTAACTGGGGATATGCATGGATTCCAATTGCAGGACCAATTGCAGGTGCAATACTCGCAACATTAGTCGTTAACTTATTCAGCTAGAAAGGATCAATCTTATGACAGAACAACAACAGTATATTATGGCGATCGACGAGGGGACGACGAGTGCCCGTGCGATCATTATTGATAAAGAAGGGAACTTCGTTGGGAGTTCACAACGTGAATTCCGCCAAATCTTCCCACATGATGGATGGGTAGAACATGATGCCAATGAAATTTGGATCGCGGTACAATCGGTAATTGCCGGTGCATTTATCGAATCGCAAATTCACCCGACACAAATTGCCGGAATTGGAATTACGAATCAACGTGAAACGACGGTGGTTTGGGATAAAGAGACAGGTATTCCAATTTACAACGCGATTGTCTGGCAATCGCGTCAGTCGAACGATGTCTGTGAAATCTTAATTGAGCAAGGGCACCAAGAATTAATTCGCACGAAGACGGGACTTACTATCGATCCCTACTTTTCAGGGACGAAGCTTCGCTGGATTTTAGACCATGTCGAAGGGGCGCAAGAGCGTGCTGAGCGTGGCGAGCTGTTATTCGGGACGATTGACACGTGGCTTTCTTGGAAATTATCGGGCGGTGACTTACATATTACCGACTACTCGAATGCGTCACGTACAATGTTACTGAACTTAGAGACGCAAGATTGGGATGACGAAATTTTAGAGATTTTGAATATTCCAAGAGTGATGTTGCCGAAATTAGTGAGCAACTCCGAAGTTTATGGGACAACGACGAACTATCACTTCTTCGGGCATGAGGTGCCAATTTCAGGTATGGTTGGGGATCAACAATCGGCTCTGATTGGGCAATTGGCCTTCGATAAAGGGATGGTTAAGAGTACTTATGGTACAGGTGCGTTTATCGTGATGAATATGGGGCAAGAATTGAACTTGTCTGAGAACCAATTATTAACGACTGTTGCTTATAAGATTGGTGACGAGATTACTTATGCGTTAGAAGGATCGATTTTCGTTGCCGGAAGTGCGATTCAATGGCTCCGTGACGGAATTAAGATTATTGAAAATTCTGAAGATACGGAGAAAATGGCGTATGATTCGGATAATGACGATGAAATTTATGTGGTGCCTGCCTTTACAGGACTTGGTGCGCCATATTGGAATCCAAATGCACGTGGATCGATGTTTGGTATTACACGTGGTACTGACAGAAATGATATCGCGAAAGCAACACTTCAGTCACTTGCTTACCAAGTTCGTGATATAATAGACACAATGGAAGCTGATTCTGGTATTGAAATCCCTGTCTTAGCCGTTGACGGTGGGGCAGCGCGTAATGAATACTTAATGCAATTCCAAGCGGACATTACAGGGAAACAAATTAGCCGTGTGGCTAACCTAGAAACAACAGCACTTGGAGCAGCTTACATGGCTGGTTTAGCCGTTGGCTTCTGGGAGAGTATTGAAGAAATTCGCCAAATGGCTGGAGAAACAACGGACTACCATTCACAAATGAACGAGTCACGTAAAGACGAGTTATATGATGGATGGAAACGTGCAGTGAAAGCCACTCAAGTATTTGCTGACAAGGCAGAATAATAAGGAGGAGACATTTTGACATTCACAATTAATCAACGTGATCATGCAATTAAACAATTAAAAGAAGAAAACTTCGATTTAGTCATCATTGGGGGAGGAATTACCGGAGCCGGTGTGGCGATTCAAGCAGCCGCTTCAGGTTTGAAGACTGCCTTACTTGAAATGCAAGATTTTTCAGAAGGGACAAGTAGCCGTTCGACGAAATTAGTGCATGGTGGTATTCGTTATTTAAAACAATTTGACGTTGAAGTGGTTAATGATACTGTTTCAGAACGTGCGGTTGTTCAACAAATTGCCCCACATATTCCTAAAGCAGAACAAATGTTATTACCGGTTTACGACACGCCTGAAGCGACATTCAACTTATTCCGTCTTAAAATTGCGATGCATTTATATGACACTATGGCAAACGTCAAAGAAAGCCATCCATTCGCCAATCGTGTCCTGAATGCACAAGAAGTCTTACAAATCCAACCCAACTTAGAACCAGAAGGTCTTGTGGGTGGTGGACTTTACTTAGACTACAACAATAGCGATACACGTTTAGTAATCGAAAATATCAAACAAGCCGTTGACGATGGCGCAATTGCCTTAACTCGTGCAAAAGTAACCGGCTTCGAATACGATGACAAACAACAAGTAAATGGTGTTCAAGTTCATGACCTTATCGGGGATGAGACATTTACAATTAATACAAAAATCGCGATTAACACAACGGGTCCATGGAGCGACACAATCCGTGAATTAGATGCAGAAGACGACAAACCAGCGCAAATGCGTCCAACTAAAGGTGTCCACTTAGTCATCGATCGCAGTAAGTTGCCAGTGTCTCAACCAATATATTTTGATACTGGAGAAGGCGACGGCCGAATGGTCTTTGTGATTCCTAGAGAGGACAAGACCTACTTTGGTACAACGGATACGGACTATGAAGGCGACTTTACGAAGCCACAAGTGACGCAGGATGATGTCGATTACTTGATTCGTATTGTGAATCGTCGTTTCCCGGATGCGGATATTGCGCAAAGTGATATTGAGAGTAGTTGGGCGGGATTACGTCCGCTGATCGCTGGGAATCAAGCGTCTGACTATAATGGCGGGGACAATGCGTCGATGTCGGATGAAGATTTTGATGCGCTAGTGAATGCAGTGGCGGATTACCAAGCGGGGAACCAAACGCGTGCGGGCGTTGAGAGTACGGTTTCTGACCTAAATACAAACCGTTCGGAAACAGCATTGAACCCATCACAAATCTCGCGTGGTAGTGATTTATCAACAAGCGAGTCTGGTTTAATGACTCTAGCTGGTGGTAAAATTACGGATTACCGTAAGATGGCCGCTGGTGCGTTAGTTGAAATTGCTGAGCGCTTGGAAGAAGCGGAAGACCGCAAGATTACGCTCGTGAATTCGAAGACTTACCCTGTTTCAGGTGGGCGTTTCAATCCACAACAAGTGGAGGAATCATTCAAGCGCTATGCTAAACTGGGCCGCATCAAAGGCTTAAACTCACATCAAGCGCAAGATATCGCGGAATTATATGGATCAAACACTGAAATGGTGTTAGATTATTATGACGAGGCACTGCCATTAGCCGAAGCGCATGACTTACCTGTTTCAACAGTGATGTCACTTCTTTATGCCATCGACCACGAAATGGTTTACTCAGTCAGTGACTACCTAACGCGCAGAACGAACTACAGCTTATTTATGAGCGAGCAAGTGCCTGCCATCCTAGACGGCGTCGCAGCCATCTTGAAAGAACGTCTATCATTATCAGACGACGTAATTGCAGCACAACTAGCGCAGTACCAAGAAGAACGCAATGAAATGACATTAGGTCACCTGTAAAAAGTATTCCATAACAGTTAATTAGACCGCATGAGATCACGGTAAGTACCGTGGTTTTGTGCGGTTTATTGGTGGCGATTTTTCAAAACTTTGAGAAAACGGAGCCGAACTGAAAAAAATACCGTGATAATTTTCAGTTTGGCTCCAATAATGGTTAGAACTGAAAAAAATTCGCAAATATTTTTCAGTTCGCGGTCTAATTCATTCTAAACTGAAAAATGTCTGGACCCCATCAACCGGACACACCTTCTTAAAACTAGAAATCGCACAGGACAGCCATCTTTCAGTAGATTATAAATTGCTCACTTACATTATCAAATTTAATTCCGCCTCCCCATCCACAACCAACTACAAACTCTGGATCCAATCAAAAGGAAGAGTCGCTGAGGCGACTCTCACCTCATAAGTGATGTCGCTCTTAGGCGGCGGCCTAAGAGCCTCCTTATAATAAGGAAGTCAATTTCTGATGAAATTGACAAACACATTTAAGCCCACAGTGGGGTGTAGACAATTTGATAGTATTGCTAATCTCTGATTTCACAGCAGAGATCATCGAACCCCCAACAAAACACCAATCGGAGTTGCTACTCAGCGCCTCTATGCCTTACTTTCCCCGCCGTATAAGCCGTTGACAACCCGAGGGGGAGTGCTATAATTGATGTGTGAACGCTTTCGCAGAAGGCGTTAAAAAAGTAATTGTCAAGGAGTGTTGGCGATGAAGGGTTGGCAATTTGTTAAGACGCATGAACCATTGGAATTGGTGACGAAAGAGGATCCGGTGGCACAAGAGGGGTATGTTGTGCTAGAAACGGGGGCGATTGGTCTTTGTCACTCGGACGTTGGGGTGCTGGAAGATGAGGGTTGGATGAGTTTATTGAATCCGCCGATTATTATGGGGCATGAGTGTGCGGGGACAGTGATTGAACTGGGCGCTGGTGTAACAGATTTCCAAGTGGGCGACCGCGTTGCGATTTGTCCAACAGGGCCTTCAGGAATGGCCCCAGGTTATGCTTATGATGGTGGATTTGGAACGAAAATCCATGTGCCAGCTTCTGACCTAGTGCCGGTACCAGATAATATTGAAATCAAAGAAGCGGCTTCAGCGACTGATGCTGGAATGACTTCATACCACGCGATTTTCACACGCGGTAAAGCGAAACCAGGCATGAAAATTGGCCTTGTTGGAATCGGTGGTCTGGGACAATTTGGACTTCAAGCACTGAAAGCAGCAGGCGTTGAAGAAGTTTACGCGGCCGACGTATCCCCCGCAGCGCGTGAATTAGCGGCTAATTTAGGTGCAACAGAAGTCGTTGAAAATATTAAAGAACTCAAAGACAAAGAATTAGACTTAATCGTCGACTTCGCTGGAATTGGGACAACGGTTAAGGATTCACTCGAAACAGTTGGCTTTGGCGGAACAGTGGTACTCGTTGGTATGGGTAGCCTAGAAGCTCAAGTCAACGTAACCGACTTTATTACTGGATCTAAATTCCTAGTCGCATCAAACGGTAGTACCAAAGAAGACATCGCAGCGATTTATGAATTAATGGCTACAGGTAAATTAACACCAAAATTAGATGAAATTACGTTCGACGAAATTCCTGAAGGAATCGAACGCTTAAAACGCGGCGAAGTCCAAGGACGTTTAGTTGCAGTTTATACAGGCGAAGAAGAAAATTAATCAAAAAAAGTGCCGTAGCTGTTTTTACACAGTTACGGCACTTTCATTTAACTAATCAAATTTAATCGTCTCTAAACCAACATTCGTATCCAGTTGACGCGTCAAGAAATGATCAATAATCGTAATACTCACTTCCATCGTCACACTCACGACCGCATCCTCCAAATGCCCGCCAAGCGTCGTAAAATCCGCTTTCCCAAGGACAATATGCAAATGCTCATGAGGCTCACCATCAACCGTCGTCAACGTCCCATTTAAAGACAACACCTCGAAATCATCATCAAACGACTGCGTCTCATATTCCTGCGTATCCAAATGATAGAAACTAATCTCAGGATCCCGAATCGCCCCAAGGCCCGTTACCGTCCCCGCCTGGATATTTTCCGCCACCGAAATCGCATGAATCGACTCCTTAACCTTCTCGCCCTGATCCAACCGCGCCACAATCACATTCCCCGCACGCCGATACTCCATAAAAACCTCCTAAAATTTTCCATCCCTACTATATACCTCCATTGTAAAAAGTATAGCACCCAAATTCAAACAACACGCTCCGAACGAGGACTAGAATAAGTAATAAAAAAAACTCTACTATAGTAATTCATCTGCTTCATGAATAAACACCTCAATCGAACACTATAATTGAATATGGATAATACAAAGAAAAACGATATTTCAAATCTCTTACTAACAATTTTTGAATTAACGGAATACAGACATTTTTCAGTAGGACAAGTTTTCGATGCTTAATAAATGAACATCTCAATCCATTAACTAACAAAAATATAGCTAGATTCTTTTAATCTCTTACTCAAAATAATTGAATATGAATAATATAAATAAATAGACTTTAACAAATCTCTCACTAACAATTGTTGAATTTGCGTAATACAGGGATTTTTCCGTAGGAAAAGGGTTTTTCGCGTAGCGTAGAGTACATTGATGCGAAGCACCTAGGTACTCTCTAGCGAAAAAAGACCGGAATAGTCGAAGACTATGAAGGCGTCCCCCTACAGAAAAATCCCTGTATGAAGCAAATTCAACCCAACCCAACAGAAAAAAACTGTATGAAGCAAATTCAATTACCCATCATACCCCAATCTCTCCGAAGCCTCCTGCGCCGCACTCTTCAAAATCCGCATATAATCCTTCATCTTATCCTTATTCATCCGCGTCACCGGCCCCACAATCGACAACGCACACACAACCTTATCCTCATAATTATAAACCGGAAAAGCCAACGAATAATTCCCCTCCGTCAACTCCCCAACACTAAAACTATACCCCTGACTCCGAATCTTAGACAACTCCTTCTTAAACTGAATCGAATTCGTAATCGTATGCTCAGTCAAAGCCTGAAGCGGCTGACTCGCCACCTCATCAATAATCGCCTCATCCGAATAAGCCAACAACAACTTCCCAGAACTCGTCGCATGAATCGGGTTCTTCTGACCAATTTGTGTACCAGCATCAGAATAGTAGGGACCATTCATTTTATGCACATAAAAAACTTCACTACCATCAATCGCTGCAATCTGAGCACTCTCATTTGTTTTTTGAACAATTTCACTTAAAACAGGCCCCACTTCACGGTACAACTCATTCGTATTCGTATAAATCCCCGCAATCGTTAAGAGCTTATTGCCTAACAAATATCCCTGACTATGTGGGTCACGGGCAAGGAAATCATGCTGCTCCAAAGTCCGAACCAGCCGACTAATAGTACTCTTAGACAAACCCAGGTCTCTGGCTAATTCTCCAACATAAACCACAGCTTGATTATTTGAAAAGTGCTCCAAAATTCTCAATGCATTGGAAACGGATGACAATTGATCACTACGTTTTTCAGTCATAAAGTCCCTCATTTCTTCAGTTTCATATAACGGAACGGATAAACGATAAATAAAATTAATTTTAAAATAAAAATTATCAAGTAAAACGCTTACAAATCAATATTAACATGAATAAATAAAAAAATAAATAAAAACTGTCTCACATAGAGAGAATCTGAGATGATGTAAGCCCTTACACAGGGTATTATATAGATAACGAAAGCGGTTACGACTTAACGCAAGGAGAGGAAATAGGATGACAAATTATACCGATAAGGTAAAAAATCTAGCCAATCACCTCTGGTCTGCTACAACGAATCATCAAGGAGTAGATCCAGTAACGAAACTAGAACCTAGCTTAACAACTGAAGAAGCATATTACGTGCAACTCTTTAATATCGACCGTCAATTAGAAGCGGGAGAAACCATTGTAGGTAAAAAAATTGGTTTAACTTCATTAGCCATGCAAGAATCATTAGGTGTCGATGAACCAGATTACGGACACTTACTAACAAACATGGTCATTGAAAAAGACAAACCAGTCATTTACTCAGATCAAGTATTACAACCTCGTGTTGAAGGAGAATTAGCTTTCATCCTGAAAGAAGATCTTACAGGACCGAATGTCACAGTCGAAGATGTGTTAAATGCAACTGAGTCAATCGTTGCAGCCATCGAAATTGTTGATAGCCGGATTCAAGATTGGAAGATTACACTTCAAGATACGGTAGCCGATAATGGATCATCTGCCTTCTACATTTTAGGTGATAATTATTTCAAACCAGAAGATCTAGACCGCATTGGCGTAAAGATGCAGTTATTCAAAAATGGTGAATTAATCAATGAAGGTGACGGCTCAGCTGTACTCGGTGACTCAGCATACTGTGTCGCTTGGTTAGCCAATAAACTGAGTGCCTTCGACATTCAATTGAAAAAAGGCGAAGTAATT
Organism: Aerococcaceae bacterium DSM 111176; assembly: GCA_015863215.1. GTDB lineage: Bacteria > Bacillota > Bacilli > Lactobacillales > Aerococcaceae > DSM-111022. Next base: position 22,523 of record JACBXN010000002.1, read on the forward strand.
TTAGCCGGTGCCTTATCAGCAGCAATCGGTGCTGAAATGTCCGACGAATTTACGTGTAAATTTACTGAAGGTCTAGGAGACGTCAGTATTCGCTTTGAAGAAAAGGAGTAGTGAGATGGCAGAAAGAATTGAAGTAGGAATTATCGGGCCAGGTAATATTGGATCCGACTTAATGATGAAACTTCTGCGTAATGATTTACTCAAACCGACAATTATGATCGGGATTGATGCTGAATCACGCGGAATGAGAATGGCTAAAGAAAACGGCCTAACAATCATCCCAACAGGAATTGATGGACTCAAAGAATTACCAGCAGAAGAACTACCAAAAATGTTATTCGATGCAACATCCGCTTACGCACACGAATACAACAACCAAGTTGCGCAAGAATTAGGCATTCAAATGTTTGACCTAACACCTGCAGCAATTGGTCCATTCGCTTCACCCACAGTAAATATTAACGATCACTTAGATAAGAAAAATGTGAACTTAATTACTTGTGGTGGACAAGCAACAACACCATTAATTTCAGCAATCAACGATGTCGCATCGGTTAAATATGCTGAAATTGTCGCAACAATCTCAAGTGCTTCAGCTGGACCAGGAACACGTGCAAAAATTGACGAGTTTACTGAAACAACCGCTCAAGCAATCGAAGAGGTTGGGGGAGCGGATAAAGGTAAAGCAATTATTATCTTAAACCCAGCAGAACCACCAATCTTAATGCGTGACACAATTTACGCGATTGTTGAAGAAGACCAATTTGATGAAGCGAAAATCACCGCATCTGTTCGTGAACGTGAAAAAGAAATCCAAGAAATCGTTCCAGGATACCGTCTACGTACAGACCCAATCTACGATGACAATCAAGTCACACTCTTTGTTGAAGTTGAAGGAGCTGGAGATTACTTACCAGTTTACTCTGGAAACTTAGACATTATGACGGCGTCAGCTGTAGGGTTAGCCGAAGCTTTCGCTAAAGATTGGAATGCTAAAGGAGGTGCATCAAATGAGTAAAGATATCACATTATTAGAAGTTGCACTTCGAGACGGATCTCACGTAGTGCGCCACCAATATACGAAAGAACAAATCGTACCAATTGTTGAAGGATTAAACAGAGCGCGCGTTCCTTACATCGAAGTTTCTCACGGTGATGGAATTGGCGGATCTTCCGTACAATATGGTTTTTCAAAGGAATATGACATTGACTTAGTCAAAGCGGCTAAAGACGCGTCAGACTTCTCGAAAATTGCGGTTTTACTCCTACCAGGAATTGGAACGGTAGAAGACTTAAAATTAGCCAGAGACGCTGGTGCTGACATGGTTCGTGTCGCAACACACGTAACTGAAGCGGACGTTTCAGCGCAACATATCAAATACGCGAAAGAGGAATTAGGAATGGAAGTTGTTGGCTTCCTAATGATGGCTCATATGGCCTCACCTGAAAAAGTCCTCGAACAAGCGAAATTAATGGAAAGTTATGGCGCAGACATTGTCTATATGACAGACTCTGCCGGAGCTTTATTACCAAATGAAGTAAAAGAAAGAATCAAACTTCTAGTGGACAACTTAGACGTTAAAGTCGGGTTCCACGCACATAATAACTTAGGTTTAGCAGTAGCAAATACGCTAGCTGCAATCGAAGCTGGAGCTTCATTTGTTGATGGCAGTGCCAGAGCAATGGGAGCCGGAGCAGGGAACACACAAACAGAAGTCCTTGTTGCAGTACTTGATAAATTAGGTATTGATTCAGGCGTTGACTTATATGAAATCATGGATGTGGCACAAGATTTAGTAGCGCCACTGATAGAACAAGAACAGATCATCGATAAGGATAGTTTAACTCTTGGGTATGCTGGAGTATATTCAAGCTTCCGATTATTCGCGCAGCGTGCTGCTGAAAAATTCGGCTTAGATTCAAGAGATATTCTCGTAGAATTAGGAAAGATGGGAGTGGTCGGCGGACAAGAAGATATGATTGTGGACGTTGCAAGTCAACTTGCAAATAAGCAGGAATAGAGGAAGCGTATGGAAGACGAATTGATTCACGTGATTGCATCGGAGTTGATAACAGCAGAGGAAAACAAACAATCAATCGAACGTTTTACGAAGCATAGATATCCTGATTTATCCGTTGAACAAGCCTATCATATTCAAGAGGCGCTTATTCAAATTAAACGGATGGAAGGCGATACAGTCGTCGCTCCTAAAATGGGACTAACATCAAAAGCTAAATGGGATCAAATGGGTGTAGATAAACCAATTTACGGATTTATCTTCGACTCGATGAGAGTTGAAGGCGATATTGAATTCGATAAATACATTCACCCTAAAATTGAACCCGAAATCGGCATTGTGTTAACTTCCGACATGCAAGGACCTGGAGTAACCAAAGAAGACGTTTTACAAAATATTGAATACGTTTTCAGCGCGGTTGAAGTAATTGACAGTCGCTATACAGATTTTGATTTCCACCTCGGAGACGTTATCGCAGATAATGCCTCATCAAAAGGATATATCTTCTCGAAAGAACAGATATCACTAGACAAAATCGACTTAGCAAATGAAACAGTACAGGTCACTATAAATGATGAAATTGTTGCTGAAGGTATTGGTAGTAATGTTTTAGATCACCCCGCAGAATCGATTGCAGCACTGGTCAATATGCTGGGGGCCAATGGTCAAAAAGTTAAAAAAGGCGAACCGATTATGACCGGTGGAATGACTTCCGCAGTATTAATCGAGCCAGGTGATGTGATTAAGGTGACTTACTCAACATTACCAACGATAGAAGTTGCTGTTAAATAGTTTTTATATAAAAGGAGAAAATATATTATGACAAACGTAGCACAAGAACCAAACTTTGACGTACATCAGTTATCGCATACTGAATTATTCACACCAGTTTTAGCAGATTCATTAGAGTTCTTCACTAAAATCTTAGGTATGACAGTTGTTCACGAAGAAGGCGACTCAATCTACTTACGCGGTTATGAAGATGTTTACCAATATTCATTAATCTTAACGCAAGCAGAAGAAGCAGGTATGGGATTCTCAGCATTCCGTACAAGTTCACAACCAGCTTTAGACCGCCGTGTTGCAGCATTAAAAGAAGCAGGCGTTGAAGTTGAAGAACGTACTAACAACTACGGATACGGGACATCTTACCGCTTTAAAGATTTAGATGGACACGTAATCGAATTATTCTGGGAAGTTGAAAAATATAAAGCTCCAGATCACTTAGCATCAGGTTTAGGTAACCGTGCGCAACGTAAACCAGCACGTGGTGTGCCAGTACGTCGTATTGACCACGTTAACTTAATGACTCACCCTGATATGGTTCACAAAAACCACGAATTCTGGCGTGATGTATTAGGATTCCGTGTACGTGAAGGTGTATTAAACGATAAAGACGAGTTCTTCGCAACTTGGTTATCAGTATCTCCATTAGTTCACGAGGTTGCATTAATGGGTGACGAGCTTGGAGGACATGGTCGTTTACACCATTTAGCATTCTGGTATGGTATGCCTCAACATTTAAATGATGTTTCAGAATTATGTGTGGAACACGGTATTCCAATTGAAGCTGGACCATTAAAACATGGTGTGTCACAAGCGTTATGTATGTATATCATTGAACCAGGTGGAAACCGTATTGAATTATTCGGAGACTCTGGATACTTAATCTTTGACCCTGACTGGGAAACAGTTAAATGGGCTCCAGAAGATGCTGCTAAAGCAATCATCTGGTTCGGTGGAGAATTACCAGAAACTTACTTCCGTTACGGTACGCCTCGTATTGAAGACGAAACTGATGAGTTAAACTGCTACTTCAACCCAATCAAGAACTCTTTAGAGAAAGAAGATATGGCAATTCATATCAGTAAAGAGCGTGAGAAACAACTTTACGAGACATTTAACTTTAAAGTAAAAGACTAATAATCGGTTAACAATGTAGAGGCGGAGCTCGGTTCCGCCTTTCATTGTTGATTACAAATTATCAAATCGTTCCGTTATGCGAGATGAAAGCGCATTTATGCAAATGGATATTTGAGGCTGTTTCTCTATATGAGAATCTAACCTGAAATCATGCTTTCTTTCCCCTATAATGGTACATGTAGACGAGATGCAAACGTTATTTTATAAGGAGGAACTTTTAATGAGTAGACCAGAAATTGGAAAAAGTGTTAAAACAGGTAACTTTACAACAAACTATTTAGAAGTTGGCGAAAACAATGGTGGCGTTCCATTAGTATTTATCCACGGTTCAGGACCTGGTGTATCAGCTTACGCTAACTGGCGTTTAGTATTACCAGAAGTTGGCGTTGATAACCACGCATACGCATTAGACATGGTTGGATTCGGTTATTCAGACAAACCAACAGGTGACGAAGTAGACTTCGGTGTTGAATTATGGACACAACAAATTCTAGATTTCTTAGATGCATTAGGTATCGAAAAAGCAAACTTAGTAGGTAACTCTTTCGGTGGATCTCTTGCTATCTCAGTAGCACTTAAAGCCCCAGAAAAAGTAAACAAAATTATTACTATGGGTGCAATGGGTGTTGAAGGAGATATTCCTTACGGATTAAACGAAGTATGGGGATACAAAGGTACTAAAGAGCACATGGCAGAATTAATTAACTTATTCGCTTACGACAAGAAATTCGCAAGTGATGAATTAATTACAGTTCGTCACGAAGCAAGTCAAGAGCCTGGATTCCACGAAGCATTCAGCTCAATGTTCCCACATCCACGTCAAAGCTCTGTTGATGATTTATCATTCCCAGATGAAGAAATCAAAACAATCAAACACAAAACTTTATTAGTTCACGGACGTGAAGATAAAGTTGTTCCGGTAGAAAACTCATACCGCTTAGTTAACTTATTAGAAAACTCTGACTTACATATCTTCGGTAAATGTGGTCACTGGGTACAAATCGAGAAATCATTAGAATTCTCAACATTAGTTAACGACTTCGTAAAAGAAGACTAATTACATCTTTCCTTTTAAGCCTGCCACATTTGTGGTGGGCTTTTTAATTGGAAAAATTAAATTCTCGTTGGTATAGGAATTTGCTTCATACAGCTCCTCATTTTCTCCGTGGGAGACGCCTTCATAACCTGCTGAGCTTGTTGTTGCTTTAGCAACTTTACAAGCTTACATGCGGTAATATCTGCAGTTAAATGAATTAGCAATAATTCAGATTAATTTAGATCTTGACTTATTGCAGATTTAGCTTTGGTTATTCCGGACTATTTTGGCTAGGCAGTCTGTAAGGCACTAAAGTGCCAACAGCCTTAGCAGCTGCGCCAAAATCCCTTTTTCCCACGGGAAAACGCCGAGCTGTATTACGCTAATTATTATTTTTGTTATAACCCCGGACGCATTAAAGTGAGTAGTACTTTAACTAATTCATAAAGCAACTCCAGTTTTTAATGAGGAATTTTAAATGTTCAAAAACTGAATAATTTCCTGTATTGTGGCTGCGATCGGTTGGTCAGTATTGATAACGAGATCACTACCAGAGATGATGCGTGCCTCGAACTCCTCTTTATCCGCTACAATTTTTGCCCACTCTGTTTCTGACTTTCCAAAAGGATTGTCTGTTCTACTTTGGATGCGTGACTTCATGATTTCAAGTGGGGCGGTTAATGTGATTACAGCGTCTAAATAGGGGTAAATCTTTCCTTGATTAATTGCAGTACCACTGAGGAAAATATCGCGGTCTGGATTTGACTCGAACAGTTCAATCAACCTCTCGATGTTGATAACTTCCTCTTGATACTCTTCACTCCAAACCATCCAATCTTCCTCATCTAACTCGACCTTAATTGCCACCTCGTCAAGATGCCTTAAAACCGTCGACTTTCCAACTCCTGACATCCCTGTGATTAACACTTTCATTGAAAATCCCCCTCGTTACTTTGTTTATCCATTATATCTGAAATTAATTCTGGTAAATATAATAATCCGAAAGAATATTAGGTTTGTTTTAACTAGTGTCAAAACTATTGAGAAATAGTGGGATTAGTCTTGATAGAGCCGAAACACTGTTATCAATCAGATGCCTAGGCTTCCATTCGACTACAAACAAAGGAGCAAAAGGAAAGAGTCGCGGAGGCGACTCTACCTTATCAGTGATGTAGCTTTTAGGTAGTGCCTAAAAGCATCTATATTAGGAGGAAGTCAATTTCTGAGGAAATTGACCACTGTATTAAAGCACCTCAGGTTGGTATTGGATTAAAGATTGAAGCAGGAATCTGGACTTGCAGAACTTGTGATCATTGAGGAGGTTTTGCCATTATTAAATGAAATACTGGGGAAACTTCGGGTCATAAGTGAAGATTTGCCATTATTTGGCGTATTACTGGCAAGACTTAGGAACCCGGGGTGAAGTTCTGCCAGTTTAAGAGAATTATGAGTCCTCATGATAAATTCTATGAACCCAAAAAACACACCCAATCAACAGCATTAAGCCATCGATTGGGTGCGGATAATAGTAATAAAATTTTAGACAGTGTGATTACTCAGCTGACTCTTCAGAATCTTCAGTTGATTCTTCTGTAGCTTCTTCTTCAGTACCTGCTTCTGCATCTGCAGATCCGTCTGAAGTTTCAGCATCTGATTCTTCTTCAGTTGAATCAGCATCGTCTGCTTCAAAGTACTCGCTATCTTCTTGTGGCGCAAAGATAACACCTGCGGCTTGGCGGTCGCCAGCGTCACCTGTTGGTTGAGATGTATAGTCATCTGCTCCAGTATGGATAATTAAAGTCGTCCCATCAACAGATTGTAGTGAATTTTCACCTTCTGCGTCTAATGTTACACCTTCAATTTCAATTGTTTCATCTACTGTACCATCTTCACCAACCACTAAGTTAGGTAAGTCACCTAAATGTGGACCAGTTTCAGATTGCTCGCCATGTTCAACGTCTGTTGGGTTAAAGTGGCTACCTGCATCTTCAAAGTCTGGTGCAGTTGCTAAACCAACTTCATGAATATGGAAGCCATATTCACCTGGTTCTAAGTTTTCTAATTGGATGTGTAAAGTCACAAGACCTTCAGCATCTTGAGTAAAGTCGGCTGTCCCAATAACTTCCTCATCGTTATTAATCATTTCGATCGAATGTTCAATTGTTTCTGCTTCTTCACTTGTTTCACTAGACTCTTCACCTGATTCAGTCGCTTCTTCGTCTTGGCTATCCTCAAGTACTTCGGCTGTAGCAGAAGATTCAGTTTCAGTTGATTCTTCTTGAGCGTAAACTGTTAAACCTCCAACAGATAACGCAGCGATTGTCGCGAAAGTAACCATTTGTTTCAGTGATTTCTTCATAAATTTATCATTCCTTTCTACTTTGATACTCTTAACTTACCAAAAATAGTTCCATATATAAAATGATATGATTGCGATTTTACGTATATATAGAAATGATAAACCTACGTAATAAACGAGACATTGAGGTAATATAATCACAAACTATGAGGAAAGTTATCTGCATCTGTAATCGTTATCATGTATACTGTATAATAAAGACAAATACATTGAGGAGTGTGGAAGATGAGTGATGTCTTATTTGAAGTACGAGATTCAATCGGACTCGTACCTTTAATCGACCTGAAGTAGGGAATGCATTCACGGAAGAATTCTTTGTTGAAATAAATGAGGTGTTTGATTTAATTGAGGATAACGACCAAATACGAGCCGTCATTATAACTGGAGCCGGTAAATTGTTTTGTGCCGGAGGAGACGTCAACTTTTTCCAAGAAGTAATCGAAGATCCTAACACGAATGGCCTATCCCATACTTTTATACAAGCGCCTGGTATTTTTGCCAGACGCATCCGTGAATTTCCTAAACCAATCATCGCAGCCATTAATGGAGCGGCGGCAGGTGCCGGATTAGGGATTGCATTAGCGTGTGATTTCAGGGTGATGGAAGAGCGTAGCTCACTCGTCACGTCATTTATCAATGTTGGACTTGCCGGCGACACGGGCATCGCGTATTACTTGCAGCGAATGGTCGAGACCGCGAAGGCGACTGAATTATTGATGTTGTCACCAAAAATTAAAGGTCTTGAGGCAAAAGGGCTCGGACTAGCCACTGAAGTGGTTGCTGACGGCGAATTACTCCAAGCGAGTTTCGATTTAGCCAATCGATTATCTAAAAAGTCAGCGTTAGCGCTCCATCAACAAAAGCAATTAATCAACCGTCACTTCTTCAAAAATTTAGATTTAAATAGTCAAATGGAAGCAACTTTTATGAATGCAGCGTCACAGAGCGAAGATCATAAAGTTGCTGTTCAGCAATTTTTAGCGAAATAGGAGGAATTAAAATGGGTATCAAATTAGTGCATTATAAACAGGATCATGCCACAAAATGGGGCGTGCTGGTGGATGACGTAATACGTGTTATCTCGCAGGACTTTGAAACGTTGAAAGAATTACTAAATAATAGAGAAATTATTGCTGAAACAGCAAACGATGAATCCGTTGAAACGGTAAATCTTTCGGCAGTTGAATTGTTAAGTCCAGTAACGCGTCCAGCGCAAATTGTGTGCCAAGGTGTCAATTACGGCGACCACCGACTGGAGACGGGATACGAAGCCCAAAAACCAGACTACAATACGATTTTTATTAAATTTGACCGTGCGATTACAGGGCCGTATAGTGATGTTGTAAAACCTGAATTTGTGCAATTGTTAGATTATGAAGTTGAATTAGGGCTTGTAATAGGGAAAGAAATTACAGAGAAAACGGAAATTACAGCGGATAATATTTCAGACTATATAGCAGGGTTAGTTATCGTCAACGACATTTCAGCTCGAGACATCCAAAAAACGCATGGACAATGGCTCAAAGGTAAATCTTACGAAACATTTATGCCAACAGGACCTTATTTATATTTATTAGATGTGGAAGAAGTACCGAAAATATTAGACGTTGATATTAAATTATGGGTTAATGATAAGTTGCGACAAGATTCAAATACCGAGGCTTTGCTATTTAAACCGGCTGAAACATTAACGGAATTATCGGAACTTGTTTCATTTAATGTTGGAGATGTTTTAAGTACTGGAACACCTGGTGGCGTCGCGTTAAATGTGAACCGTCAACTTGCGCTTGAATTAGCAGACCCTGCCATACCTTACTCTGAAAAGTTAGAAAACTTTGTTCAAAGTCAATTGACTGAAGGTCATCATTTCTTGCAAGACGGTGATATTATTAAATCAGAAATTAAATCTGCAGATGGAACGATTGACTTAGGAACACAAATCAATAAAGTAGTATATAAGTAAAATATTGATGATGCGTTAGTCATCATCGATAATCTGGAGGAGATATCTTGAAAGAAGTAGTAATAGTATCCGCAAAAAGAACGCCAGTCGGCGCATTTGGTGGGGCATTTAAAAATTTAGGACCTGTTGAGTTAGGCGTAGCTGCTGTGAAAGGAGCGCTCGCTGAAATTGGATTAGATCCTAAAGAAGTAGACGAAGTTATCTTAGGAAATGTCCTAAGCGCTGGTCACGGCCAAAACGTAGCGCGTCAAGTAGCGGTAAATGCCGGTTTACCAATCGAAACACCTGCTTACACAGTCAATAAAGTTTGTGGTTCAGGTCTGAAAACAGTCGCACTCGCCGCGCAAAGTATTCTAGCAGGAGACAACGATGTTGTAATAGCGGGTGGCACGGAGAGTATGTCGCAAGCGGGTTACGTTTTACCAGGTTCTCGTTGGGGTGAACGTATGGGCGACGGTAAAATGATCGACACAATGCTAAGTGACGGTTTAACGGATGCTTTCAACGATTACCATATGGGAATTACAGCGGAAAATATCGCAGAGAAATTTGATATTAGTCGAGAAGACCAAGACCAATTAGCAACAGAAAGTCAAAATAAAGCAGAAGCAGCAATCAATGCAGGACGCTTCAAAAATGAAATTGTTCCAGTGGAAGTTCCACAACGTCGTGGTGAACCGGTTGTGGTTGATACAGACGAATATCCACGTGCTGGTGTTACTGCAGAAGGTTTAGGAAAATTACGTCCAGCTTTCAAACGCGAAGACGGAACAGTTACAGCCGCAAACTCATCTGGAATCAACGATGGTTCAGCGATTTTAATTGTGATGAGTAAAGATAAGGCAGACGAGTTAGATTTAAAACCACTTGCTAGCATCAAATCATATGCCAGTGCAGGCGTTGACCCAGCAATCATGGGTACAGGACCAATCCCAGCCACTCAAAAAGCCTTAGAAAAAGCGAACTTAACAGTTGATGATTTAGATTTAATCGAAGCCAATGAAGCATTCGCAGCTCAAGCATTATGTGTGACACGTGGATTAGAAATGAATATGGATATCGTTAATGTCAACGGTGGTGCAATTTCAATTGGTCACCCAATCGGTGCATCAGGTGCACGTATTTTAGTGACATTATTACACGAAATGGATAAACGTGAAGTTCAACATGGACTAGCTACATTGTGTATCGGAGGCGGTCAAGGGATTTCAATGATCGTAGAACGTTCATAATCATTTAAACGATATTATTCAAAAAAGCCATAGGACTCAACTACTGAGTCCTATGGCTTTTAATTATATAATAAGGCCCACTTACGGTCATAGCTCCGTAAGTGGGCGGGGAAGGAAAACACGTAATTATAGTGCGTCAAGTATTATTGACGAGAGTCTTTCCATGCTGCAATATCGGCAGATAATTTTTCGTCGATATTCCAGATAAATCGGAAGCAGATGTATGAACCGAATGATGCGATGGCTGGAATTAATAAGTTCATCACCGTTAATCCCATGTTTGTTTCAGCTGTTTGACCTAAACCTGAGTTTGCTAAATTTGTGTCATATCCAATCCAAGAGATGATTAATGGTACTAATGACATTGTAATCATTTGTCCAACACGACGTGTTAATGAGAACACTCCGTAAATTGAACCTTCAGAACGTTTACCAGTTAAGTATTCGTTATAGTCAATTGATTCTGAAACTAGACCCCATTGTAATTGAACGGACATCATCATTAATCCTAATGCAAGTCCAGAAACAGTTAAGTAAACCCAGTTGTTAACATCCATAGTAATCATCATGAAGAATAATCCACCATATAAGACGATGGCTGAGATTAATGAAATACGGATGATTTTAACAATTGACCCAAAAATTTCAGTTAATTTTGGTGCAGATAATAGAATAACTATTGATAAGATATTTCCTAATGTTGCTGAGAAAGACATTAAACCAATGTCACCAAGTATATCCGCATAGACATATGGACTAGATTGACTGTTCATCGTTTGACCAAAGATAATGATCACTGAGTGAAGTGATAATGCTAAGAAAGCACGGTTTTGTTTGAAAACATTTAAGATATCTGTAAATTTAACTTTATCTTCAGGGTTGTTTGATGCAACTTGTCCAGAAGTATTACGTTCTTCCGTCCACATGTAGTGGATATATACTAAGATACCACCTAAAATCGCACAGATAGTACCTGCTACTGCATAACCTGTTGGTGTTTCACCTAAATTTGCTAAAATTTGAGGAATAATTAAACCGCCAATGAAACTACCAACAGTTGAACCTAAACCACGGGCCGAAGCTAATGAAGCACGTTCTGTATCATTTGTTGCCATTGCTCCAAGTAATGACCCCATACCGATATTCATCATTGTATAACCAAATTCGTAGACAACTTTTAATAGGAATAATGCAGCAACTTGAACGAATCCATTTAAATAATTTGGTGCTGTAAAGAATGCGATGAAACCACCAACGATTAATGGAATTGACCATAAAATCCAAGGACGGAATTTATCGCGTGTTCCGTCGTTTCTTTCGAACATCTTATCCATAAACCCACCAACTAATGGGTCATTGACCATATCCCAAATATTCCAAATGAGTAAGATACTTGCATATACCGCAGGGTCAACACCTAAAACGTTTACAACATAACGCATCATATATCCAGAGATTAAAACTAATGTAATAACCCCACCCGCGTCACCGGCACCGTATCCAAGACGGTCTTTAAGAGTCAGTTCATTTTCTAAATTTGTACTTGCTTTGTTTTCCATCTGAGCTCCACCTCTAAAAACTTATTTAATTCAATGTGAGAATAATATAATTAAAATATCTAAAACGCTTTCACAACTGAACCATGAATCTATAATAAGCTAAGAAATGTCATCATACAACCCACAAGTTGTGTGATGTGTTTATTAAACAACAGAAAGCGCTTTCTGTTTAAAAAGTAATGTATTTGAATTTGTGGCTCGCTTATAATAACGTAACTATCGCTATTTTGTTTATTAGAGATATACTATTTTGATGTCAGTTATTAAATGAAAGTTGACTGAACTGTTTAAGTTGTTAGATGATTTTATTGAAATATCAGTCGTTGATAGCGATTTAATATGTTATAATTAGACAAAGATGGAAAAGTGTCGAGTTCGGTAGAATAAGGAGGTATGGTATGGAGAAAATTGATCGGAGAACGAGAAATACTCAAGAGAAGATCAAGAAAAGCTTTTGGGAATTAATGAAAGAACATTCATTTCAAGATATATCCGTTTCTCAAATTGCAGCCACGGCAGATATTAATCGTTCCACATTTTACACGCACTATACAGATAAATATGATTTATTATTAGAAATTATACATGACTTATTGGACTTTGATCTCGTGCTGCGGGATGACTTACAAATGGATATGGCTGAATATTTTAATTGTGTCCATAATCATCGTGACTTGTTATTGTTGTTATTCCGCGATCAGTCGATGGCGTTTTTCAAAGAAGATGTCAAAATGGTTTGGCGTAACCACTTTCCCACAGATCTTCGCACTGAGAAATCTTACAAATTAAGAATTATCACCGCAATTTTCATGGAATCAACCGAATGGTGGTTAGCCAATGAAGGTGCTGTTACAAACGAAGGAATGGCTAGTCGAGTCTTAAAACTGATGAGTGCAGTATCAAATATCGACGGCAAATAACTCTAACATGAACTATCAGCCATAACCTCAAAGACAACTGAGGTTATGGCTGTTTTTGAGTTGTAAATATGGGCTGATTTTAGTCGTGGCAGTAGCGCAGTTAGAGTCACTCCTCAAAAAGTATGACAGAGTAGTAGCGCAGTTAGAGTCACTCCTCGAAAGTATGGCAGAGTAGTAGCGCAGTTAGAGTCACTCCTCTTGTACCTCTACACAAAAGAATGCCAAAACAAGCACAAATGTGCCAATAGCTACTAAGAAATACTTTTCAAAAAATATTGGAGCATTAAAAAAACGCCACATAAGTGGCGTTAGGGGAGTATTAAGATTGAGCAAATGTTGCTTAGTCTTTAGTACCATATTTAAATGCTGAGATTTCTGCACGTTTTTCGTTATCAATATTCCAGATGAAGCGGAATGTAGCCCATGATAATAGGAAAGCGACTGCAGGAATCGCAATGTTTACTAAGAATAAACCAGTAATTGTTCCGTCAGATTGGCGCTGACCTTGTTCTGTTAATGCTGGGTTATAACCAATCCAGCCGATTACTAATACGGCTAATGATTGTGATAATGTTTGTCCTAAACGACGCGTTAATGAGAATGTACCATAAATCGCACCTTCTGTACGTTTACCGGATATATACTCATTATAGTCAATCGATTCAGATACAAGACCCCATTGTAATTGAACAGACATGTTTGCTAGACCTAAACCTAAACCAGACATAATCATGTAAATCATGCCATTTGCCATGCCAGATGTTAACATGAAGTATAGAGCAGCTAATAAAGCAACCCCAGTAATTAAACAAATACGAATTAATTTATCAGTAGCACCGAATATTTCTACTAATTTAGGTGCCGCAAGTAAAATAACCACTGAAAGAATAGTTTGAATTGTAGATGCATAAGACATTAAACCAAAGTCATTAAACACATCCGCATACATATAAGCAGCTGTTGTCCCATTCAATTGTTGTCCGAATACGAAAATAACTGAGTGTAAACAAAGTGATAAGAATGGACGGTTATTTCTGAATACATCAATGATATCCGAGAACTTAACATTACTATCTTCCGGGCTAGATTCAGCTTCAGCAGCTGTCGATACACCACGTTCTTCAGTCCAAGCATAGTGAATGAAGATGATGATACCACCAAGAACGGCAGTAGTGATAGCTGCGATCATATAACCACGTGAAGATTCACCAATTGCACCTAAAATTTGAGGTACTGTAAATTGTCCAACGAATAAACCAAGTGTAGACCCCATACCACGAGCAGAAGCTAATGTTGTACGTTCAACATCATTTGTTGCCATCGCCCCAAGTAATGAACCCATGGCGATGTTTACCATCGTATAACCTAACTCATAAACGATTTTTAAGAAGAATAATAAAATTACGGTGATCATACCGCCTAGAGTCGTCGGGATACTATAGAATGCAATGGATCCTAGTACCACTAGAGGAATTGATCTTAAAATCCATGGACGGAATTTATCTTGCTTACCTCCAGATTTCGCAAAGGACTTATCCATTAATGTTCCCATTAACGGGTCATTGACCATATCCCAAATATTCCAAATGAGTAACAGAATTGATAATGTCGCATACGGAACAGCTAAAATGTTCGTAATATAACGCGTCATATATGAACCAACCATGATTAGGGTAATAACCCCACCCATGTCACCGGCTGCATAACCTATACGATGTTTCAGTGTTAGGTTGTTTTCATTTTGTGATGGATTAACTGTTTTTTCAGTCATTACAATCACGCTCCTATTTTTTTGTCCAGCATTGCTGGCAGACTTTCCAACAGACTACAAACATTTATCGGCAATCGTATTTTGATGAAGTAACAATACGGTACATTTACCGTCTGTTTCCTCCCCTAAAATCATCAAAAGTACAAGTTGAGATAAATGACTTTGGTTGTGAAACTATGTACATTTTAGAATGAAAACGGTTTGAAATACATTGCATTTACATACGATAACATTGCGTTTACTGAAATAATCATCAGACGACTCCAAAAATAGATAAAATGATTACTTTTTGATACGAACAAGAAAGGTTATTTTTACGGACTTGTATTCGCTTACATTAAAATGGCTATTTTAGCCTAATAAGAGAAGTTGTCACATGATTGATAGGTATTTCACCAGCAAACGCTTCCTATTTTGGTTGGCTTTTTAAGAAGAGAAACTTTGTGGAATGAAGATTCTAAAGTTGCATCCTCTCGCCAGTATTATTATAATTAGATTATAAAGAAGAAGGAGGCAGCAAATATGTCAAAAGCACAAATTGGTGTTATCGGTATGGCTGTTATGGGTAAGAACTTAGCCCTCAATATTGAAAGCCGTGGATATAGTGTAGGGATTTTCAACCGTTCAGCATATAGAACGGAAGATGTTGTTAAAGAAAATCCAGACAAAAATTTAGTACCAACATATAATTTAGAAGACTTCGTGGCGTCACTTGAAAGACCACGTCGTGTATTAATTATGATCCAAGCAGGTTCAGCAACGGACGATATGATTCAACAAATCACACCATTATTAGATGATGATGATGTTTTAGTTGACTGTGGAAATACTTACTTCCAAGATACAGTTCGTCGCGCTAAAGAATTAGAAGGTACAGGAATTCATTTCGTAGGTATGGGTGTTTCTGGTGGTGAAGAGGGTGCGTTATTAGGCCCAAGTTTAATGCCAGGAGGACCAAAAGAAGCGTACGATATTTTAGAACCAATCTTAAAACAAATTGCAGCTAAAGCACCAAGCGACGGAGAACCATGTGTGGCACATATCGGTTCAGACGGAGCAGGTCACTACGTGAAAATGGTCCATAACGGAATTGAATATGGTGACATGCAATTAATCGCAGAGTCATATGACATCATGCGCCGTCATTTAGGCTTATCAGTTGAAGATATTGCTGAGCACTTTGCTGAGTGGAATAAAGGTGAATTAGATAGTTTCTTAATTGAAATTACGGCCGATATTTTAACAAAATATGATCCAGAAACTGGTAAACCAATGGTCGACGTCATTTTAGACCGTGCTGGTAACAAAGGGACAGGTAAATGGACTTCACAATCTTCACTTGATTTAGGTATTCCATTATCAACAATCACTGAATCAGTATTTGCACGTTTCATTTCAGCTATGAAAGATGAACGTATTAATGCATCAGAAGTATTATCTGGACCAGCTGCCCAAGAGGTTGAAGCAAGCGAAGAATTAGTTGAGAAAATTCGTCAAGCACTATACTTTTCAAAAATCATGTCTTACGCGCAAGGTTTTGTTCAATACCGTGAGGCAAGTAAAGAGTATGGTTGGGACTTAGACTACAAGGAAATCGCTAAGATTTTCCGTGCCGGATGTATTATCCGCGCGCAATTCTTAGAGAAAATTATGGATGCATATGATGCTAACCCTGAGTTAGACAACATCCTATTAGATCCATATTTCAAAGATATTGCTGATAAATACCAACAAGCAACTCGTGATGTTTCAGCAATGGCATTACAAGCAGGTATTCCAGTGCCAGGATTTACAAGTGCATTAGCTTACTACGACAGCTACCGCACGCCAGTATTACCAGCTAACATTATCCAAGCGCAACGTGACTACTTCGGAGCGCATACTTACCAACGCGTTGATAAAGAGGGGACTTTCCACTTCTTATGGAACGAAGGTAAAGAAGAAGACTGGTCATAAAATTTAAAAGATTTGTAGAGAGACACAGGGACTGCGGTTCCTGTGTTTTTGTGTTTGTGTGGATGGTGGCTTTAATGGCTCGAATTATTTACGCTAGCAAATTAGCGTACAAACTTCCGTCCTAATCCGTCTCAACTATTTAAGGGGACTCCTCCGCGTACAAACTTCAATCCCAATCTGTCCAAACTATTTACGCAAGCCCCTCAGCGTACAAACTTCCGTTCGAATTCGCCCAAACTATTTACGCCAGCCTTTCAGCGTACAAACTTCCGTCCGAATCCACTCAAACTATTTACGCAACTCTCTCTGCGCAAAAACCTAGGATCCAATCAAAAGGAAAGAGTCGCCGGAGCGACTCTAACCCCATTCATGTTGTACTCTTAGGCCTTTGCCTAAGAGCCGATTTAAAATAAGGAAGTCAATTTCTGATGAAATTGACCATTAGATTTAACCCCATCGTTTGCTGTTTCAATCATAAAATACTTTTAAAAAAAGAAGCGACAGAGTCACCTCCATCGCTTCAACAATCAAAATCTATTCAATTATTTGATAAATCATCGGATAATCCGGTGCTGATTCACCAATCTTTACAGCACGGTCCAAGCGTTCAATGACGCTATCAATCTCTTCACGGTTAGCATGAATCGTTAAAATCGTGTCACCTGCGGAAACGGCATCGCCGACTTTCTTGTGTAATTCAATACCTACTGCATAATCTAATACATCATCTGACTTCTCACGTCCACCACCGAGTAACATCGATGCAATCCCGATGTCGTCAGCAGTCATTTCAGAAATCACACCGTCAGTTTCCGCAACATAAGGAATTTTATACGCAGCTTGTGGCATGATAGTATAATCATCTATCACCGCAACGTCCCCGCTTTGAGCTTGAACCATTGCTTTGAAACGGTCTAGCGCAGAGCCGTTTGCGATATTTTCATGTAACATCGCGCGTGCTTCTTCCAAACTGTCCGCTTTTTCACCAAACACAACCATGTAAGCTGCAATTTCAACGGTTAATTCCACTAAATCCGCTGGTCCATTTCCTTTTAATAAATCAATCGTTTCTTCGATTTCCAAAGCATTCCCAACTTTATTACCTAAAGGTTGGTTCATGTCCGAAATGAGTACCATTGTTTTAATGCCCGCTTGTTTACCAATAGCGACTAATGCTTCACCTAATTGTGCCGCGGATTCTTCTGTTTTCATAAACGCACCGGCACCTGTTTTGATGTCGATGACAAGTGCGTCACCGCCCGCTGCGATTTTCTTAGACATAATCGATGATGCGATCGCAGGGATTGAATCGACCGTGTCGGTAACGTCACGGATGGCATATATACGCTTGTCTGCCGGGGCAATATTCGCAGTTGCTCCAATGATCGCTAAACTTTCCTTTGCCACTTGTGAAATGAAATCATCCAATTCAATTTCAACTTTATAACCAGGAATTGCTTCCAATTTATCCAGAGTACCTCCAGTGTGTCCTAGACCGCGACCTGAAATCATCGGTACAGGAACGCCAGTAGATGCAACTAGCGCTGCTAACGGCAACGACACTTTATCCCCAACACCACCAGTTGAGTGCTTGTCGACTTTAATCCCAGGGATCGCAGATAAATCAACGCGGTCACCGGAATCAACCATTTGCATCGTTAAGTCAATTTGTTCTTCTGCCGTCATACCGTTGAAGTAAACGGCCATTAAAAAGGCAGAGATTTGATAATCGGGAATTGAACCATCTGTCACTCCTTGGACGAAGAATTTAATTTCTTCATGGTTTAACTCACCATTTTCACGTTTCTTATGAATTAGATCGACCATTCTCATTGTAATTATTTCCTCCTTTGGAATACTTTTAGATAATTAAGCTTCGAAATCAGTTTGTCCTAAGCCCCAGTTGACCCAACCACGGACTGAGTTTAGAGCGAAACAAATATACATCACAGCCATTTGCGGTTCACCCACACCTAACCAGATAATTACTCCGATGACGTTAGTCAGACCCCATAACCACCAAGAATTACGGTTACGACGCATTTGCATGACTTGAGCAACAATCGCTGTTGAGTTGTTGAAGGCGTCAAGGATAATATATTGACCACCCATCCAGTAAGAAATCACACCTAAAACGACACCACCGACGACAACAGCGATAATAATGTCACGCCAGTTTGTTGTTTTAACGATTTTAATGTCCCCTGAAGAGTCATCGCCTTCATCTTTTTTAGCACCTAACCAAGAGGGTAGGCCGATAAAGATATTCGATAAGAAGTAAAAGGCTGACATGAACATGTCACCGTATAAAGCAGAACGGAATGCCTGAATCGTTGCGAATAAGTTTTGTGTCATATTGAAAGGGAAGTTCCAAGTTTTAGCGTGCGCTAAACCGATTGTACCCACTAAACCTAACCAAGACACTAAGTTAGCTAAAGTCATCCAACCATTTTCCATTGACCCATTAAAGGTTAAAACAACCATAGCCAGTGAAATAACAATATTAAAATAAGTAATAAATTTACGATTATCTTTTAAATTATCCATCATTTTTTCCATTATAAATACTCCTTATAAATTCAATAAACTTTGTGCTAAGAGCGTGTCAATAAAGACTTGCTTAGCATAGCCACCTTTCATTGTGGCGTGAACGGCTTTCGCCTTGTTTGACCCAGCAGCAACTAAGATTGAATGCTCAACCTCTTTCAAGGCATCCAATTGGATCCCAACTGTGCGCTCATTTAATTCAGGGTCAACAACCAAGCCGTCCTTATCAATAAACCGTGATACAATATCACCGACCGCGTGTTTTCGCAGGTTTGCTTTTTCGTTATCATTTAAATATTCTAATTCGAAGAGTAGTGCTTTCTTACGTACTGTACCGACTGAGAAAACGGTTACATCGGCATTTGACCCTAACTCTAAAATACGCGACATGTGACGGTCTGATTCAACAATTACCTTCGTCGACACCTCATCAAAAATCGTCGGTAACGGTAAATACTCCGGTTGCGTATGGAATACGCCCGCAAAGGTGTTGATGATCTGGTAAGCGAACGTTTCAGAATACGATAAACTGACGCTTCCTTTTAACTGTACCGTACTAATATTTTCAGGCGCAATATATTCGTCCCGCGACGCAGATAAGAGCAACTGATCCGCCACCGCATGGAGCGTCCGCCCCCATCCAACCCCAATCGTCATGCCGGCTTTCACATTGTCCAACAAATAATTCGCCGTGTAAGCAGCTACCGCTTGAAGGGTATCTTTGTGATTGTCATAATTGTCCGGTACAACTTGGATGTATTGGTCATACTTCTTAGATAATTGCTCGCTTAAAACCGTCGCCTGCCCAAACGGATTGTGAATATTCACTTGAACAATCGAATTGTCTTTTGCATACTGCAACAACCGCGACACCGTTGGCCGCGACATGTCCAACTTCTCAGCGATTTGCTTTTGATCCATATCCTCTAAATAAAACAACCGCGCCACTTCAACACTTTGCGTCATCCGTCTCAAATCTAATTTATCTTTCATTTAAAATCACTCCAAAATTTTTTAAGAAATTTAGCGAAAGTAGGGTATTTGCCAAAGTTACCAACTCCGATTAATAGCTGTAGTTTCACTTGTATAGTTAGCCCAGTGAAAACTAAGTTACTGCATGGTTAACAATATGTTCCATGTTGTTCCTATTATGATACGCCACTTGGAAGTCCTATCCAACAAAAAGTGAAATTATTTAAAAGCCGATTGCTTTGAAGCTAGCCGCAATACATTCTGTATGCGCTTTAATTTTTGGGTTAAAATCAACTGGGAAACGGACATTTCCCAGTGAATAGTACACAATTTGTTCTTACGAATTCATCACGTCAACCGTACGGCTTAAACCAATACGACTCGCTCCAGCTTCCAACATATTTAAAACATCTTCCTTCGTACGAATACCACCAGATGCTTTAACACCAACGTTTGGTCCCACTGTTTCGCGCATTAAGCGAACATCTTCAACTGTTGCGCCACCAGTACCAAAACCAGTTGATGTTTTAACAAAGTCAGCATTTGCTTTCACTGAAAGTTCGCAAGCTAATACTGTTTGCTCGTCATTTAAATAACAATTTTCGATGATAACTTTTAAAAGTTTCCCAGCTTTATGCGTTTCATCCGCCACGGCTTTGATATCTTCATAAACAAAGTCAGCATTCCCAGCGATTAATTCACCAATATTGATGACCATATCCACTTCTTCCGCACCTTTAGCAATCACGTCGCGTGTTTCCAACACTTTCGCGTCCGTCGTATTCGCACCCAGAGGGAACCCGATAACCGCGATTGGCTTCACGTTTGTTCCTTCCAATTCCTCTTTCACCAACGGAATCCAGTGCCCATTCACACAAACCGTCGCCGTATCATATTCCTTCGCCTCGCGCGCCACGCGAATCACGTCATCTCTCGTCGCATCCGCATTTAAAATCGTATGATCGAAAAATTTCGCCAAATTTTCTTGAGTCATTAAACAACTCCCCCTTTTCTATATGAACCCATTATAGCAACCGATTTCAAAAACGCAACATATTTTTACATATTTTCTTTAAATTAATGAAATTATGTAAAATATAATGATTTAGGGAAAGTATGGCAGTTTTGATATAAAACCAGTCGAAAATAGGGAGAGAAGTGTGTAATGGCTGATTAATTGAGGTGAAATTGAGTGAAATCAATAGAAAATAGGGAAAAACCTACACATGTCATGCAAAACATAACGCGGATGCAGAAAAATGCATCTTAAATTTGATGGACCAAGTTGTCTCATTGTCATCAAAAATTTAGCTTCGATGGACCAAGTTGGTTCATGGCACACACAAAAGAGATGACGATGTACCAATTTGGTTCATGGCACACACAAATGAGATGACGATGTACCAACTTGGTTTATGGAGCACGCAAATGAGATGACGATGTACCAACTTGGTTCATCAAATCACACAAAAAAGCGAAAGCACCCCGAGATGCTTTCGCTAAACTAAATGTAAAATTATTTTCTCTGAGTCCAAGGATACTTTTCAGCTTGAACTTGCACGAAGTCGTCGACTTCCTTCATTTGTTTAACCACTTCCGGCATATCAAATGCGGCGACCATTTTATCAATCAATTCGCGCCCGCCAACTGCTAGTTCGGCTTTTTGTTCATCACTTTCTAAGTATAACGTTGGCATATGATCCATCGTGTCGCCGAAAATCATCCCCATCGCGCCAGATTGGAATGCCATCCCGTTAACTTTCGACGCAAAAGTGGTTGTTGAAGGTTTGCGGTCAGTCCAGAAATCATTATCCGGTGTCGTTAACGGAACATCTTCTAGGCGACCTAAAATATCATAAGCACCTAAAATCATTTCTGTAAACGGATCTTCACTCTCAGCGTCAGCAAGTAATTCAAAGAAGTTAGTATCCCCAATTTTATGCAGTGGGTCAATGTAAAGAATTGGAATATTATATTCGTCAAAGATTTCTCGAACGACTGGGCTAATATAAATATGTGCAGGTCCATGTGTCGTCACAAAGATTTGACGGTGGAACCCTTGGCGAATGAGGGATTTACTGATTTCTAAGAGATAAGCGATCGAAGCTTGTACTGGAACTTGCACCGTACTTTTCCCTCGAACGGTTGATCCGGCGTAAAAATAAGGTAAGTTGTGTAGTATCAATCCGTCACAAGCTTCAGCCATTTTTAAAGCTAAAGCCTCCGCCATGACAGTTTCGCTGTCAGCCGGAAGTCCGCCGTGGAGTTCTGTGACGCCAACGGGTATAATAATAATATCATTATGATCTAAGTATTTAGTCACTTCAACATCTGTTAATTTTGATAAAAAGCGTGTACGCATAATAAAAATCCTTTCTATAATAAAAATTGGAGGTGAGTTAATGTCAACCGTTCGACCGCACGGTCATGTTTTTCGTCTAGTCTCAAGTAAGCCGGCTTTTCATACAGGGCCGTCCAAATATATTCGCATCATTATCCCATTAGAGTCGCATCGCTTAATTCTGTCCCGAGAAGAGTCGCTCGTCCAGCAAGGTGACATTATCAAAGTTAAACCAGACGATCCATTTTCATTAATCTTAAACGGTGAAAATGTCGCAGTCGAAACGACGACCGCTTATATTTATGAATTTGACCCCAGTTTTTTCGACGGCATGGAATGGGGTGAGCCATTTCTAACTGGCGACTCGGGCGTGCTCCGAACTTCAGCGCCAACAGTTATGAATTATATTGGGCTGACTGAAATTTTGATCAATGAAATTGAAACGAATCGCCTATTCAAAGACGACCTCGTCCATTATAATTTGAAGATTATTTGCATTCATTTGTACCGGACCAGGCGCAATTACGACCAGCCTGACGAAACAACCAATAGCACCGAAGATGCGATACTGTTCGAAACCATCACGAACTACATCAACGCCCATTACCAAGAAACTTTAACCAACAAGGAATTATCCAAGCTCTTTTATGTCTCTGAGAAGAAATTAACCACCCTTTTTAAAAAGTATGGCAAAATGACCCCACAGAAATTTGTCGCGGCACGCCGCTTGAAAGTTGCGATAGATTTTATCCGAGATGGGCTGAGTATTACCGAAGCCGTCGGCCAGGCGGGGTATAAAAATTATTCAACCTTTTACCGTCAATTTGTGAAAAACTTTGGCGAGAGTCCAGATGACTATTTTAACCGGAAAAACCATGTGTAAACGGTTACTAAACACAATTAAATTATACCGAACTTTCTGTCGATTGCCTATATGCATTTCATTGATTTAGAATTGAGGAATTTTATGGAACAAGTTACATTCAGTATTGATATTGGAACAACGAATTTAAAGATTAATTTATTTGACCACCAAGATAAATTAATCGATGCCACAACAATGCCTTTAACACAAACGCACATTACTGACGTCTACTTTGAAGTGGATTTAGAAGAAATTTGGCAACATGTGAAAAGTGGTCTGGAAAATCTACGAGACAAACACCAAGTCCAGTCTGGTAGTATCATCCTCACAACCGCTATGCATAGTATTCAATTATTAGAGGAGAATGGGATGCTTGCTTTCAGAACCATCACTTGGGCAGATAAAAGAGGGCGTCATGCGTTAGCTGATATGAAGCAAGAGGAAAAGACTAGCCGATATTTAAGAACCGGCACGCCGAACCATACGATGAATCCTTACTATAAATTAAAAGAAATCTCGGGTCAGATTACGGATAGCGCACGAATCGGTTCAATCAAGGATGTCTTGTTCGAACGCCTAACCGGAGAATGGGCGATTGATGTGAGTAATACTTCGGCGAGTGGTTTATATAATATAGAAGATTTAAGTTGGGACACGGAAACATTACAGTCCCTCGGCTTTTCAGAAGGGCAGTTACCAACCATTCGACCTATTGATTACTCCGTTGAATTAGCAGACGGAATTTTAGATGGTGATTTTCGGGTCATTATTGGGACTTCAGACGGCGTATCATCGAATCTTACTTTTAAAGAATTAAAAGATGTTGCTGTTTTATCGGTCGGGACAAGTCATGCGGTACGAGTGGTGAGTTCGGGGCCAGAGTTGAACGCAGAGTTAATGAATTTCTCGTATGTCATCGATGAAAATCGCTATTTAACTGGGCTAGCAAGCAATAACGGAGCGTCGGTTTTGCATTGGCTCAGTGAAATAATGCGGGCAGATTTTGAAGAATTAGAAGAAATAGCTCGCACGAGGCCTGAAACGACCGCTGTCTTCCTGCCGTTTTTAATGGGGGAGCGGGCGCCATTGTGGGATGAACAAGCGAGTGCAAGTTTAATTAATTTGACGCGTAGTTTATCACGGGAGTCACTTATTTATGCGGTGATATTAGGAATGTGTTTTAATATAAAACAAAATGTGACGGCATTGGAACAATTAGTTGGATTTGAAGCGATTGGCTTAGTAGGTGGAATCACGCAAATTCCTGCTGTCGTTCAATTGTTGGCGGATATATTAGGGAAGTCACTCTATATTCCTAATGTAGAAAATGCAGAAACATTAGGCTCGATCCAAGCAGTTCGTCCGCTTAAAATAGAACTCGAATATACGATTGTCGAACCGAGTGATGACCTAGCGTTACCGGATTACGAAAACCAATACCAGAAAGCTTACGAGCGTTATCTGAATCAATAATAAAAACCGCATTAAATCAGTATTCTGAACTGATTTAGTGCGGTTTTTGAATTAATCATTTTCAGCAATACTCAGACCGTCGCTTGTCAAATAGCGGCGAGGGTCATTAGTCAATCCCATCATATAATCCACAGAAACAGTATAAATGCTCGCGAATTTAAACCACAAATCAGTGCTAATATTCAAGTCGCTGCTCTCATAATTGCTATATGTTGACTGCGCAACACTAAGCATCTCGGCGACTTTTTGTTGAGTGTAATTGTGTTCTAACCGTAAAGCTTTCAAACGATGACTATTGCTTTTGTTCAACTTTTTATGATTCACACAATTTCCTCCTAAATAGAAACTAGTCTTATAACAGATAATATAGCACATTGGCACAGAATAAATCAATTATCGGAAAATGCTATAAATTAATTTTAAAAGGAAGTGTTTTTCGAGGGCGTTTTAGAATTTTAATTGAATTTACTGAAAAGGATGCACAATCCGCGCATCCCCGCCCGAAGAAAAAATAGAGGATGCATAACTCCAGAGGATGCACAACCTGCGCATCCCCGCCAAATAAAACTGCCAAGGATGCACACCCCGGGCATCCCCACCCAAAACCACACCCAACCTTACTCCAACACACCCTCCATAAACCGGTCTACCTGTACAATCGCCCGAGTATGTTCAGCTGTCCCAATAACTAAATCGTTCTGACTAGCAACAATAGAATAAACTGCCTTCTTATCAGTTAACTCATTAACGGTTGCCGTCACCGACACTGTGCTGCCGATCGCAGATGCCTTTAAATGCTTCGCTTCAATTGAAATCCCGACACTCGTTTGCCCTTCAGGCAAAGATTCCTCAATAGCACCCGCAGCTGTTTCTTCCATATAAGCAATCAGCATCGGCGTCGATAAAACGTCAAGAGACCCAGAACCAACAGAGCGTGCGCTATGCTCAGACTGAACCACAAAATCCACTGTAATTTCCTTCATAACTTTCACCTCGCTTTATTATAACATGCCAATATTCGAAAGTTGGTTCCTATCACTTGCTAAAATATATTTAAATAAATTACAATATAGGCAAAGTAATATTTGTTGTTTATTGGGATATAAATAAATTGAAGAAAGAAGGTTTTTTAAATGAAATATAAATGGTTTTACCCAGGAGTATCAGTGTTGATGTTTGCAACACTATACATAGCGATGGCGTTAGAGTTTTCGCCCGGATCATTCCAGACTTTAGTTGCGGTAGTAACAGGATTATTATCGTATTCAATCATGCTGACACTCGTCCTTATTTCAATTAGACCAAAGTCGATTGAAAAGAAAGTAGGCATGACCGAGCTCTACGAAATACATGGTTGGATGGCAATGGTCATTCCTGTTGCGATTTTACTACACATGATCATTTTCTGGAGTGGTTTAGAGAATGTCATTACATTGAATCTCTCACCTGCTTCACTTTGGGGATATATGGGAGTTATCATGTTAATCATCGTGATGTTAACAGGTATCTTCGTTTTAAGTGATACTTTTATAAAGGGTTCGAAAGCATTAATGAAACGAAAAGGTGGTTATAACCGCAATTTCCAATTATGGTTACACCGCTTAGCCATTGTGAGTGTCATCGCAATCTATCTGCATATGGCTAACATTGGATTCTTAAGTGACAATCAGGTGTTTATGACTTTATTAACAGTGTATACTGGCTTAACTTTAGGAGCATATATTGTTAAGAAAATCCACAATCTGATGTTACCTAAATATCAGATTGTACGTACTGAAAAGATTACGCCGGCAATTCATGAAATTGAACTGGAAGCAACCAAAGGAAAAGCAATGGAAATTGAAGCGGGGCAATTCGCCTTCTTCCGTTTTGTTGATAGCGAAGTAGGACGGGAACCGCATCCATTCTCATTCTCAGCTTCTCCTCGTACTAAGGACGGGAATCTAACCGTAATGATCCAAGAGGACGGCGACTTTACTGACACGATTGGTCAAGTAAAAATCGGAGACAAAGTTACCATTGAAGGACCTTATGGTAATTTCTATCCTGAAGCGGTTCAACAGTCGGACAAACCAATGGTCTTTTAATCAGAGGGTCGTAGGTTCGATCCCTACACGGGTCATCCTAATCTTATAACAATAAAGATTAGTTAAATTATTCAAAGCCGGCTTAGCTCAGTTGGTAGAGCATCTGATTTGTAATCAGAGGGTCGAGGGTTCAAGTCCTTTAGCCGGCATACTTTATAGGAATTCTCATCGTCTACGATGAGAATTTTTTTGTCTTTCTATATTATTTATCAAAATAAAAAATATAGAAAATTTCATGTTAATTAATTAGTTAAAAAACGAAATAATATGTTGTTTTATCCATTGTTGTCATAGATTTTGTCATAGAATAATAATGTCGATTTTTGACCTCTTTAAAAATCCATAAAATTTTCAAATTTATCGGCAGCATTATCTCTTCGATTAGTAGTAACGTGTGCATATATATTCATAGTTGTTTCGATGTTTGAGTGGCCAAGTCGATCTCTAACCTCTTGCATATCCAGTCCTGCTTCAAAGAGGAGGCTACAATGAGTATGTCTAAATCCATGCGCATTAATGTGAGGTAAATCATATTTTGCTAGAAGCTTTGGAATCAAAGTTCCTAAATAATAAAGATTCAAATGTTTATTTTCTTTATTAGTAAATACGAATTGCTCATCATTGTTTAAAATATTTATTCCATACTTTAAAAGATATGACTTTTGATAAACACGCCACCATTTCAACGTATCCATTGTTACTTTATCGATTGAAATCGTACGTCTACTCTTTTTCGTTTTAGGATTATGAAATACAGACCCCTTAATCCCTTCAGCAAGTACACGGTTAACACTCAAGGTATTGTTCACCATGTCAATATCTTTCCACTTTAGCGCCATAATTTCTCCTCGGCGTAATCCAGTAAATGCTAGAACCCTTAATATAGTTTGTCTTAAAGGACTTTCTTCCTCGATACACTTAAAGAAATGTTGTAATTCTTGCTTAGTATAGAAAGGTGCTTCATATTCTTTCTTATGCGTATTTCTAGGTCGCATGATTTTACTCATTGGGTTATCTCGGCAGTAGCCCAGACCAATGGCGAATTTGAACATGCGATTCACAATACTTACTAGCATAGTTGCTTTGGCAAAGCCTGAGTACCACTCATTGGCAATATCCTGACACATCTCAACACTGATGGAATTCATATAATACTTTTTAAATTTGGGTAGTATATGATTGTCTGCCACTTGTAAGGTTGTAATATAGGTGTTTTCTCGAACAGTATGAACGTATTGTTTAAACCATAAGCGATAGACATCTTCAAACCGTATTTTATCAGAGTTAACGGCAGTACCTATTAAGTTATTACTGTATTCATACTTAATTTTTGTTGAATATTTTTTAGCTGCTGCATAGCTTTTAAATCCTTTTTTTCGAACTCTTTCAACTTCTCCAGTTTTGTCACTGATTCCTAAATAAAAATCAACTTCAAATCGTTCAGAACCATCTTTTAAAGTATATTTTGTAATCATTTGATCTCCTTTCACGTGCCAGCGTGTAAGGAAAATAGTATTTTATTCAAAGTTCGAATAGTACTTAGTCACTGAAACCACATCACCGATGATAGAAGCTGTGTCCACTGTGTAAACTTCATGCTCTAAATCGACTGGAATAAAAATTGCTGTATCATCAATATACTTTAATCTCCGTACAAGAGGTTGAGTGCTTTCATCAGGTAGTATCACTACTAGCGACCCATCTTCAGCTTTAGACTTATTTTTTGCTAAAATGAGAGAATTTTCGTGAATCTCAGGGTACATGGCATCATCAGCAAAATAATAAGTAAGTTGCTTATCAGTTACGTTCGTCAATGCAATATCGATTGTACTTTTGCTAATAAACTCACCCTCAACGATTGCTTCTACAATTGGAACAGAAGTGACCTCTACAGTGGTCATATCGCTCCAACCCAATAGATAAGCAGGTGTTACCTCCAAAGCATCTGCAATCGCAAAAACCACCTCTTCAGAGAGAGTAGAGATAAGACCTGATTCATATCGTTGAACTGTACTTAGATTCTTTCCGATTAAATCTCCTAATTCTTTCAAACTTAATCCTTTTTCTTCTCTTAGCCTTTTAATTCGATTTCGGCTTTCCATTTCTTTCCTCCTTCCTTTATATGAATCTATTAAGTATTATAATGAATACTTTCATAATAAGCAAATAATTTATGCCAATGTTTTCACATAAAGCAAATTTGTGTTGAATAATTAACATAAACTATGTATTCTTTTACTTAGTTAAGTCATAGATTCACTTAACAAAATAATACTTTCACTAGGAGGCTTTATGAACCAGATTGATAAGAACTTGTTAAAAGCAAAAATTGTTGAGCGTGGTCTTAATTATGGTCTGTTAGCACAGGAGATGGGTGTCAACCCAGGAACGATAAGTAATATTTTGAACGGCAGAACCGCCCCTTCATTCCCAGTAATCATAGGAATATCTGAATCACTAGGGCTGGGTCCGGAAGATTTTTATAAAATTTTTATGCCAGCCCTTACTGAAAGATTGGTAGGTGCTGTGTCGTGAGTAGTGTTGCAGATAAAGCGTTAGATTTACTTGCAAATTCGATGTGGGAGAAATACTCGCTATCCATATTTGACTATATAAAAAAGCTTGAGGAGCGTATTAACCAATTAGAGCGTGATAAACAGAAGGCTTATCTAAGGCAAAAAGAAATTTTTCAGGAATTTGGAATTGGTCATGCTACTCTAAAGAATTGGGTAGCATGTGGCTTAAACGAAATTAGAGTCGAAAACAGGGTCTACTATGATCGACAAGACATCCAAGCATACTTAAATAAACATAAATAGGAACCAAAAATACGTGCCAGCGTGAGGTAAATATGAATCCATTGATGTTATCAAACAGTGTAGGGGTAATTGAAACAGAAATTAATATGTATAAAGATATGGCAGGCAAGTCGATTTGGGAAATTGGACGTCGTCTAAATCACGTCAAGGAACAGGATTTAACGCATGGAGACTTCCTAGGTTGGCTTGAAAAGATTGGTATCGAACGAAGATCCGCAAACCGCATGATGCGGATTGCTCGAGAGCTTAAAGAAAATGAGACAACGTTGTCCCATCTAGGACTAGCTGCGCTAGACCTTATCGCATCATTACCAGAAGAAGACCGCAATACCCCACATCTTGTCAGAAGTGGAGAATTGAAAGAAGTGAGCGATATGACTGTGAGGGAGTTACGAGAACTAAAGCAAGGTGATACTAAGCAAACTGAACAGACTCAACCGTCTCAACCGACGGATGAGTCTCAAAGACTACATAAAGCATTAATACAAAAAGATGAAGAAATAGCTAGACTACAAGGACGCTACAATCATCTAAGTAAGCAGTATGAGCAAGTTCTCAGTGAGAGTGAAGAGGTGATACAAAAGGCTAACCAGCTTGATCATGTAAAAAAACATGTGAGGCAAGAGCCTGCTTTGAATCCCAAATTAACTTCAACCATCAACATCACTGAGCTGAATCAAAAGGTCAATGATTTACTTACTGTCATTAGCCCTATCCGTTATCAAGTTGAGTTAGAACAACTAGCCCAAAATAGTCCTATCTATGCGCAGTATAACTCAATCGTAGAGCGAATCAGCACTTGGTGTAAAGATATGAAAAATATATTGAATCAACCTGTTGTCATTGACGGTGAATATTTTGAATATAAAGGGGAATAGATATGGAAAACAATGAACTCATTATCAATCAAATGCCAAACCTCCCAGAATCACTTCAAGCAATCCTCGACCGTTATACCGATACTGTAGTTAAAAGCTTAAAAGAGCAATATGAAGTCCTGAAAGATAAAATTGAATATTTAGAAACTAAACAACCAGTAAATCCAGTTATTATATCCTTTTTATTCTCTCAGCGTAAGAGCCGTGTTATTAAGCTACTAGGTGGCAAAGAATCCAATGCCTATCAAGATGCAATAATTCGTAGTGCAACCTACAGAGAAGCGGCTAATGCTTTTAAAAAGCGGTATAAAATACCACGTTATGATCTTTTAAGTAAAAAAGACCAGGACAGTGCCATGATATTTTGGAATGATTGGGCTCCAAGTGAAGAACTGACTAAGAGAATCAATGAAGCTAATCAATCAGGTGATTAAATGGCCAGCATTAGACGACTTGTAGAGACAAGCTTTTGGACTGATCCCGAGGTGATTGATACCTATACGGTGGAAGATAAGTATTTTTTACTGTATTTAATGACCAATCCTGCCACAACCCAAGTGGGTATTTACCAACTGTCAAAAAAAGTCATGAGCTTTGAGAGTGGTTATTCGATTGATGTCATTAATGTACTCATCGATCGCTTTCAAAATAAATATCGCTGTATTATATACAACCATGAGACACATGAAGTATCGCTTATTAATTCATTAACTTACACCATTATTAAAGGAGGACGACCCGTCAGTGACCTGCTACAAAGAGAGCTGTCACGGATAAGAGATAGTGACATCATCTATCAGACCTATTCTCATATGCTTGAGTTTTGGCACAAATCAGACCGGCAGTTTGATAAAACAATCCAACTCTTATTCGAGCAAGAACTCATCAAAAGAGGACATACTGGTATCACACCCAATGATATACAAAGTGAGATAGATAATGCTAAGCAAATAGAAAAAGATAAGCATAGTGATATGAAAATGATTAATGAAAAAAATAATGAGGATGATAATGAAGAATCGTATGCCGAATCGGTCAGCGAATCGCCATTAGAAAAAATAAAGCATTACTACACACAACAGTTAGGGATATTATCTGATTCAGAATTAAAGTTAATAAAAAGTTGGTTAGCGTACTTAAGCCCTGAAAGAATAATCGAAGCCTTAGAAAAATCTAAAAAAGCATCTGCACCAGTTCTATATGCACACGCTATTGTAAAAAGCTGGATATAAAAAAGAAAAGAGGACAAATCATGACATATATGGCAGTATACGGGGGAATATCAAGTAAATCGGTTGGTAAATTGTATAGATCAAAAGATTTACTTTTCCAAAATGGATATGCAGCAATAAAAGATTACTATATGGGTCAAGATAATCAAACAGCAGAAATCTTTGGCACAGACTTGGAGATTGAGAATCAAAAACAAGGCGACAAAATCTATGATTTTTTTATCTATAAAGTGAAAGGAAAGCGACTGAAAGTAGTTGATCATGTCAATATGAAATACTACCTAGAATTAGAAAAAAGAACATTAAGAACTCAAGAAGGTATCGATAAAATTGTGCTAGCTTATATTAATTCGGTCATCATTGATAAGCTTGAAGAATTACAAGAGCATGAGTACTTTTATGATTTGGTCAGTTGCATCTTCCTCATAGATTCAGTGGATAGTATTAAGGAAGCAGAACTATATATCGTCAATGCCTATATTGATCTTATAAAAATTGCTCATTTTAGAAATTATAAGAGCACTGTATTAGAATATGAAGCTGTATCTAGTTTTGATTTACAACAATTAATGAGTAGCTTAGCGATTGCCCTAGAGTCTGATTTAGAAGTAGGGCCAATCATTCGGACACTCATCTTATACTTATGGCATATGGCTGAGAACAAACATGAGACAGAATTTGTAAAGTTACTAAGAACTTGCGTAGGTAAATCAGCAGGGTTGAAATATTATTAATCTCACTCAAATTAAACCTATCCAGGCCACTAGCTCCTCTTTGTTTCGCTTTCGTTGCGGCTTCCTGCCCTAGCGGGCTCCAGCTCGACTCAATCGAACCACGTTCCGCTAGTGGCCTGGATAGGTGACTTAATATCGTACAATGCAATTACACAAAGCCTTCAGAAATATTATTCTGGGGGCTTTTAATATTTTACTTGTAAGAGATAAAAATACTTTTCTTTAACAGGTTTAGTATAATATTAATTAATACTTGTAAATTTACAATTTGATACAATAATTAAAAAATGTCATGCAAGTTATTATATTGTTTAAATAATGGGGAATAATTAATACTTAGTGAGGTGACGATATAATGAGAATAAAAGTAAATAAGAGATTTTTAAGTAAAAGCGTAGCGATAGAAAAGGGAATAGATTTAGTATTAGAAGAAAATTATTGGGATGATTATGGATATAAGACAATGTTTGAGGTGTACTATCCTAGACCAAAAACAAGGTTACCTGTTCATATAGGGTCTATTTCAATTGCGGATTTAAAAACAGCTCGAGAAGATAAATTAAATGGATATAAAGCGTATGACGATATTGTTAAATTATATGGTGAGGAATTTGAAAGATTTAATGAATCAACAGTGAGTTTGGGGACAGAAGAATATTACAAAAAAATCACAGAAATAATTAAGGAAAAAGAGGTAAACTTTAGCCATAAAGATTTAATGATTGCTTTGAATGACATAGCATATAAACCAAGTTTACTAAATCTTCATAGTGATGAAGATGTGATCAATACATCATTTTTAAGAGGTATTTCTACCGGACATGTAACAGGAAAGTTGAACCGACTTTCTAATGGAGGTAATGAAACGATACCATATAATATTAATCTAAAATATTATAGACATTCTGCTGAAAATGTTGATCAGACTATCTATGAATTTAAGACTAATCCAGAGAGTATCTTACCTACAAATATCCATGCGATTATTGGGAATAATGGAACAGGAAAAACAAGGATATTAAAAGACATTGTTAAGGCTGCCCTTAAAGAGGGGGAGAAAATTAGTTCGGAGTTTAGTGATGAAAATAATGAAATAAAATTAAGTTTAAATATGGGGTCCACGCAAGATAGATTTGCAGGTTTGATGTTTATGTCTTACAGTCCATTCGATAAATTTAATGATTTATTACAGGACAGTAAGACAGAGTCAAATAAAATATTCGATTATAAATACATTGGAATATTCAAAGAAAGAAAAAACGATGAGGAAATTGAAAAAAATGACTATATAAGTTTTGAGGATTGGGACAATAAATTTGAAGAAGCAATTAAAATTATAAGAAAAGATAGGAAGAAGCATCGTTTATTCTGGAAACAAACACGATATCTTGAATTTATTTTAAATAAAATATTTAAAGATAATAATAATGAAAAGAGAGACTGGGAAGATATAGATAATTTAATTAAAGAGGAGAGAAGACATAGAGAAGAAAATGAAACTGAATATAACAACCTTATCAATACACTCCATTCAAGATTATTTGATGCATTTAAATTAATGAGTTCAGGAGAAAAAATAGTGACTCTGGGTGTAGCTTCTTTAGTTGCATTTGTTGAAGAAAAGACTTTAGTGCTTTTTGATGAACCAGAATTATATCTTCATCCGCCTTTAACTTCCAATTATATTAGAATAATTTCTGAAATAATGAATGAAAAAAACGGGTTGGCAATTGTAGTCACTCACTCACCTATAATATTGCAAGAGATACCGAACAATTGTATCTATGTTACCGATGATTCAATTATGCCTAATATGAAAAGGCCTCATTCCCCAACATTTGGTGAAAATATTTCGATATTAAATCATGGGATATTTGGTTTAGATATAGGGAAATCAGGCTTTTACGTCTATATTCAAGATTTTTTTGAAAAATATTTACCATCAAACCGAGATAAGATTTGGGAACTCAGTGAAATGGAGGAATTAGGATCTGAGGCAAGGTTCTTTTTAGACTTATTGATTGATTCCAAAATTGATGATGAATTAGAGGAGGATTAGTTTTAATGTTTAATGGGCTTAACTCCTCTAATTTAGATTTTTCAAAATATATGGATGATTTTAAAGTCATCCTATCAAACCATGATGGGTGGGCAGAGGAATACGGGAAAAGAATTTTGAAGTTAATTACTTTTATAGAAAATGATATTGAAAAATATGAAAAAGACTATACTTTATTTTTTTCTGATAATAGTTTTAATGGCATTGAAATCATTCAAGAAGTTGAAGAACTTTTTCATGATAAGAACAGTGATTGGAAACAAATAAAAAAAGATATTAAAAATACAGTTGATAAAATACATGAAAGCTGCGTAGTAGATACTGATTATATTTGTCCGGTTTGTGGATTGCCTATGTCAAAGGATTCAAAATCAAACTATTACTTAAGTATAGATCATGTTATCCCCAAAAAAGAATACTTACAGTATATATTATACCCTGACAATCTTGTACCTATGTGTAGAGAATGTAATAGAAATAAGAGTGGGAAAATAAGTAAAAATTTATTTCATCCTTATTTACATAATTATAATATTCTACCAAAAGAATCAATATTAATAGAACCTAAGCCTAGGTATAAAAAGAAAAAAGTAAGAAGTTATAAGTTGAATTATAAATGGAATACCGATAATAGTATACTTAAAGAAAATTATGAAGAAATCTTCCTTTTAAATGCTATTTATCAAAGCAGAATATATTATTCTAAAATTAAAGGAGTTTATGCAGCGAAGGTAACGAGTTTTATTCAGCATAATAACTATGAAGATGAACAATTAAAGAGAGTTTTATTAAAAGACATATCAAAACAAATTAATACTTTAAGTAATAAAGTAAGTCTTGATGATGAAGAGGAGCTAGAATTATTATCTTTGAAAGTTGTAGAGAATGATATAGATACATTTTATTCTTCGATAAA
Source organism: Aerococcaceae bacterium DSM 111176 (assembly GCA_015863215.1). Classification (GTDB taxonomy): domain Bacteria; phylum Bacillota; class Bacilli; order Lactobacillales; family Aerococcaceae; genus DSM-111022. The sequence goes on from JACBXN010000002.1 coordinate 58,183, forward strand.
AAATGATGTAATCAAAGTCGTTAATAATCATAATAATATAAACGAATAATAAGTTATTAAGAGCCTTCAAATTTTTTATGAAGGCTTTTTTTGAAACAAATAATGAAAACTTTGAGGTGGGAACGAGGTAGAGATAACGCTATCATTAAAGGGGGAGGGATATTATGACTGAAGAGCAGGTAGAAAGATTATTATCACAATACAAGCGATTAATTCATAAGGTACTTTTAAGCACTGGTATATCTATGAATCAATATGCCTATGAAGATTACTATCAAGAGCTGAGTATCAAGCTGGTAGAAATTGCAGATAGCTTTCAAGGTGACGTTTTTGATGCGGATAAGTTCAAGTTCGCTTCTTTTGCTCAAAGAGGCCTTCGCTGGTTTTTGGTCGATTTATTTCGAAGTAAGAAATATGGAGAATCAACCGTCCCTTTATCAGATTATTTGCTGAATAACAATGAATCGGATGAAGTGAGTGATAAAGTTATAGACTTCCTTAATGAAGCCTCTCTCCGATTAGATGATACTGAAATACTCCTATTTAAAGGCTTAGTAAGTGGTCTACCTTTGAATGAGCTAGCCAAAACATTTGGAGTGAGTAGAAAAACAATAAGTAGAAGAAGAATCAAGTTGCAAGAGAAATTAAGGGAAATAAAAGATTTGTTAATATAGTGCCTCCTTTTTTCCTAAATTTACGTTCTTATTTATGTAAGCTTACAAAATAAATTTTAGGGGGAAATACTATGTTTAAAGAATTTGCTAGAGCCACACTTAGTTTAAAAACAGTCGACCCATTTACTGAGAAAAAGGGATCAATTACTTTACGCGACTTAACGGAAGATGCTGACACAGAGACTATCGTATCAGTTCGAGATGCCCTTCAAAATGTCATTGATAATTCTATCGTTATGACTGAAGTAACGAATACATATACGATTGCATAGGTTAAAGGAGGAATGAACAATGGAAACAACATTAGTATTAGAGCTTTTATTTAAAGATGAAGCTGGAAAAGCAACAAAAATCAGCGTGCCAAAGCCAAAAGATAATTTAACGGCTCAGCAAGCCAAAGACGCTGTAGACGCGATTGTCGCTGCAGACATTTTTGCGGATGAATCAGGCGACCCTTACGCGGTAGCACAAGGCGCTCGCTATGTACGTCGCTCTGTCGAAGAGCTTTACGAACAAGTTTAGTAATAAGTTAATCAGACCTCGCTTTTGCGGGGTCTTTTTTGAAAGGAGGAAAAAGATGACTCTTATTGAAATAGGCGGTTTAGCAAGTGCGACTGTCGCTGTAATTACCCTCATCACTAAGATGATAAGTCTAATTACATCGATTCAGAACTTAATAAATCGTATCGACAAAATACAAACAGATATTGAGTATAGTAAATCAGGGCTTGAGAAGGTGACCCAGCGTGTGGAAGACCATCAAGGACGAATATCTATACTTGAAAATGACCAAGTAACTTTAAAATCACAGTTGAAGGAGATAATAGGCTATGCGTTTAAGTAACCAAACTTATGACACATTAAAGTGGTTTGTCCTCGTGGTAATGCCAAGTGTTTCAGTGCTTTTTCAAGGGCTAGGTGAGCTGTATAGCTATGAATCAACCTTCCTAGTCGTTTCAACGCTGAATCTATTTACTGCCTTTTTAGGGACGATTTTACAGATTTCAAGTAATAACTACCATGGAGGTGGAAGCAATGGTAACAGCTCAAATGCTTATTGATAATGCAGCAAAGTTTATTGGAGTTAAAGAAAGAACAATTGAATTTAATCGCATCATTGATGCGTATAATTCTGTTAAACCTCTCCCAGCCGGTTATGCTGTGAAATACACAGACGACTGGTGTGATGTGTTTGTGAGTCATGTGGCGGATATATCAGGAGCGAGTGGACTCATTGGTCGTGAGTGTGGGGTGCAAAGGCATGTGAAGATATTTAAAGAAAAAGGCATTTGGTTAGGACGTCAATTTCCTAAAAAGGGTGACGTTGTCGTATTTGACTGGGATAGTGGTGGATGGGCTGATCATATTGGCTTTGTTGAAAAAGTGGATAATAACACCATTACAACGATTGAGGGGAATAGTAATGAGCAAGTTAAGCGGAATTACTTTGCTTGGAATGATAAGCGAATCATGGGATATGCCCGTCCGAAGTACCAGATTATTAGTGAAGTGAAAAAGTCGATTGAAGACTTGGCTAAAGAAGTCATTGCTGGAAAGTGGAGTAGTGGCCAGGCAAGGATTAATCAGCTTTTAGCTGCTGGTTATGATGCGACGGCAGTTCAAAAGATAGTGAATGAAATGTTATCAACATCTGATGATAACATTGTTGATAAGAGTGGTATTAAAGCTATGTCTTTTAACGGAATTGTATTATCTAAAAAACATATCGAAAAGGTCTTAGAATTAGCCAAAATTTATCGGATTCTGCCGAGTTTACTCATTGTGATGTTACACTTCGAAGGAGTCTGGGGAAGCTCAAATGTAGCCAAAAATGATAATAATTGGGGTGGGATGACATGGTCATCTACCTACGTTGGTAATCCTAAGATTTCGAAGAGTAAAGGTTCTAAGCGACCTGCTTCAGAGTTTGGCCATTATATTAAGTATTCAAGTGTCGAAGATTTCTTTGAAGATTGGGCCTATTTACTGAGACCAGGTGGCAATTATAGAGTGAGTGGAATTAGTAATTTTAAACAGGCTGTTAAAGGTCTATTTCAAGAAGGTGGAGCAAAGTATAATTATGCTGCATTAGGTTATGCAAAGTATTTAGAGCGGATGGTAGCTCGTAAGTTGGCCATTGATAAGGAAAATTCAGGTATTCTGGATCAATTGGATTCAACGCTGAGTAATAACACAAAGAAATTGAAAGTGAAAGAAGAAGCGTATAGATGGTTTACTGGTGAGAAGATACCCGATTGGGTCAAAGACTTAGAATTCGAACTCATCGAAGAAAAAGAGGTCATGCAAACGATTTATTTGCTTGGTAACGACGGTATTTCAATAGGTTGGGTAGTTAAGTCAGATGTTACTTAATTCTCTTAAATAGGTGAAAATTTGCTTAATAAGCCATGTCAATTATTAAGCAAATCCCCCAACCCACTAGTGTAGCGAATGGTTCATTCGAGTCCGGCTGGAGCCCGTAGGGCGGGAAGCGGTCACGAGAATGAAACACCGAGCGGAGCTAGTGGGTTGGGGGATTCTATAGTTACAAAGCATAAATGTTAAATTTCATCCTATATTTAAGCTAATTTGGTAGAATAATATTAGAAATAATTATCTCAAAAATTAGTAACTAAAGGAGGACATATGTTTAATATTGATTATGATAACTGGAGAGCTATAGTAGAGGCTTATTTTGGCTTGCCTAATAGAACCTTAAGCAAATACTTACAATGGTATCCGTTTACAAAAGGTAGCAACAAACAAATATTATTAGATGAAAACTATTTTAATACTTTAATCGATAAAGGTTATCTTTTGTTTGATAACACAAGTATGCAAGTGCAAAGTAATTACATTCAACGTTCAAATGGTCAATATCGACAGTCACAGCTGATTTCCCCAGAATTATATTTAATACTTCAAGCTGTATGTCTTGAAATATCACAAAAAATTCAAGTAGACAGATCTTCAGAAATTTCGGTGTATTATTCAGGGAATGTGGAAAGTATTTCTCCTCTTTATACCCATGAATATTCTGATTTCTATAAAAAAGTTATTTTAGAGAAAGATGAACATGACTACTTTATAAAAGTAGATGTTGCTAATTTTTTCTTGAGTATTGATATAGATGATTTATTTGCAAAAGTTGAATCATATTCATCGGAAATAGATCAAATTGATTTAATGATGTATAAAGAATTAATTAAATATGTGGGAAACGGTAATTTTCCGTTGATTGAAAATAGCATGGGTACTTCATACCTTGCTACAATTGTATATCTTTCTAAAATTGATAATGCGATTGAAAGCTACTTTTCTAATTATCAATATATTACAGACGTAAAGATGATTAGATATGTGGATGATTTGTATATCCTGTTTAATTCTCAATCTAATAAACTAACATTAAATAATTTTTTTGAGGAATTTTTAAAGTTTATAAATACTTTATTCAATGAAAATAAATTAAATTTAAATTTTGAAAAAACAAGATTTAATGAATCTGATAAGCTACCAGATGAACTGTATAAGTCATTTTATGGAGAAATCGTAAATGGAGATTATTTTGATATTTATGAAATTGAATTAGACAAACAAGAACAGTTATTACTATCTTTTTTGGAACAAATAGAGCATGAAATCGAGAAAACAAATATTTTACAAAATAAAAAGTATATGGAGATATTAGAAACAACTTTTATAGTAGCTGATAGTAAAATGTCCTCTAGAGAAATATTAAATCGTATTATATACTCTACTGATATCGATTTTACGAAACAAATAATTAAAGATAAAATAATTAGTATATCCAAAAACCATATAATTAATGTGGCACCAAAGGTATTTATTACTCTCTTATTAAACACAAAAGATGGGAGTACGATCCGAGATAATCTAAATTTACTTTTCAATAAGTCGAGAACAGGTAACTGGACAATGAATGATATTGAATTAGCTATAAATTACTTGCTGAATAGAAGTTTTCGTCATAATGATTTGATTACTACTTTAACTAAAGAGTTGGGTGAAAACAGTGCTTTGAATAAATACATACAATGTTATTGTATTCCATCGAGTAAATGGATTAGAGAGAATGAATATAAAATAACTATATTTGAAAAGATAGAGATTTCGAAATTAACATTACAAATTTTCTTTTTATATCTATGTAATAAGAATCGGAATGATTATTTTGCAGCTTTCTCTTATTATAAATCTTATTTTGATAGAATCACGGCAGAGTTCGCATATTTTAAAGACCCTCAAAGAAAAAAACCTAATTATGAAAAATATTATAGAAAAAAAGATTTAAAAGAGTTTTATAAAGAATATTCTGACAGCTATAATATTATCGAAGATGCGGCAAAGTATAGAAACTTTAATCCAATCAATCATGGCTCAGCACAATTGATGACTAAAAAAGACATAACTAAAGAAGTTCTTGAAGAGTCTATAATAAATCTAACTAAACTTCTTGATTCGTTTCTAGATACAGTTTAATAAAGTTAATAAATGATAAGATTATCGGCACTTTAAAATTTTTATATGTTTATATTCAAATGTTTTAAAGTTTAGGTTTATAAAAAGCAAAAGAAAAGAATAGTAAATAAAAGGAGTTTAAAACACCCCACCAATCCCAATGAATGGAGTTGGTGGGGTGTCAAAGAATACAAAGGACATATGAAAACAGTCAGTAAGATTTAAAATGCGAACTAAGTCTATTTGCGCAACATAAGTTCGCATTTTTTAATTACTTCTTTTAAGTATTTTTAAAAATCATATGATTAATCAAAAATAAGCTAGTTAATGAGAAGCTAATCTTTATTATTTCCTTCGAAATCTTCAATGATTTCTTCTTCCTCATCGCCTTGTTTATCTGAAGGTGAGATAAGAAGATATATAAATGCGATAATACCACAAATACCGTTTAACGTAATTGCTAATGTTTGCAAGTTACTCTCAATCCAAACTGATATATTTGCTTGCCCCAGAATTAAGGCGATAGTTTGCCCAGCTACAGTAGCAATTCCAAATAAAACAAAGAGTACCAAAGTTATAGAATTTTTTTTTATTAGAGTCATTTTAATAATACATCCTTTCTAACCTGGTATCCAAAGTATTCCTAGAGCAACTAATATTCCAATTATGAAGTTTACTAACGCGTACCTTATGACTAAGTCTTTGAAACAGACAGACGGATCTTTTAGTCCTGATATACCCGCTGCTGATTATTGCATTTAATTTGTACCAACCCTGCGGTTCTTTTTACCAGTGATTGCGGACAGTTTTACCACTCTTTGCGGAAGAATTTACCAAAACTTATATATCCTCCTATATACTTATTGAGCACGT
>JACBXN010000003.1 GCA_015863215.1 Aerococcaceae bacterium DSM 111176
CACTTGTTGAACAGCGTTCTCTCTTTCTTCTAGTGTATGTTTCGATCTTCTATAAGTCATAATAACAACACTCCTACTATATATCGTGTTTTATTATTTCTTTGTCTACTTTACTAATAGCATATCACATCGCGCTTCTTCGTCTTTTTATTTTTGAGTAGTAGCACAGATCGTGCGCCCTCAACTTTTAATTATTGCTGATTAATTGAGCTGTTGAAGTAGAAAGACAAAAAACGCATGAAATCAACTGTTCGAGAGAACGTCAATTTCATGCGCTAATGAGTGAGTAATTTTATTTATTTTTAGAATGCACTGCTGGGTCGTAAACATAGCTAGGATCCAATTCTTTGTCGAGTACGTCGAAGGCTTCGACTAGTTTTTGGTCGACTTCGGCTAATTTTGCTTTGTTGTATTTAACATCCACTTCAAATGGGATTGGTTCACCGAAGTAAATTTTAGCTTTTTTACGGCCAAAGAATTCTTTATTTCCTACAGGTGGTTGAATGACAATTGGGATAATATCTTTTTTACTCATGCGTTGAATGAAGGCTGTTCCGCCTTTAAGTTCAGTAGAGTGGCGGGTACCTGATGGGAAAATACCAAAGTCGCGTTCGCCTTCTTCGAGCACTTGAATGGCTGATTTAATTGCTTGGCGGCCAGGATTTTCGCGGTCAACAGGAATCATATCCGCTTTCTTCATAGCTGTTCCAAAAATTGGGATATCAAATAGACTTTCTTTGGCCATGAATGATAACGATCGGGGTTTAATAATATTTGCGATTAGAAATGGGTCCCAATTTGAGCGGTGGGTTGCTGCTAGGATGACATTTCTATCTTCGGGTAAATTTTCTAAACCGTAAACTTCAGGTCTACCATTGAATACTAGAAAAATAATTTTTGCGACAATTAAAATTGTATTGTAAATAAACATCGTTGTTTGAGGTCCTTTCGGTTAAAATATAATTATTAGCTATCTTAATATATCATGAATGTGAGGAGTGAAACAATGAAAAGTATAGAATTCAAACAAAAATGGTTCATATTAGTAGCGGTGTTTGTGTCGATTTTAACGACTAGCACTAGGATTCATGCTCAATCAGTGAAATTATTAAATACCATTCCCAGTGATCCTGAAGCTTTTACTCAAGGCTTGGAATTGAATGAACAGGGCGATTTAATTATTGGTACAGGGCTTTACGGCGAATCAATTTTAGGACAAGTCAACTTAACTAACGGTAACATTCAAGAATTTGACCAACTAGATGACGAATATTTTGGTGAAGGGATTACTCATACGCCCGACGCTTTATGGCAGTTGACTTGGCGTGAAAATACAGCGTTAAAACGAGACTTAGAAACGTACGAAATCATTGACACAGCAAGCTACGAGGAAGAAGGCTGGGGGCTGGCTTATGATTTTGACCGAGAAGTTATTTGGCATTCGGATGGGACAGATAAAATTTATCAACGAGATCCCGATACTTTTGAAAAGGTCAGTGAAATTGAAGTAATTGAGGATGGTATCAAGGTAGATAATTTAAATGAATTAGAGTATGCGGAGGGTGCAATTTTCGCGAATATTTGGTATGATACGACTATTGTCAAAATCGATCCAGATACGGGACAAGTATTGGCTAGATATGATGTCGCGCCAATTTTACAAGAAGAGATGACAGATGATGAGTTACAAGAAATCGATTCATTAAATGGCATCGCTCATATTGAAGGAAACCGATTTTACATTACTGGAAAGTTATACCCATATATATTTGAAGTTGAGTTAGTTGACTAGAAAGGAACTATAATGACAGAACCAGCAATTAGATATGAATTAATAAAAGAAGAAAAACATACAGGAGCACGCCTTGGACGCGTTCATACGCCACATGGGACATTTGATACACCGATTTACATGCCGGTTGGAACACTTGCGACTGTAAAGAGTTTATCACCAGAGGAATTAAAAGATGCGGGTGCGGAGATTATTTTATCGAACACGTATCATTTATGGTTACGTCCAGGTGAAGATATTGTTAAAGAAGCCGGTGGTTTACATAAATTTATGAACTGGGACCGTGGTGTCTTAACGGATTCAGGAGGATTCCAAGTATTTTCTCTTGCAAACAACCGTAAATTATCCGAAGAAGGGGTTCATTTCAAGAGCCATTTAGACGGGAGTAATTTGTATTTAACGCCTGAAAAAGCAATCCAAATTCAAAATGATTTAGGTGCGGATGTGATTATGTCACTGGATGAGTGTCCACCATTCCATGAATCAAGAGATTATGTTCAACATTCTGTTGACCGTACAACACGTTGGGCAGAACGTGGATTAGAAGCCCATCAACGTGCGGGGGATCAAGCGTTATTCGGGATTGTTCAAGGAGCGGGATATGAAGATATCCGTATTCAACATGCCAAAGACCTAGCATCAATGGATTTCCCAGGATATTCAATTGGTGGTTTATCAGTTGGTGAGACGAAAGAAGATATGAACCGTGTTCTAACTGCTTTAACGCCGCATATGCCAGCAGACAAACCGCGTTATTTAATGGGTGTAGGTTCGCCGGATGCATTGATTGATTCAGTGATTCGTGGTGTTGATATGTTTGACTGTGTATTAGCAACTCGTATTGCGCGTAATGGTACTTGTATGACGCGTGACGGTCGTTTAGTGGTTAAAAACGCCAAATATTCACGTGACTTTACGCCAATTGATGCGACATGTGATTGTTATACTTGTCGTAATTATACACGTGCTTATGTGCGTCATTTAATTAAGACAGACGAAACATTTGGTTTACGTTTAACGTCTCTACATAATACACATTTCTTATTACAAGTGATGCGTGAAGTACGTCAAGCCATTATGGACGACAATTTACTTGAATACCGTGAAGATTTCTTTGAGCGTTATGGTTATAATGAGCCGAACGCTCGTGCATTCTAGTCGAAATATTTAAACTAGTAAAGGTTACATTTATTTGTTAGAATAAGTATATTCGGATAGGAGAGGTGAATGATGGAATTAATTGCAAGTTTTTTACCTATTATTTTAATGGGTGTTGTGTTTTACTTCTTATTAATTAGACCACAACAAAAACAAGTTAAAGAAAAACAAAACATGTTAAAACAAATGAAACCAGGGGACACAGTAGTGACGATTGGTGGATTACACGGTGTGGTTGACGAATTAAGTCAATCAAGCAATACAGTTGTTTTAGACTGCGAAGGTGTTTATTTAACATTTGCACTTTCAGCGATTGCTAGCGTCAAAGAAGGCGGCAATATCGTTGAGCGTCAAGAAGAGATTGTTGAAGCAAACGAAGAAGCTTTAGAAGATTTTCAAGGCGAACAAGAATAATTAAATTGATGACGTCATTTGCTTCGGCAAATGGCGTTTTTTCTATGGAAAGGATTTTAGAAATACTGTGATACCAATGTTCAGCAGGGGTGCGTGGCATACTTTTTAAAAAAAGATAAAATTCGAGATAAAAGTGTTGACTTCGAGATAAATTCCATGTTAAGATATATCTCGAGTTCGAAATAAGACGAACGAAAAAAAACAATTATTAAAGGAGACTTTTAAATGTCAGCATTTTTAGAATTAGTAAAAAACCGTCGTACACAATATGCAATTGGAAATAACACAGAGTTATCAAACGAGGAAATCGCAACACGTATTACAGATATCGTACGTGACGTTCCTACAGCAAGCAATAGCCAAACAACTCGTGTTGCCGTTGTATTTGGTGACAAACATGTTCAATTATGGGATCACATTTTAGACGTTCAAAAAGACGTTTTAGAAGGTCCAATGTGGGATATGATGTCAGGTGTTATGGAAGGTGCTAAAGCTGGTGTTGGTACAGTTTTATTCTTCGAAGACTTAGATGCTGTTGAAGCAATGCCTACAAGCCCTTCACGTGTTGAAGTTTACAAACAAAACAACCAAGCGAACACGCAATATGCTGTATGGTTAGGTTTAACTGACTTAGGTTTAGGTGGATCATTACAACATATGAACGTTGGCTACGAGCAAGGTTTCGACAAATCTGTTAAAGAATTATTAGGTTTACCAGAGCGTTGGGAATTACAAGCACAAATGCCATTCGGTTCAATTGAAGGTGAAAACGCACCTAAAGAATACATCGCTGATAGCGAGCGTGTAGTAGTTTTAGGTAACTAATTTAAAATAATATATAGTTAAGCACTTCCTTAATTGGGAGTGCTTTTTTTAGTGGCATATACGAACGAATGTTTGTATAATTAGAGTAATGAATTAAAGGAGTTGAGAGGATGCAATATGGTATTTTAACATTTGATGAACCTCAACCGGATATTAGCCGTAAAATATTACATGTCGATATGGATGCCTTTTATGCAAGTATTGAAGTGCGTGATAATCCGAAATTAAAGGGGAAACCGGTTGTCATTGCCAAACACCCTAGGCTGACTGGCGGTCGTGGGATTGTTTCAACGTGTAATTATGAGGCAAGAAAATACGGAATCCACTCGGCCATGTCATCGCAGGAAGCCTTTAAACGGTGTCCGCATGCTGTTTTTGTACCTGGAAGACATGATGTTTACCGTGAAGTGTCAAAGCAAATTCACCGTATTTATGAGCGCTTTACGGATATTTATGAACCGGTCGCTTTAGATGAGGCATATTTAGACATTACAGAAAACAAATTAGGGATTAATAGCGGAACCATTATTGGTAAAATGATTCAACAACAAATTTATCAAGAAACAGGACTGACGAGTTCAGTTGGGGTTTCGTATAATAAATTTATTGCTAAAATTGCATCAGATTACCGTAAACCTCATGGCATGACGGTGATTGAGCCGGATGATGCGGTAGCTTTCTTGAAGACTTTAGATATTGGTGAATTTCATGGCGTTGGCCGGAAGTCAGTACCGCATTTTCATGAACTAGGAATCTACACAGGTAAAGATTTATATCAAATGTCACTGGAAGATTTGATTAAGCATTTTGGGAAAATGGGGTATTCATTATTCTTTAAAGTCAGGGGAATTCAAAATACACCGGTAAGACGCGACCGTGAGCGGAAATCGATTGGTAAAGAAACAACGTTTAGCCAATTTTTAAGTGAGGAAATCGAAGTGACGCGTGTCTTTGAAAATTTAGCTAAACGTGTTGCCGATAATTTGATGGAGAAAGAGCTCAAAGCTTTTACCGTAACGATTAAGATCCGTTATGAAGATTTTGAAACAGTGACAAGGCAATCGAAGACAGATGAGGCCATTAATAATGAAGCGGATATTTTAGAAGTTGTCCAAGAATTATGGCAAATTCATGGACATCTTGATAAAACAATTCGATTACTCGGTGTTTCTGTATCAAATTTTGAAGATCAAGATTATGTCCAGCTCCCCTTATTGGATGGAATATAGAAGATAACAGATGTGACAACTGTTCCATTTACTGTTATAATTTAAGAGTATTAAAGACAGTTTAGGGGTGATAAAATGAGTAGAAAACATGATTTGGTCATGAATTATATCGAAAGTTTACCTATTGGAACACGTATTTCGGTTCGTTCGGTTGCTAAAGAGGTGGGCGTGAGTGAAGGAACAGCTTACCGTGCGATTAAGGCAGCTGAGGATGAAGGATTTGTATCGACAATCGAACGTGTTGGGACGATCCGAATTGAAAATCGTTCGCAGTATTTACCTGAGATGTTAACTTATGATGAAATCGTTAAGATCATTGATGGTGAGGTATATGGTGGGCATGCTGGTTTAGATAAACAATTAAATAAATTTATTATTGGTGCGATGACCGAGGAAGCGATTGCGAAATATTTTGATGTCAATTCACTGATTATTATTGGTAACCGTGAGGAAGTTCAACAATTAGCATTGAAAAATGATGTTGCGGTACTGATTACCGGGGGATTTGAAGCAAGTGATGAAGTGATTGAACTAGCGAATCGCAATGCATTACCAGTTATTGGGACGTCATTTGATACGTTCGCGGTAGCGATGATTATTAACCGGTCAATGATTAACCAAGAGATTAAAGAAGAGATTATGACGGTCGGGGATATTTATTTACCGATTGAAAAGACGCTGTCTTTAGAACCGTCAGATACCATTTCCAACTTTAATGAAGCGACGAATCAAACGGGATTAACGCGCTTTCCGGTGACGAATAATGGCCGTTTGGTGGGGATTATTACGGCTAAAGATGTGATTGGTAAAACCAATGAAACATTAATTGAGCGGGTAATGACTAAAAATGTGGTCACTGTGCAAACGCATATGTCAGTTGCGACCGCTTCACATAAAATGACGTGGGAAGATATTGAAATGCTACCGGTTGTTGAAGATAACCGTGATTTGTTAGGTGTTTTATCGAGGCAAGATGTCATGAAGGCCATCCAAACTCAACAACAACAGCCTCAATTGGGGAATACAATCGAAGATGATATCGTCGTTCAGATGCATGAATATTCATCACTGAATTTACAAAACTATCATTGGCACACCAATGTCCAGCCACAAATGTTAAATAATATGGGGACACTTTCTTATGGCGTTCTTTGTGAAATGGTGACATATACAGCAATGCAATTTTTATATGAGAACACAGACATAAATTATGTTCTCGAACGCCTTGATTTACATTATTTCAATTTATTACAATTGGGGAATGAGTTGCAGTTTAAGGTCAATATCATCAATATGTCAAGGCGCCATGCACTCGTCGAAGTAGATGTCTTTCATGAAAATACTGCGGCAGGTAAGGCGATTATTTCATGTCAAGCAATAGATAAATTATAGGGGTAGATTATGTTAATTACAGAACAGGAATTAGACACATTATTCAGTTGGATTGAAGAGTACGACACGATTATTATTCACCGTCATGTAAGGCCCGATCCAGATGCCATTGGATCTCAATTAGGGTTAAAGGTATTAATTCAAAATGCGTATCCAAATAAACGTATTTTAGCAGCTGGGACAAGTATAGAAAGTTTAACTTGGATGGGTAAGATGGATGATTTGTCTAAGGACGATTATAAAGACGCGTTAGTAATCATTACAGATACCGCAAACCAAGAACGGATTGATGGGGCGCACTATGATGAGGGAGCTAAATTAATTAAAATTGACCATCATATAGTCGTTGACGAATATGGGGATTTGCAAATTGCTTATCCTGAAGCAACATCAGCCAGTCAATTAATTACTGAAATTTCACAGCGTTCGAATGACAGACTTCCAATGACGGATGAAGCGAGTGAATTATTGTATGCTGGGATTGTTGCTGATACAGGACGTTTCTTATATAGCCCAACACCGGACACATTTGAAGCAGCGAAAGTCTTAGTCGGTCAAGATATTGATACACGACAAATTACCGACCGCTTTTCAGAAACAGCCATTAAAGAAGCACGTTTCCAAGGATTTGCGTATGAAAATATTGAATTTCATGAAGAGGGCGTGGCTAGTTTGCTCATTACGCGCGAGATTATGGAAGACTATGACATTTCAGAAGACGCAACAAATATTGTCCTTAATATTCCAAGTAACGTTAAAGGTATGTATACTTGGGTCAATTTTATCGAACAAGAAGGGGACAATCCTAAATACCGTGTTCGTTTAAGAAGTAAGGGCCCGGCTATTAATCACATTGCCCAAGCCCATGGTGGTGGCGGACATGCGATGGCATCAGGAGCTAAGGCTAATTCTACCGAAGAGATGGAAGAAATTATGAAGGAATTGAAAGAAATTACGACTGAATATAAGGCAAATTTAGCATAAAAATATAACCCAGATGGCTCTTTACTGAGCTATCTGGGTTATTTTATGTGTTTATCAATTAACAATCAATACAGTCATACCATTTGGTACCATGGTTTTCTGTTAATGTATCTGCTTCAGCGGGTCCGCTTGATAATGCTTCGTAGTATTTCATATCTTGCCCATCTAATTGTTCCCAATAATTATGAATATGATCCATAAATTGCCAAGCATATTGCGCTTCATACCAATGCACAAAATGATCCAATTGATTATGAATACAGCCATTGATTAGGCGTTCATAGTCATGCGGAATTTCACTCTGAACAACTTCGGGATATTCGAAGGTCATTGGAACAGATTCTGCACCACCTTGGTGGCCTGGTTTTTCTTGGTTAAAGAAAAATTGAATTTGCATGTCTGGTGCTAATTCGATTCGGAGATAATTATTTTCAACGTCTTCATTTTCCTTTTTAAAGATAATATGAATGGTTGTATATTTACCTTCTAATCGTTTACCACTACGTACAAAGAAGGGCACACCTTCCCAGCGTGGCATATCTAATTCGAATTTAGCCGCGAAAAAAGTTTCAGTTTGAGAATCGGCTGGAATATCTGCCTCTTCTTTATAACCGACAATGCCTTCTTGAGCGTTTGGTATATATTGTGCACGAATGACATTTTGGGTTAAGTCTTCAACGGAATCGAAGGTTTTTAAACTCTTAATGACATTAATTTTCTCCTGACGGAAGCCATCCGAAGATTTATTTTGAGGATTATCCATCCCGATTATAGATATAATTTGCATCATATGATTTTGAATCATATCTTTGGTTACACCACTATTATCATAGTATGCACCACGTTCGCCAATTCCCATATCTTCGGCTAAACTAATTTGAATATTATCAATATAGTCTTTTGACCATAAATGTGACCAAACGTTATTGTAACGGAATTCGTCTAATGTAGAGAGCAATTCTTTACCTAAATAATGGTCGATGCGGTAAATTTGATTTTCATCAAAAGATGCGGTTAATTGTTTTTGTAATTCAATGGCACTTTCTTCATCGAAACCAAATGGCTTTTCGATAATTAGTCGGTTATATCCATTGTCCGTTAATACTTTTTGTTCCGTTAAATGATGGGTAATCACTGGGAACAATTGAGGATTTAATGAAATGTAATAGATACGGTTCCCACCAATGTCGTATTGTTCATCTAAACTATCAGAAAGTTCTTTTAATTTATTATAATGATCACCATCATTGACATCATGTGATTGATAATAGAAGTGACTGACAAATTCTTGTGCGTCTTCATCATCTGTAATTTCGTCAACGATACTATTGTAAACAGTCTCTCTAAAGTAGTCGTCAGTCCATTCACGACGTGCCGTTCCAATGACGGCAAATTTGTCAGAAATATTATTGTTTTTATATAAACGATAAATAGCAGGGTATAGTTTTCGAGCTGCTAAATCTCCAGTGGCACCAAATAATGTCAAAATTAATTGATTATCGTTCATTTCTCTACCCCCTTACTCATTAATCAATTATATCTCATAAAAATTATATTCTCAATTAACTCTTACTGTTTTTTAATTGTAAACGGTTTCTTTAGGAAGTGTTTGAGTGTTGCCCGAAAGATTAGTATAATAAGGTGATGATGTAGAGTCCTCGTAAAGGAGAAGAGTATGAAATTTAAAGATATACAATTAAAGCCGTTTCTATTAGAAGCGCTAGAAGAATTACATTTTAACGAATTAACTGCAGTACAGGAGGAGGTTTTACCTAAGGCAAAGGAAGGTAAAAACTTAATCGTGCAGTCACAAACGGGTTCAGGAAAGACACATTCATTTATGATCCCGATTGTAAATGGGGTCAATCCTGATTTAAATCAAGTGCAAGCTGTTATTACTGCACCGAGCCGTGAATTGGCTGGCCAATTATATGAAGTAGCAGGGCAATTAGTTTCCAAGAGTGAAACTCCGATTTCAGTTGTGAATTATGTCGGAGGAACCGATAAACAACGTCAAATCGAGAAATTAAATCCTAAGAACCAACCACAAATTGTCATTGGTACACCGGGACGTATCTTCGATTTAATGTCAGAAAATGCGTTATTAATCCAAACAGCTAAAACATTAGTTGTTGACGAAGCGGATATGACAATGGATCTAGGTTTCTTGTCACTAGTGGATGAAATTGCGTCACGCCTAACTTCAGATGTTCAAATCATGGTGTTTTCAGCTACAATCCCGCAAACACTGGAAGTTTTCCTAAATAAATATTTAGTCAGTCCCGTGATGATTGAAATTTCACCGAAACAAGTGTTAGCCGATCAAATTGATAATTACTTAATTAGCACCAAAGGCCAAAGCCGTAAAGAGTTAATTCATGAGTTACTGACGATGGGTTATACTTATTTAGGTATTGTCTTTGCGAATACGAAAAAATACGCAGACGAAATTAGTGATTATTTAAAAGAACAAGGCCTAAAAGTAGCGACGATTCACGGTGACATCGAACCCCGTGAGCGTAAACGTATTATGCGTCAAATTCGTCAGTTAGATTATCAATATGTTGTCGCAACAGACTTAGCGGCACGAGGCATTGATATTCCAGGCGTTTCATTAGTGATTAATGCGGAATTACCGAAAGATTTAGAATTCTTTATACACCGAGTCGGTCGTACTGGACGTAACCAAGTAGCGGGTACTGCCATTACATTAGTAACACCTGGTGATGATCATTCAATTATTGAATTAGAGAAAAAAGGGATTGAATTCAAAGAAGTTGAATTACGCCGCGGTGAATTTGTGGAAGTTGATGCGCGTAAACGTCGTCAACAACGTAAGAAGACTGCTGCCAATCAAGATGATACAGTGGTTCGTGGTATGATTGAAAAGAATAAGCGCCGTAAAGTAAAACCAGGTTATAAGCAAAAATTAAACCGCGATATAAAAGAACACCAACGTAAACAAACAAATGAAAAGAAACGCCAAGCTGGTCGCCAACAGCGTCGTAGCAACAAGCGTGGATAATTTTTAAAAGCTGACTTCGGTCGGCTTTTTTATTTTGTCTAATTTTTTGTAAAAGAGTCCCTAAAACAGATTGAGGCTTCGTATATTCTGTTGAGCGGCAAAAAGTTCACCAAATAAAAAAGTTTTATAAAAAAAGTCCGTAAAATTGATTGAGGCTTCGTATATTCTGTTGAGCGGCAAAAAGTTCACCAAATAAAAAAAGTTTTTTAAAAAAGGTCCCTAAAATAAAAAAAGGGTCCGTATATTATAGTGAGCGACAAAAACATAAGATGTTTTCCGTTCAAAAGTTGTTTGATGGCAAAAATGATTAAAGGAGAATTTATTATGAAAAAGAGTTTAAATTGGAAGAAAATTATACAAAAGGCATTGATTGGGGCACTTGCAGCAGGTTTAATTACGACAAGTGTCATTAATGTACCGCAAATTCATGCAGACGATGATGATTATGGATATGATGACGATTGGGATGACTGGGATGATGACGACTGGGATGATGATGACTGGGACGACGACGACTGGGACGATGACGACGACTGGGATGATGACGATTGGGACGACGACGACTGGGATGATGACGACTGGGACGACGATGACTGGGATGATGACGACTGGGATGATGACAACTGGGATGATGACGTCTGGGACGACGACGACTGGGACGATGACGACTGGGATGATGATGACTGGGATGATGATGACTGGGAAGACTATTACGAAGACCATTATGAGGCTTTATACGGTGATGATTGGGAAGATGCTTTCGAGAGATATTACGGTGTTGATTTAGAAGATTACATTGAAGCTATGTATGGTGATGACCGTAATTACTCAGCAATCGATTGGAATACTTTTAAACAAGATTCACAGAGAATTTTAGACGCGAATAATGATTATATTAAAGATCCAAAATTTGAAGGTGTGGAAGCGAACGTCACAGCTGATGATGCGCCGGAACAAGGTTTTGAAGCGGGACACCGTTATGAAATCGCGCCAGGATCTTTCGTAGTGGTTAATGATTTAGGTATCCGTTCAGATAAACCAGTGCCTGAATTATCGCAAATGAATAAAGAGCAATTATATGAAAAAGCGAAACAAGAAGAGTTAGCGAATTTAATGTCGGTTAATGTGACTCGTGAAAGAAATCAGTCAGCGGATGCATCGATGGAGTCAAACACTTCAACTGGAAATGAATCGAATGCCTCTACTGGGATGGAGTCAAACGCTTCTTCTGGTCAAGCGGCTACTGTAGTTGATGAAACAGGGCAACAAACGCCAGCGAATCAAGGTCAAGCAAGTACTGAAGTCATTCCGGTAAAAGTAAACGAAAAAACAGTTAATGATTTCAATAACAATCCTCAAAATATTGATGCGAATGTATTGAATTCAGAATTTTTAACATTATTAAACGCAGAGCGTGAAGCTGCTGGTTTACAACCAGTTTCTTACGGTGCTCATTTACAAGAAGGAACGGATAAACGTAGTACAGATTTGGCTTCGATTGGTGATATTAGTGTTAACAATAAGCCACATGTACGTTTAGATGGGACATCTTTCCGTGAAGATTTCAACTATTTAGCAAATGAAGGTAAGAATGGTTTAGGTGAGAACTTAGCGATGGTTTCATATTCTGGAAACCCACATTCTTTAGTTTCTGAAAAACAATTAGCTGAACAATTCTTTAATCAATGGAAAAAGTCACCAAGTCACTATCAAAATATGATGTCACCAAATTACCAACACGTTGCTGTTTCGGTAAAAATGGGTGAAGACAATCAAAGAACAGATGGTTTAACGAATTCAATCGTTGCTGTTCAAATTTTAGATACAAATACTGCCACTGCTCAATAAAATAGATTTATTAATAAACTGCCAACCCCCAGCAATCTTTGGAGCGATTGCTGGGGTTTTTGTGTTGAGTATGAAAATGGCTGGATGTTGGCTCACATGAAAATGCCAATGTGGCTTTTGTTAATCATAAACCTCCTATAATCAGCAGAACTATCTGAGGAGTTTAAATGGGGTTGTCAATTTCTGAAGAAATTGACTTCCTTATTTTAAGGAAGCACTTAGGCATTTGCCTAAGTGTGACATTCTTGTGAGGTGAGAGTCGCCCGGGCGACTCTGTCTATTTGAAAGGATCTGATTTGTAGTGAATTGAAGAAGGGGAGGCGGATTTAGTAGGAATGGATAGATGGATTTGGGCTTGTAATTGAGAAGATGGATGGATTGGGACTCTTCTCAAAATTTCAAAAGAGAAGATGCATGGATTGTGACTCTTCTCAAAAATTCATAAGAGAAGATGGATGGATTGTGACTTTTCTCAAAAATTGAAGAGAGAAGATGGATGGATTGCGACTCTTCTCAAAAATTCAAAAGAGAAGAGGGATAGATTGTGACTCTTCTCAGATTCCCCTCGCAAAGCCAAAACTAAACACGAAACAAAATGCCATGAAACTCAAATTCCGAGTTCCATGGCTTCGTTTAGCGTTACTAAATCTTATTATTATAGTGTTTTGTGAAAAAGTCGGTGACATCATTCATTGTATCCACCTCAACTAAGTGGCGGCGGTCCTGGAAACTGACTTCTAGGTTTAATTGTGGATTATCTCCGACAAATGTTTCCATGTCTTCGAATGGGACCTTCTCATCATAGCGACCGTGCCAAATAAAGAGTGGGCGGTCTCCGACTAGATGGGGTTGCTCTGAGAGGTCATATTTAGGCATCCAATTGGTTAAGTCAAAGAAATCCTCTGGCATCCAGTAGCCCGCTTGGCTTGCGTGATGGAAAATGGTGTCACGGTATTTCGTTAATTTAGTCGTCCCCATTAAAATGGCTGCTGCATCAATTTCTGGGTGATGCGTTAGTAAAGCAGCTGTTGTCATACCGCCCATTGATAATCCGCCGACTCCAATAAATGGTGGTTCCCCAAAATTATTTTGAACATAGTTGACGATGTAACCAAACTCGAATAAATTTGTATGGATACTATTGAGGAAAGTCATTGAAGGGATGTTCGATGAAGGTTGGAAACGGGCACCATGATTTTGAGCATCAGGTAAAACGGCTCTAAATCCGGCTAATGCTAGTTTTCGGCCTTGTGTGAGGACGAGTTGTTTATTTATTTGCCAGCCGTGGTAAAAGACGATTAATGGTAAATTTTCCTTTTCTCTACCAACTGGGCTGACGATTAAAACGGGCACATGCCCGATCATTTCTGAATCTATGTGTACTTTTGACATGTTTGCTCCTTTACTTTGTTAAAATTGTCATCTTTACAATATTATCTCTAATCGGAACCATTTGCAAAATAATTGCTTAGAAAACGAACTTAACTTGAGCTTGCTTGTATTTCGTGTTAGAATTTAGCTATTCAATAGTCATACGATGAAGAGATGAGTAGTTGGTAACATTAGCGAGAAGGGTATGGTGAAAGCCTTCAACACCAATGAACGTAACTTGGAGTATTAGGTGCGAATGGACTAGTGCCTAACGGAGTTGGACTTCGTTAACAACCTTTGAGGAATAGCTACGGCTATTTAAACTTAGGTGGTACCACGATGATTCGTCCTATTTATAGGGCGTTTTTTTATTTTTATGACTAATTATATTTTTACAGGGAAGGAATTTATTTATGAAAGAAATTTCTACAAAATATCAGCCCAATGAGGTTGAAGCAGGTAAATATCAAAAATGGTTGGATTTAGATGTATTTGCGCCATCAGAAGACCCTGATGCAGAACCGTATTCTATTGTAATTCCACCACCAAACGTAACGGGTAAATTACATTTAGGTCATGCTTGGGATGTTTCGCTTCAAGATATGATTATTCGCCAAAAACGTATGCAAGGCTATGATACATTATGGTTACCAGGGATGGACCATGCCGGAATCGCTACTCAAGCTAAAGTTGAAGCGCGTTTACGTGAAGAAGGTGTGACGCGCCATGATTTGGGACGTGAAAAATTCCTGGATAAAACTTGGGAATGGAAAGAGGAATATGCTGAAATTATCCGTGAACAATGGGGTAAAATGGGTATTTCCGTTGATTATAAACGCGAACGTTTCACGCTAGATGATGGATTATCTGAAGCGGTTCGAAAAGTTTTCGTTTCTCTTTATGAAAAAGGATTAATTTACCGCGGTGAGTATATTATTAACTGGGATCCGGTTCAAATGACCGCATTATCAGATATCGAAGTTATTTACCAAGATGATCCTGGTGCCTTTTACCATGTGAATTATCCTTTAGCGGATGGTTCGGGTCACCTGCAACTAGCGACGACACGTCCGGAGACGATGCTTGGGGATACAGCGGTGGCGGTGCATCCTGAAGATGATCGCTATAACCATTTAATTGGGAAAACGTTGATTTTACCTTTAGTAAATCGTGAAATTCCGATTGTTGGGGATACATATGTTGACCGTGAATTTGGAACAGGTGTGGTGAAAATCACACCGGCTCACGACCCGAATGACTTCGAAGTGGGTAATCGTCATGATTTACCGCGTGTGAATGTGATGACGGATGATGGTCATATGAATGCAGCTGCGGGTGCGAAATATGAAGGTATGACAGTAAAAGAAGCGCGTAAAGCGGTTGTTGCTGACTTGAAGGAACAAGGTTTCTTAGTTGAAATCGAAGAGATGGTCCATAGTGTGGGGCATTCTGAACGTTCTGGTGCGGTGGTTGAGCCGCGTTTATCAACGCAGTGGTTTGTTAAAATGCAGCCTTTAGCTGAAAAAGCAATGAACAATCAAGATACAGATGAACGTGTTGATTTCTTCCCAAATCGTTTTGAAAAGACATTCTTAGACTGGATGGAAAATGTCCATGACTGGGTAATTTCACGTCAATTATGGTGGGGACACCAAATTCCAGCTTGGTATCACAATGAAACAGGCGAAATGTATGTTGGTATGGAAGCACCAGCGGATGCTGAAAATTGGACACAAGATCCGGATGTTTTGGATACTTGGTTTAGTTCGGCGTTATGGCCATTTTCAACAATGGGTTGGCCAAATGAGGATGCGGAAGACTTTAAACGTTACTTCCCAACGAATACACTTGTTACGGGTTACGACATTATCTTCTTCTGGGTATCACGTATGATTTTCCAATCGTTAGAATTTACAGAGCAACGTCCATTTAGTAATGTATTAATCCATGGTTTAATTCGTGACGCAGATGGACGTAAAATGTCTAAATCTCTGGGGAACGGGATTGACCCAATGGATGTTATCGATGAATACGGTGTAGATGCCTTACGTTGGTTCTTAGCCAATGGATCGTCACCAGGTCAAGACGTGCGTTATTCTGAGGAAAAAATGGCATCAGCATGGAATTTCATTAATAAAATTTGGAATGCCAGCCGTTTCGTACTGATGAATGTCGGCGACATGTCAATTGACGATATTCAAATCGGAGATGATTTAACATTAGCTGACCGCTGGATTTTATCTCGTTTACAAACAACGATCGATTCAGTTACTCGCTTATTCGAGAAATTTGAATTTGGTGAAGCGGGCCGGGAATTATACCACTTTATTTGGGATGATTACTGTGACTGGTATATCGAAATGACGAAAGAGACTTTACAAGATGAGTCATCAGATAATACAACAACGAAATCAATTTTAGTGTATGTTTTAGACCAATTCTTACGTTTATTACACCCAATTATGCCATTTGTAACGGAAGAAATTTGGCAAAATATTAAAGGTAGTCAAGAATCAATTGTTGTCGCAACATACCCAACAGTTAATGCAGAATACCAAGATACAGCTTCTGAACAAGCGATGACAAAATTAATCGATATTATTCGTGCCGTACGTACGATTCGTAGCGATGCCAATGCGTCATTATCTAAAGCAATTGATATCTTCATCAAAGTAAATGATGAATCTGATGTTCAATTATTAGAGGCGAACCGTCAATATATTGAACGTTTTGGACATCCGGAAGCACTAGAAATTTCACTAACTCCATCAACACCGGAGGAAGTTATTTCACAAACATTATCATTTGCGACTGTGATGATGCCTTTAGAAGGGTTAATTAAAATCGAAGACGAAATTAAACGTCTTGATGGTGAAGTGGCTAAATTACAAAAAGAAGTAGACCGCGTAACGAAAAAATTGGCCAACGAAAAATTTGTCTCTAAAGCACCTGAAGCAGTAGTTGAAGAAGAACGCCAAAAAGGTGAGACTTATCAAGCTCAATTAGACGCTGTTCAAGCACGTATCGACCAATTAAAATCATTAATTTAAGCTAAATTAGTCAAAGGTGAACACCCTCGATTCAATTGAAATCGAGGGTGTTTTATTATAATTTAATAAAATGTTAAAAAAGTATTGCACAAATATTATTTTGAATTAAAATTATCTTCTGGCGGTATTAATCGAAAATTAAAATTGCCCCTATGAAAACAGAATATAGTAATGAAAGTCAGGTGTCAGATATGCCTTTTCAAACAGTAGCAGAAGCTGTTGATTGGATTATTAATCATGAAATGGATAGTAACCGTACGGATATCAGTCGAATCCAAAGTGCGCTAGATCTACTAGACAATCCGCAACAAGGTTTACCCGTTATCCATTTAACTGGAACAAATGGTAAAGGGTCAACAACCGCATTTACAAAGGAACTACTTATATCTCAAGGACTTAAGGTGGCCAGTTTTACCTCACCACATATCGTCAAAATTAATGAACGCATCCAATTTGATGGTGAATATATTCCAGACGAAGATCTCTTTAATTATGCCCAAATCATTTATGATTTGAATCAAAAAATGGAAGAAGAGAACTTGGGTTCATTACGTTTCTTTGAAATTATGACCATTATGGCAGCACTTTATTTCAGAGATGTTCAGCCAGATGTTTGTCTGGTTGAAGTAGGTATTGGTGGATTGTTAGATAATACCAATATTTTCGACGGGCAAGTGGCAGTGATTACAACGATTGGTTTAGATCATACCGATAAATTAGGAAATACTCTAAAAGACATCGCATTCCAAAAAGCAGGTATTATCAAACCTAGTGCTCATGTTGTAACAGGTCGTATTACGGACGACAGTGCGATCGCTGAAATTGAAAAAGCGGTTCGTTTGAATGATGCGACACATCATGCTTACCAAGATAACTATCAGGCATTTGACGTGCGTATTGATGAAAATAAATTAACGCACTTTACCTTTAAAAATGAATCAGTAGAACTTGATATGATGATTAAAATGTTAGGTCAGTTCCAAGTTGATAACGCGAGTGTAGCTATTGAAGTCTGCTTAAATTGGATGGAAATTGCTGGTTTAACTGTCAATGTTGAAACCTTAAAAGAAGCAGTTAAGAATACCTTCTGGCCAGCGCGTTTAGAAAAGTTAAATGACTCACCATTCATCTATATTGATGGGGCGCATAATGTCTTAGGATTAGAAGCATTGAAACAAGCATTGAAGGATTACTTTAGCGATAAAAAAATCACGATGCTTTATTCAGGTTTAACGAAAAAAGACCAGGAAGCTCATTTAAATTTACTTTCGACTTATCCAGTTAAAGAAGTGGTTTTAACTGAATTTGATTTTGTTGGTGAAGTATTAAGTATTGATGATGCGCATGAAGTGGTCGAAGATCATGATACAGCGGTTCATTTCACAGATACAGATAATTGGCAAACGTACATTGACCAATTTATCGAAAATAAATCAGACCAAGAGATGTTAATTATCACAGGTTCACTCTATTTTGTGTCTCAAGTAAGAGATTATTTCAAATAATTTTCAACTTTTCCGAAAAAAGGCCTATTTATATATAGGTGGTATTTCACCGAATACTTTTTTAGGAGACAGATATGACTAGAGGAATGTTAATTAAGGAAATGCCGGAAAATTTAAGGCCACGTGAGAGATTGTTGGAATTTGGCGCAAAGGCGTTGAGTGATCAGGAATTACTCGCGATAATTCTTAGAACAGGTACGAGAAAGCGTAATGTGCTCGATGTAGCCCATGAAATATTGGTCAAGTCAGAGGAATTATCGACGCTACGAGATGCATCGATTGATGAATTAACAAGCATTGAAGGCATCGGTCAAGCGAAAGCGATTGAACTACTAGCAACCATCGAATTTGGTCGGCGAGTGGCTCAATCGAGTTTACCAAGGCAAGCGAAAATTGATTCAACCATGACGGCGGGTAAATTCCTGGTCAGTCAAATGCAACATTTTCAACAAGAAAAATTGTACGCTTTATTTTTAAATACGAAAAATTATGTCATCAAACAAAAGGTGATTTTTATTGGAACTGTTAATAGTTCCGTCGCTCATCCTAGAGAGATTTTTAGGGAAGCGGTCAAATATCCAACGGCTCGAATTATTGTCGCTCATAACCATCCCAGTGGGGATCCGACGCCTTCTCCGGCTGATTTAATTTTTACTAAACGTTTAATTTCATGTGGTGAAATTATGGGTGTGGATATTTTAGATCATATTATTGTAGCTGGTGATACTTATATCAGTTTACAAGACACAACGGATTTGTTTTTAAATTGATGATTAAAAATATAGTGAATTCGTTTGCAAAGTTTGTGTTTTATGTGATAAACTATAGTTGTGTTTTTGAAGTGGTAAAAGATGTAACATGTTTTTCATCCGAATACCAAAGCAAGAATATAGTAATATGGTAGAGGAGGAATTCACATGGCAGAAGGACGCGTAAAATGGTTTAACGCTGATAAAGGTTTTGGTTTTATCGAGCGTGAAGGAGAACCAGATGTATTCGCACATTTCTCAGCAATTCAAGGTGACGGTTTCAAGACTTTAGAAGAAGGTCAAGAGGTTACATTTGATATTGAAGAGGGCCCACGTGGCGCGCAAGCGGCTAACATCGTTAAGCAATAATTTAAATTTTGAAAGGTACTGACTTTGCGTCGGTGCCTTTTTAATTATGTGCGAGTAATAACTAGATTTATGATGAATAGTATTTATTCGTTTAGGTAGTTTTATTCCCGCATGTGAGACTGTAAGCCACTGAAGTGGCAACATTCTCAGCAGCTAACATTGTAAAATTATAATTCGCAATGAAATTATAATTTGTAATATAATGATGTTTGTTGAAATAAATCAATTTGCGTTGGATATCTAACTTTATGACGATTTGTAGAAAATCGTTTGAGTAGAGATATTCCCGCATGTGAGACTGTAAGCCACTGAAGTGGCAACATTCTCAGCAGCTAACATTGTTAAGTTATAATTCGTAGAGAAATTATAATTGCAATACAACGATGTTTGTTTTGATTATTAAAAGTGCGACGGGTATCAAAATTTATGATGATTTGTATTGATTCGTTTGAGTAGAATTATTCCCGCATGTGAGACTGTAAGCCACTGAAGTGGCAACATTCTCAGCAGCTAACATTGTAAAGCAATAATTAATTTTATGTAAGGTACTGACTTAGGTCGGTGCCTTTTTATTTTGCGCAAAATGTGACTGTCCTCACAGCTAATGGGAATTCAAATCTACTCAAATATATTTTGTTATGAGACGAGGCATGACTTTGGCTCATTCTTTACTGTCCTACTTTGAATATACAGTGAATATTTAAAGAATCCCAAGGTTATGCTAGTCTTTCAAAGTAGGTTTTGATATAATATTTGAGTATATTGTCAATATTATTTGGAAAGGAGACTTCACGTGGCTTTGTTTGGTAAACAATTAATCGCAATTGATTTAGGTACAACGAATACATTAATTGCCATTCATAAAAAAGGAATTGCACTTAGGGAGCCTTCTTTGATTGCAGTTAAAAAAGGGACTTCAGAAGTCGTGGCTTATGGAGATGAAGCATTAGATTTAGTAGGAAGGGTTTCGGATGATTACGAGGTAGTGCGTCCGATTCAGGAAGGTGTCATTGATAACTTCCAACTTACTAAGAAAATGCTCGCAACTTATATCATGAAAGCTTTAAAATCAACACGGGTTAACTGTGAAGTCGTTATTTCTGTTCCAAGTAATATTACAAAAGTTGAACGCAAGGCACTTGTGGATGTTTTAAGAGAAATGGGTATCCACCGCGCAATGATCGTGGATGAAGTGACTGTTTCTGCATTGGGAATGGATATAGATATTACACAACCGATGGGGAAAATGGTCTTAAATATTGGTGGGGGGATGACTTCTGCTGGTATTTTGTCTTACAATGAAATTATCCAACACCATACATTTAAAGTTGGAGGCACTGATATGGATCAGGCCATTGTAGACCGCGTGCGTGAGCATTATAATTTAGTTATTAGTTTAGAAACTGCTGAAAAATTAAAATTAGCTTTAGGAACGGCTAAATATGAAAAACTGGATGAACAAGATGAAATGGAAGTGAGTGGACTTTCTGTTGCGACTGGCGTTCCTTCAACTGCACGAATTTCTGTGAAGGTCGTGTCTGGAGCAAT
Source organism: Aerococcaceae bacterium DSM 111176 (assembly GCA_015863215.1). Classification (GTDB taxonomy): domain Bacteria; phylum Bacillota; class Bacilli; order Lactobacillales; family Aerococcaceae; genus DSM-111022. The sequence continues at coordinate 21,260 of JACBXN010000003.1, forward strand.
TGATCGTCAAATTGACCGAATGGTTCAAGTTTGTAAGACAGTTTTAGAGACCATTCAACCAGAATTAGCCTCAGATATCTTAGATACGGGCATTTATATGACCGGAGGCGTTGCATTACTAAGACGCTTACCTGAAAGACTTCAGTCAGAGCTTGGATTAAAGGTCACTTTATCACAACATCCATTTGATGATGTGGTGAACGGAACCGTTAAACTACTGCAAGATTTGCGTGTAGAATCTAAACGTATTGAACGAAGTCGACGCTAAATATAGAAAGAGGATGTACATTGTTAAATAATAAAAAATTAATTGTAGTCCTATTATCGGCGATTGCTGTTGTTTCGTTAATTTCATTTACATTGATTAACGGCTCAGGCAATGTCGTGACGGGAGCTGTCAATAACACAGGGGCTTGGATTGGACGAGTCTTTTCCAAACCAGTAAATGGTATTGTAACTTTCGTTGATTCCGTTGATAATTTGATGAATACATTTGAAGAAAATCAACATTTAAAATTAAAAATTGACGAAATTGATGAACTACAAGTTCGTGTCGCTGATTTAGATACTGAGAATGAGCGTTTACGTCAAACATTAGATTTAAATCAAATCTTAAGTCAGTTTTCGATCACTAATGCCACAGTTATTTCAAGAAATCCTGACCAATGGCAAGAGACATTAATGATTGACGTTGGGTCAAATCATAATGTTGAACGCGATATGGCGGTTATGGCTGGTAATGGGTTAATTGGACGCGTTATTGAAGTAAACCCACAAAGTTCGAAGGTATTATTACTCACAACTCAACAAGATTCAGTGAGTAAAGTGTCTGCTCGTATTCAAACGGGTGATGACGGTAGTTCTGCTATCGGAATTATTGATTCATATGACGCAGCTAAAGGGCGTTATATGATGACTCAAGTCGATCCTGCTGCTGAAATTGAAGAGGGAGAAATGGTAATTACCTCTGGTTTAGGTGGTGTTATCCCAAGTTCATTACTGATTGGTGAAGTGGCAGATTCATATATGGATGACCATGGATTATCACAAATTGTAGAGATTGTTCCTGCTGGTGAAATGACAGATATTCGTTTCGTGACTGTTATCCACCAAGAAGGGCAGAGTGATGAATAATGATGGCTAACCGTTGGCAAAAATTAAGATGGACAATCCCGCTCATATTATTATTGACGACGATTATTGATGCCGCATTACCGGCGATTTTTCCAAGAGCATTCTTAGCTCAAAATCAAATTGTCGTTTCACATATTACGCTTTACTTTATTGTGATGTTTGCCTTTTATTTTAGAGATGATTGGATTCTATCTTATAGTTTTATTTTCGGACTATTTTACGATAGTTACAATACGACGATTCTTGGCTTAAATGCGATTATCTATTTTGTGATTGCCTATGCCGTTTTAAAGATGAAAAAGTATTTCCCGAAAAATGCGATTGTTAATATGATGCTATTTGTTGTGGCTGTTACGGTTTTAGATACTGTGGTGTATCTATTTTATAATCAAATCGGATTCAGCAATATGACGATGCTGACATATTTAACAACAAGGCTAGCACCTACTTTAATTTTTAATATTGTAGCGGCACTATTACTGCACTTCCCTAAGAATTGGATTTTAAATTGGTTAGGCTGGGAAGATTATATTATTTTCTAACAAATCAAATTTTAATTGACAAGTTCTAATCAACTTGTTAGAATACAACGTAAGTAAATATAAGTCGAAGATTAAGAGAGTAGATAATCAAACGAAACAGCGAGATTGGGTAGAGTGGAAGCCGATTGGAACTTTGATTATTGAACCGCACTTAGGAGACAAATGGGTGAATAGATAGCCTATTTCGCTAATCGCGTTAAAAATTTTGAGAGAATGTTTCTTGATGAAGCATTAAATAGAGTGGTACCGCGGATAACCCGTCTCTAATGCAAACTGAGTTTGTGTTAGAGACGGTTTTTTTATACAAAATTTTGAAAAGAGGAATAGTATGCTAAATAAAATTAAAATAGGTATGGCTGCCATGGCCCTAAGTTTGGGGCTATTTGCCTCAACAGCACCCATCGAAGCTTTAACGATTGGAGAAATTCAAGAAAAAGGCGAGTTAATTGTTGGAACGAATGCAGAATACCCACCAATGGAATGGGTTATTATTGAAGATGGTGAATCTAAAATTGTCGGTGTTGACGTTGAACTCGCTCAAGCGATTGCGGATGAGTTAGGTGTTGAAATGACTCTAGATAATCGTGCATTCGACGCACTAATACCAACACTACAGACACAAAAAGTAGATATTATCATCGCTGGTATGGCAGAAACGGAAGACCGTGCTAGAGTCGTTGATTTCTCAAATCCTTATTACAAAGGGGCTGGTGAAATGTCAGTCTTAAAGGAAAATAGCGATCAATATGAAACGATGGAAGATTTCAATGGTAAAACGGTAGGTGTTTTAAAAGGGTCTATCCAAGAAACTTACATCCGTGATAATCATCCAGAAATTGAAATGACGTCACTTGGTGGAACGGGAGAATTATTTGAAGCCATTCGTGCTAAACGTATCGACGGCGCATTAGTGGACACGATCCCAACGGGGCAATACTTAACACAATACGAGGATATCCAGCGTGTTGAAGGTATCCGTGTTGAAAATGATTCTGAAGGTAGTGCGGTCGCAACTCCTAAAGATAGTGAAGAATTAATTGCATTAATTAATGAAGTAATTGCTGAAAAACAAGAATCCGGTGAATTAGATGAGTGGTTTGACACTTACCTTGAATTATCTGGTAAGGAACTAGAACTGACTGAATAAGTTATTTTGACTCTAAAGTTTTAAATTGTTATATTAAACGAATAAATTAATAGAAAGAAGGATGATCAATTGGACATTATCCAAGAATACTGGTCCCTATTTATGAGCGGAGCATCTTATACTGTAAGATTAGCCTTTTTCTCCGTTCTGATATCATTACCGATTGGTGCAATATTTGCATTAATGCGTATCTCAAATAATAAATTATTAAATAATTTCGCACGTATTTACGTTGAAATTATCCGTGGAACACCGTTATTAGTTCAAATTTATATTGTATATTTTGGTTTACCAATGATGGGCATTTACTTAGATGACTTTGTTTCAGCAGTTCTGGCGATTACGATTAACTCAGTTGCTTATATGAGTGAAATCATTCGTTCGGGAATTCAATCGATTAATAAAGGTCAAATGGAAGCAGGGCGTGCCCTTGGTTTACCACGTTGGACTGTTTATACGAAAATTATTTTCCCGCAAGCCTTTAAGAATATCATTCCAACGATTGGAAATGAGTTTGCGGTATTAATAAAGGAAACATCAATTGTTTCAGTTTTAGGTATTAAAGACTTAATGTTTGCTTCAGATACTGTACGTGGAGCGACTTATACGACGTTTACACCTTTATTATTTACGGCTTTAATTTACTTTATTTTGACATTTACCATTTCACAAGGCATGAATGCGTTAGAGAGACGTTTAGCGCGTTCAAATTAGAAAGGAATCAATTATTATGAAAAAATTAGTTAAATTATTTATGGCTTTAGCTGCACTATTTATTGCAGTATCACCATTATCAGCTTCAGCACAACGTTCATTAGAAGACATCCAAGAAGATGGCAAAATCATCATGGCCACTTCAGCTGACTTCCCACCATTTGAATGGACAATTATGGAAGATGGCGAAGCGAAAATTGTAGGGATTGACCCAGACTTAGCGCAAAAGATTGCCGATGAACTTGGTGTTGAATTAGAAATTCAAGATACATCATTTGAATCATTAGTAACACAAGTTCAAACAGGTCGTGCTGACTTTGCTGCAGCAGGTATGTCTTACAACCCTGACCGTGAAAATGTAGTAAGTTTCTCAGATATTTACTATGAAACAACAACATCTTTCGTAATTAACAATGACAATGCAGATCAATTCACTGTTCAAGAAGACTTCAACAATGCTAAAATCGGCGTTCAAAAAGGAACAATCCAAGAAGAATTAGCAAACGATACTTTCCCAGACGCTGAAGTTGTTTCAATGAACAAAAACGGCGACTTAGTGGAAGCATTAAAAACGGGCCGTATTGATGCGGTTATGATGGATACAATCGTAGTGAGTGAATTCGTTGCACAAAACGAAGACGAAATCCAACCAGTCGCAGATTTAGAAATCAAACTTGATGACGATGGTTTCGCGATGATCACAAATAAAGCGAACGAAGACTTATTAGCAGTCATTAACGAAGTCTTAAACGAAGCACTTGAATCTGGTGAAGTTGAAGAAATTATCGAGAAAAACATTGAATTAAACGCTTCTGGAGCAGAAGATACAGAAGAAGAGTAGTTACATTAATTAAACGTCCTGATGAGATAAATCGGGGCGTTTTTTTATTAATGAGAATTAAATGAGCGGGCATTATAACTCATATTATTGCTGATATATCAGATTTATATCAAAATACGAAGAAATATTTATAATATAAAAATGAGAAAAAGATTAAAAATAAGTTGCTTTAAAATTATAGCTGTGTTAAATTAGTATCAATCATTAATCAAGGGGGAAATTCAAATGCGTAAATTCAATAGTTTATTATTAATTATTATTGAGTAAGGACTTTAATCTTTAAGTAGATAAAAGTCCTATTCGCATTCGAGTGGGCATCCAAGCCACTCACTGAGTGGCTTTTTTAATTAATGAAAATTTAGAAAGTGGGTATTATATCATGGATTTTAAAAAAGTATTTGTTAAGGCAGTAGCGGGGTTAACGCTAGCAGGTTCATTAGTTCAAGCAGCACCATTAGCTGTATCAGCACAAGAAGGAGATCCAATCGTTATTGGTTCTAACTATGAATTATCAGGTTATGCATCTTCTTACGGTGTAGCATTAACAGAAGGAACTGAATTAGCGGTTGAACATATCAACGAGCAAGGTGGAATTTTAGGACGCCCAGTTGAATTAAATTCAATCGACAACAAATCAGACAAAACTGAAACAGCATCAGTAGCTACGCGTATGGTTGAAGAAGGCGTAGATGCGATCGTTGGTCCTGCAGCAACAGACGTTGTTAACGCAGCAAAACCAATCTATGATGAAGGTGGAGTTACAACAATTATTCCAGCAGCTACAGCAGATGACACAACTTTCCGTGAAGATGGATCAGTTATCGAAAACTTATATCGTTTAGCATTTACTTATACATATCAAGCCAACGCAGCAGCACGTTACTCATTCAATGAAATGGGCGCTACGAAAGCAGTTGTATTAACAGATACATCTAACGACTACTCAACAGGTCAAGCAGAACCATTCAAAGCTGAATTTGAACGTTTAGGTGGAGAAATTGTTACTGAAGAATTCTACACAAGTGGTGAGCAAGACTTCTCAGCAATCGTAACAAACTTATTAGCACAAGATTTTGACGTAATCTACATGCCTGCATTCTATACTGAAGGTGGATTATTCCTTAAACAAGCTCGTGAAATGGGTGTAGCTCAACCATTATTCTCAGGGCACGGATTCGCGACTGATACATTAGTAGAATTAGCTGGACCTCAAAACGCAACAGAGGTTTACTATACATCTCAATTCTTCCCAGGTGCTGAAGACGAGCAATCTCAAGCATTCGTTGCAGCTTATGAAGAGAAATATAACAAAACACCAGATACATTCGCAGCATTCGGTTATGACTCAGTATTCGTAATCGCTGAAGCAATGGAACGTGCTGGAAGCACAGACTACGAAGCAGTTTCTGCTGAAATTGCAAACACTGAATTACCTGCATTAACAGGTACAATTCAATTTGACGAAAACCACAACCCTTCAAACAACGCGCCAATGCGTAAAATGGTTGACGGTGAAATCGTTGATACATTCGAAGTTGACGGTAGCCCAGCAGAATAATCATCAACTAAAAAACTCCTAATTTTTAACTAGTCATAGCGATATGGCTAGTTTTTTTATTTGGATTTGGATGGGGATTTGAAAAGGATGCAAAAAATTGTATCCCCACCACTTCAAAGCTTAACTTGAATCAAGGTGAAATTGGTCGTAGCTTATAAATCACACTTCGGTCCTAGCATCCAGGCTACAAACTAAGGGATCAAAAAGAAAGAGTCGCGTCCGCGACTCTACTTCATTTTAGATGTAGCTTTTAGGACGTGCCTAAAAGCATCTTAGCTGTAAGGAAGTCAATTTCTGAAGAAATTGACCACTGCATTTAAATCCCTTGAGATGGCGTAAGTTTTAAAGGGTAGATATTAAACAGCGATGGCAGAACTTTTGAATCTAGGGGAGGATTTGCCATTATTAGGAGAGATACTGGCAAATCTTCGATTCATAGACATAGTTTTGCCATTATTTAGCATTTAACTGGCAAAACATCAGAGTTGAACTGAAGTTCTGCCAGTATGCCGATTTATATCAGATATGGAATGCTTTTTAAATCAAAAAATCCCTCTCATTTTCGAGAGGGAAGTGTAATTAGTTGCTATATAAAGTTGTATAGCGTTTACCAGTAATGATTGGTGAAATAATTGAAGTAATCACACAAGCAGTTAAAACTTGTGCTGTTGCTGAAACCATATCACCTTGTAATTGTGGGTATAGCGCAGCTAAAACCGCGGGTGTTGATACTGAAAGTCCTGCGACATTGAACATAGCGAATGCGATGACTCCGTCATTTTTCAATACTAAAGTATCTACAAAGTATAGCGCTAAACTCGTAATTAGGAAGACAATCGTTAAAGCAATACCAGGGATTCCTGATTCAACTGCATCGAATAGGTTTGATGATTGTCCGATATTCCATCCAAGTAATGGTAAAGTTGCGCCAACACCTGGTACGAATAAATCTTTAAATCCGCTGTCTAAGTTTCCTAGAATAATACCGATGGCTAATGGGATTAATGTTGAAATAACTGGCATCCAGTCCATTCCTCCAAGCCCACCTGAGAAGTAAATACCAAAGATTAACATGGGCACAAATGGGATTGAAAATAGCCCAGTGAATCCGTAAGCACCTTGGTCATCCAATGTTCCGTATTCCTTAACAATTCCTAAGTAAACAGCAGGGTTGATTGATGCAACTACCACTACGAAAGCGAGTGCGGATACGCCCCAAATGCCGTCTAAACCAACAAAATTTAAGAATCCCAGTCCTAATACAATCGCAACAATGAATTTAACAATCAGTAGTACACCTTGACGTTTTAACATTTTATCAATGGTCTTTAAGTTAATTCCTGTACCCGAGAAAACACATAACACCCCGACGATGAAGTTTTGATAGTCTCCAGAGAAGACCGCTTCAGTGATTCCGCCAATACGTGTCATGTCCGGCCAAAAAGTATAACACAACATCGATAGTAATAATGGCACTAAGAAAGTTCCCGCAGGAATTTTATTAATAAATTTTAACATTTGTTACTCCTTTGAAATTTTATCTGATATTAGTATAGTGTTTGTTTTATGACAATTCAATGACCTTTGAAAATGAAAAGGCTTTAATGATAAAAATAAATTTGTGTGTCAATTTTAATCAGAATTATTCAAATTGATGAAATATTAAAATCCCTTCCCAACCTGAATTCATTTAAAGATAATTTTATCTATGTTAGACTTTTGATAGAAAAGAAAAAGGAGTGTCTGCATGGATTGGACAATATTAATTCAAATATTTTTTATTAACTTGGTATATATTTCGATCAATACGATTCGAGTGATTTTAACGATGCGAGGTTATCGTAAAGTCGCCCCATTTATTGCGATGATTGAAGTGATCATTTATACATTAGGATTATCAATCGTGATGCAATATATATCCCAACCGATTTATTTAATCACTTATGCGGTAGGTTTCGGAGTCGGGATTTATACGGGAATGATCATTGAGGATAAATTAGCATTGGGGTATTCGGTCGTACACATTATTACCAATTCAACAGACCATACTTTAGCTCAGAACTTAAGAACACTTGGTTATGGGGTAACGATTCAACCAGGTTACGGCCGTGACGGAGACCGCTTAGTCTTAATGGCTTTAACACCGCGTTCTGAGGAGCGTAAGTTATATGATGCGATTGAAGAATTAAGTCCAAGTGCCTTCTATTATGCTTCTGAAGCGAAATATATTAAAGGCGGATTTATGACGAAACGCATGAAATCAAAACCAGTTGATCAACCTGAATTATTATCTGAAATGCAAGCCGAGCAGGATGAATTTATGACGAAAGATGAGTATATCGACGATTCTTCGAATAAATAAAGCTTCAATGATTGTAAAAGTAGTGTAAACCTTCTCTAATCACTTGAAACCTCTCCTCAAGTTGGTTATATTTAACATAACTTTATGAAAAGAGGGCAATCAATGACTTATAAATGTTTAGTATTAGATATGGACGATACATTAGTTACTGATGACAATATTATTACACCTAAAACCAAAGAAACATTAATCAAGTTTCAAGAAGATGGCTACACACTTGTTTTAGCAAGTGGACGTCCACTTCAAGGGATGTTAAAGGAAGCATATGAACTAGAATTGGATAAATTCGGATCATATTTAATTTCTTTCAATGGTGCATCCATTACTCGCATGAGCGATCAAGAAGTGATTTTCAAAAAACACATTGAATTAGACGATCAAAATGCGTTACTCGACTACTTCAAAGAAAAGGGGTTAGCCGCTTTAACTTATCACGAAGGTAAAGTAATGATTAGTGAAGATAATGACTATACTCACATTGAAGCTGATCTAACAGGAATGCCGATGGAATATAGCGCGGATTTCTTTGCGAATTTAGATGAACCGATGCTTAAATTCATCGGAGTGGGTCATCCTGATACCGTTAAACCTCTAGAGGAAGACTTAGGCGGTAAATTTGGCGCGCACTGTAATGCGATCACATCAAAACCTTTTTATTTGGAAGTGTTCCATGAAGATGTTTCTAAAGGGGCAACGTTGCATCAGCTAGCGAATATCTTGGATATTGGCATGCATGATATTGTAGCCGTCGGTGACGGGAATAATGATATTACGATGATTGAAGAAGCTGGGATTGGAGTTGCTGTCGAAAACGCTACGGATCGTTTAAAAGCAGTAGCAGATGATATCACTAAATCAAACAATGATGAAGGTGTCGTAGCCGTTGTTGAGAAGTACTTTTACAACAAGTAAGGATTGCTAAAGCGTCGAATTTTAAGTATAATAACGTAGAAAAGGCCATATCATGGATTACAGAGACATGTCGCGTTGGTGAAAGACATGGAAATGATGCTCCCTTGACTATTTCAGTTCGAAAGAATTGCGTAAATCGTCGTTACCGATAAATAGAGATATAATGAGAATCGTTATAAGTAAGGTGGTACCGCGGTAGACGCCCTTACATGACGGTTCTTTTTGTCGTTTAAAGGAGAGAATTTATGAAACAATTATCAAGTTCACAAACACGTTCGATGTTCCTCGACTATTTTGAGTCGAAAGGGCATGCAGTTAAACCAAGTGAGTCATTAGTGCCGGTGAATGACCCGACTTTATTATGGATCAACTCAGGTGTTGCGACGCTGAAGAAATATTTTGACGGATCGGAAGTGCCTGAAAATCCACGTATTACGAATTCACAAAAATCAATTCGTACCAATGACATTGAAAATGTTGGATTTACAGCACGTCACCATACATTATTTGAAATGTTAGGGAACTTCTCAATTGGGGATTACCAAAAAGAAGAAGCCATCAAAATGGCTTGGGAATTATTAACGAGCCCAGATTGGTATGACTTTGACCCTGAATTGTTATATGTAACATACTATCCAGAAGACACTGAAACAAAAGAATTGTGGGAAGCTGTTGAAGGATTTAATCCGGAACATTTAATTGCCGAAGAAGGTAATTTCTGGGATATCGGGGCTGGACCTTGTGGGCCGAATACGGAAATTTTCTACGACCGTGGTGAAGAATATAATGATTTAGCTGAAGACGATCCAGAAAATTACCCTGGTGGTGAAAATGAGCGTTGGTTAGAAATTTGGAACTTAGTTTTCTCTGAATTCAACCACATGCCTGATGATACGTATGAGCCATTACCAAACAAAAACGTTGATACGGGAATGGGTCTGGAACGTATTGTATCGGTGATTCAAGATACACCGACAAACTTTGAAACAGATTTATTCATGCCAATCATCAAGCAAGTTGAAACATTAACAGATGGTATTAAATACGACGATTCAGCTGAAAAACAAGTCAGCTTCAAAGTCATTGCCGACCATATTCGTGCGGTAACCTTTGCGATCAGTGATGGTGCATTACCGTCAAATGAAGGGCGTGGCTACATTCTACGTCGTTTAATTCGTCGTTCAATTATGCATGGCCGTCGTTTAGGTATTACAGATAAATTCTTATCTGAATTAGTACCAACAATTGTCGACATTATGAAAGATTTCTACCCAGAATTAGAGACAAATCAAGCATTTGTGCAAAAGATTTTAGTCCAAGAAGAGAATCGTTTCCACGAAACGTTAGAAGCTGGGGAACAACAATTAGAATCGATTTTAGCTGAATTGAAAGCACAAGATAGTACAGTTATCTCTGGTGCCCAAGCATTCCAATTATATGATACATTTGGATTCCCATTAGAATTAACGCAAGAAGAAGCGGCAGAACGTGGCTTTACAGTGGACGTTGACGGTTTTGAAACAGAAATGCAAGCACAACGTGACCGTGCTCGTGCGGCGCGTTCAACCGAAGAGAGTATGCAAATTCAATCGGATGTCTTACAAAAAATTACATCGTCATTTGAATTTGTGGGCCATGATGTATTATTTGCCAATGCAACGATTAAACATATTCTGGTAGAAGGCGAAGAAGTAGACCGTTTAGAAAAAGGCCAAACAGGTTGGGTAATCTTCAATCGTTCACCGTTCTACGCTGAAATGGGTGGTCAAATTGCGGATAAAGGTGAAATTATTGATGGCGATGATACTTTAGGTTTCATCGTTGACGTGAAAAAAGCACCTAATGGTCAATTCATGCATAAAGTTACGCCTGAAATGATGCCATTAGTGGTGAGCCAATCATATTCATTACTCGTTGACCGCTTGACTCGTCTAGCAACAAACAAAAACCATACAGCGACTCACTTATTACACAAAGGGTTGAAGCGCGTCTTAGGTGACCACGTTCACCAAGCAGGTTCTTATGTTGGTCCAGATCGTTTACGTTTTGACTTCTCTCACTTTGAGAAGGTGACAGACGCAGAACTTCAAGAAGTCGAAGACTACATTAATGAATGGATCAACCTTGAAGCAGATGTTATGATCACAGAAATGTCGATTGATGAAGCCAAAGAAATGGGTGCGGAAGCACTATTTGGCGAGAAATATGGTGACATCGTCCGCGTTGTGAATATCGGGAACGAATCGATTGAACTTTGTGGTGGTACTCACGTTGAAAACTCTGGCCAAATTGGATTATTTAAACTGGTTTCTGAAGCAGGAATTGGGGCTGGGGTACGTCGTATCGAAGCTTTAACTGGGAAAGAGGCTCTAGAGCATTTCCAAAAACAAGAGCAATTATTAACTGAAGTTCAGGATCATTTGAAAGTCAAGCAATCGGACCAGATTGTTGCTCGCGTTGATAGTTTGCAGCAAGAAGTGAAGCAATTGAATGCTGAATTGGAGAAATTATCTCAAGAAGCATTGAAGAGTGAGGCGGATAACTACTTTAACGATGTGCAATCTGTTGGCGACTTGACATTCGTTGGGTTAGCGGTCGAGGATCAATCTGCAGACGCGTTGCGTTCATTAGGCGATATGTGGCGCGACAAAGCTGTCTCAAATGTGCTTGTTTTAGCAAGCGACAACGGAGACGCAGCGACACTGATGGTATTTAGTGACGACGATGCGATCACAGCAGGCGTTAAAGCCGGCGACTTAATCAAACCACTGGCTAAATTAGTTGGCGGTGGCGGTGGCGGGCGTCCAAACATGGCCCAAGCCGGAGGTAAAAATGCCGCAGGAATCCCTGACGTGATGGATTCTATTGCTGGAGAAATTGAGAAATTAGTGAAGTAATTTAGTTTAGATTTAGGGTGCCCATCAGACTTGAGATAGAGTTTGGTGGGTGTTTTTGTGTTGTTTTTGGATGATTGAAGTAAACAAGTTACAGTTTGTTGGTTGTTTCAGAATATTGTTAGAAACAAGTACCAGTTCAGCCATTTTCATTGGTTGTTTCTGAATTCCGATACAAACAAGTATCAGATTGTTGGTTGTTTCAGAATTTTAGTGTAAACAAAAATGTTTATACTGCTACCCATAATCTGGACACCTAGATTTAAGAGCATTAGGATTCTCCCCCAAATGAAAGGCTAGCATTCAACTATAAAACAATGGGATCAAAAGGAAAGAGTCGCGGGGCGACTCTACCGACTTTTTGAAGAGGCTTTTAGGCGTGACCTAAAAGCGACATTCATTTAAGGAAGTCAATTTCTGAAGAAATTGACTATTACTCTTAGTGTTGGTAGTGAGGAAAGAGAAGTAATATGGATTGTGTTAGTTCTTTCATCCTGTAATATCAATAATGAAATATTCATGTTATAATGAGAGGTATAGCAATTATTTTAATTATAATTTAATTTTGGAGGAAATTATGAGTGATTCAATATTAATCGCGTTGGCGATGGGTAGTTATATGGTTGTCATTATTGGGATTGGACTTTATTATGCCAAGCGTTCTAATTCGAGTACGGAAGAGTACTTATTAGGTGGGAGGTCACTTGGTCCTTATGTGACAGCACTCAGTGCTGGGGCTTCAGACATGAGTGGCTGGTTGTTGATGGGGCTACCTGGACTAGCTTATTGGTCTGGGATTGGGAGTCCATTTTGGACGGCCGTTGGTTTAGCGATTGGGACCTATTTGAATTGGCTGATTGTTGCTAAACGTCTGCGTGTTTATTCGACTGTCGCAGATGATGCGATTACATTGCCGGATTATTTTAGTAATCGATTTAGGGAGCAAGACGAACAGTCGAAACCGATTATGGGAATTGCTTCCATCTTTATTTTAATTTTCTTTACGGTATATGCGGCGTCGTGTTTTGTAACGGTAGGAAAATTATTCAGTGGGCTATTTGGCGTTGGCTATGTGCCAATGATGATCGTAGGTGCGGTCTTTGTTGTAGCGTATACTTTTATAGGAGGATTTTTGGCTGAAACGACGTCAGATTTCATGCAAGGGATCGTGATGATCATCGCGTTATTGACGGTGTTGGTTTTGGGCGTGAATCATGCGGGAGGCGTCCAGGCGGTGGTCGAAAACGCGCGAGAAATTCCAGGTTTCCTAGATTTCTTCGGGATATCAGTGCCTGCCGTTGATGAGGCGGGCGCGCAATTGGTGTCGAATGGACAGCCCGTTTTCGAAGGTAGCGAATCCCTGGGCTGGATCGTGATTTTATCGAGTTTCGCGTGGGGGCTAGGGTATTTCGGGATGCCTCAAGTGTTAATCAAATTCATGGCAATCCGCGACCCTAAAGAAGTAAAAGTAGCGCGTCAAGTCGGATCAGTTTGGGCATTCGTGTCACTCTTTGTAGCGATCGCGATTGGAATTATTGGCCGTGTGTTGATTCCGACAGAATTTGGCACACTCGCAGCGGCAGAAAATGTGTTCGCGACGCTTATTCAAGCGATGGTAAACCCATTCTTTGCAGGAATTGTGATGGCCGGGATTTTAGCGGCAACGATCAGTTCCGCGGATTCGTATTTATTAATTGGTGCGTCCGCATTTTCTCAAAACTTATACAAAGGGATTTTCAAGAAAGAAGCATCCGACAAACGCGTTTTAGCCATGACACGCCTGACTTTAGTCGTGATGACGGTGCTGGGGATTTTACTTTCTTTAGATGAAAATTCAGTCATTTTCAACATCGTTTCTTACGCCTGGGCTGGCTTTGGCGCGACATTTGGCCCGCTGATGCTGTGTTCATTATTCACCAGCCGTATCACTCGAGGTGGCGCGATCGCTGGGATGGTCGCCGGCGGTGTAACGGTGATTATTTGGAACCTATTGGAAAGCAACTTTGGCGGCATCTTTGCGGTTTATGAATTGCTTCCTGCCTTTATCATTTCATTCGCAGCAATTTTAATTGTAAGTAATATGACTAAACAAAATCCACGTGTTACCGAGCAACATGATCGTTTCATCGAGACTTACAATACTTATTAATCATATTTAGAACGAGCAACTTTCTGAAAAGGAAGGTGCTCGTTTTTTGATTGTAACTGCGATTTAAGTGGGAAGAGGGGATTAGGATAGATTTTATATCCCAGATAGGATGACGTGTTAGTTGTTTGGATTGGAATCTGTAAACAACCAATAATGTGTTGGTTGTTTGGAATGGAAGGCAGAAACAACCAATGAAAACCTAGAATATGTTGGTTGTTTGTTGAGAAATTTGGAAACAACCAATGAAATGTTGGTTGTTTGAAGTGAAAGACAGAATCAACCAAAAAACCGCACCCCCCAGTGACGTACATTCACCAGTGGCATGCGGTTTACTAGATAAATCCTATCCTAATCCTGCTTCTTATTCAAAATCGTTTCTTCAATATATTGAGCTGTTTCTTCAACTGATTTGTTCTCGATGTTAATAACAGGGGCACGCAGTTGAGCGACTAAGTCATTGAAATAATTTAATTCATAGCGGATGCGGTCCAGATTATTATAACTTGAGTCAGATTTTAGCCCCATCATGCGAATACGTTCAGAACGGATGCGGCGAATATATTCAGGAGAAGCGTAAAGCCCAACGATGCGATCACGAGGGACTTCGTACAATACTTTTGGTAAATTAACTTCTGGGACAATCGGTAAATTTGTTACCTTATGTGCTTTGTTGGCCAAGAAAATACTTAAAGGTGTTTTAGAAGTTCTCGACACACCTAAAATAACGAGATCAGCTTTCAATAACCCAGCCGGATTTTTCCCGTCATCGTATTTTACCGCAAATTCAATTGCTTCGATGCGGTCGAAGTAATCCTGGTCCATTGTATGCAAAGCACCGGCATGATTAGCTGGTTTCAAATTCGTGCGGTCTTCAATAGTTTGGACTAATCCATTTAGATAATCGAAATGTTGTATTTGATTATGGCGGGTAAAGTCAACGCAAAATTGGTTCAGCCCATTACTAATTAAAGTCGTGACAACGATGGCTTGTTCCTTTTTCGCATCTTCTAAAATGGGTAACAGCGCATCAACGTGCGTGATGAATGGGAATTGCTGGACATTAATTTCATCGTGGTAAGAAAATTGCACCAGTGCAGCGCGAACGGCGCGGCGGGCAGTTTCTCCAATTGAATCGGAAATAACGAAGATATTAAGTGGTTTCTTGAGCGTCATATTTTCGGGCCTCCTGGACTATTTTGAATATAATGATTTAAAATCGATGTTTTAGATACTTTTCCGATAATGCGGTATGATTCGTCGTTTTCAACCACGGGAAGTGAGTCAATTTCGTGCCGTTGAAGTAAACGAGCGGCAGTCAACACTGTAGTATCCGGATTTACAACAATGATATTCGGCATGCGGGTCATAACTAAGGCGATCGGCGTGGTTTCTGTGTGTGTCCCGTTGATGAGAAAGCGTAAGATATCTTTACGTGACGCGATGCCAATCAGTTTTTCGTCTTTATCGACGATATATAATGTACCTGAATCATACATAAATAAATTCGTCACACCATCTTGAATCGAAATATCTTGTTTGACAATGAGTGGGGCGGACATCAAATCTTCCACCTTGGCTCCAAATAATTCCTCGCCCATCAATGGATCAAAATTCAAACCAGAATAGATATAGCCGACTTTCGGGCGGGCTTCGAGTACGCCAATCATTGTTAAAACGGCCAAATCACTGCGCAATGTAGACTTGGATAAGTCCAATTGAGCAGCGATAAGGTCCGCGCTAATCGGTTCATTTTCTTGTACGATTGTGATGATTTCCTTTTGCCTAGCGGTTAAATTCATTTAACTTCACCTATGTTCCTTAAGAATGTGAGAAGTGTACTTTTATTGGGAAAAGTACACCCTATATCTCACATAATAGCATATAATACGTCTTATTTCTCTATTGAGCTAACTTAATTGTGCTTTGAGCAACGGCTAATTTCGCCCCAGGTACTCTAAATGGTGAACAAGAAACGTAGTCTAAACCAACTTGATTAAAGAATTCGACTGATTTAGGGTCACCACCCAGTTCCCCACAAACGCCTAATTTCAAGTCTGGCTTGACATTACGGCCATTTACAGCGCCCAATTTCACTAATGAACCAACCCCATCAAGGTCAATCGTTTGGAATGGATCATTCTCTAAAATTCCTTGACTACTGTAGTCATGAATGAAATTATTCGCGTCATCTCTTGAGAAGCCAAAGACCATTTGCGTTAAGTCATTTGTACCAAAACTGAAGAAGTCAGAGTGCCCAGCAATCTCTTCAGCAGTTACACAGGCACGCGGTGTTTCAATCATTGTCCCAATAGTGTAATCAACGGCCGAACCAGTTGTGACAAAAATTTCATCAATATGGTCGATGATAATCTGACGTAACGTCTCTAATTCCTTAGCAGTACTCACCAACGGAATCATAATTTCCGGTGTGACATTGATGCCATCTTCTTTAACGCGTAAAGCTGCACGAATAATCGCTTCCGCTTGCATTAAGTATAATTCTGGGTAAGTAATCGCTAAACGACAACCACGGTGACCAAGCATTGGGTTTGTTTCTTGTAAATCTTTGACACGCGCCGTCAACTCATCCACAGAAATACCTAATTGTTTACTCACCACTTCAATTTCATGATCGTCATGCGGTAAGAATTCGTGTAAAGGCGGATCTAACAAGCGAACCACAACCGGTAAGTCTCCTGTTAATCCGAATATCCCTTCGAAATCCGTTTGTTGATGCGGTAAGATATTTTGAATCGCTTGAGCACGCGTACCTGGATTATTCGCTAAAATGAAACGACGAATTTCAATTAAACGTTCAGGGGCAAAGAACATATGCTCCGTACGAACTAAACCAATCCCAGCGGCACCAAAATTAAGTCCTGTTTGGATATCACTTAAAGTTTCCGCGTTCATACGTACTTTCATACGCGCGACTTCATCCGCCCAAGTCATGACTGTTTCAAATGTTTCGTCCGTTGCGGTAGGAACTGTCTCAAGTGCGCCTAGGAAAATTTGACCGAGTGTACCGTCAACAGAAATAATATCTCCTTCATGAATTGTTCCACCGGCATAATTCACCGTTTTCGTATCGTAATTAATATCTAAATCAACCACACCAGCCACACAACAACGTCCCATCCCACGCGCCACAACCGCTGCATGGGAAGTCATCCCACCGGTACTTGTCACAATCGCTTGACTGACAGCCATTCCTTCAATATCTTCCGGCGACGTTTCCATACGCACTAAAATCACCGCTTCGCCTTCATTCGCTTTTTCTGTTGCGGTTTCTGCATCGAAGTAAACGCGTCCTGTGGCAGCACCGGGGCTGGCAGGTAAACCTTTACTTGAAACTAATTGCGCAGTAAGTAATGCTTCTTCTTTAAAAGAAGGGTGCAACAGTTGGTCAATTGATTTCGGATCTAACATTAATAAGGCTTGTTCCTTATTAATTAAACCTTCTTCCACTAAATCAACCGCAATCTTAAACGCCGCTTTGGCTGTTCGTTTCCCATTACGCGTTTGTAAGATGAAGAGTTTGCCATTTTCAATCGTGAATTCAATGTCTTGCATGTCTTGGTAATGTGTCTCTAAAGTTTCCGTAATCTCAGTAAATTGGGCGTACACTTCAGGCATTTGTTCCTCTAACAACGCAATTGGGTTCGGTGTACGAATCCCAGCCACAACGTCTTCACCTTGAGCATTCAATAAATACTCGCCGTAAACACGTTTTTCACCAGTTGACGCATCTCGTGTGAAGGCAACCCCAGTCCCACTGTTTTCCCCAGAATTACCAAATACCATTTCTTGTACATTAACCGCAGTTCCCAAATCATCCGCAATTTCATTTAATTGACGGTAGAAAATGGCTCGCGGGTTATTCCAAGAATCAAACACCGCACGAACGGCCTCAAATAGTTGATCCACTGGGTCTTGCGGGAATTCATGGTCAAATTCTTGGTAAATAGCTTTATATTCTGCAATTAATTCTTGTAAATCATCCGCTTGAAGTTCGCTATCATATTGGTAACCCTTGCTATTACGGGCGTTATCTAATGCGCGCGCAAATTTATGGGCCGGAATTTCATACACAACTTCCCCAAACATTTGCAATAAGCGTCGGTAACTATCGTAGGCAAAGTTAGGTTTACCGGTGTTATTCGCCAACATTTCGACACTCTCGTCATTTAATCCCAAGTTTAAAATCGTGTCCATCATCCCTGGCATTGAAATTGCCGCACCACTTCGCACTGAAACGAGTAGTAAATTCTCCGCGTTGAACGCTTTACCCGTTTGTTCTTCCAGTATACGCAATGCTTCCAGCACGTCTTCTTTCAATACTTCGACCGTATTTTCCGGATCAGCCAAATATTCCATACATGTTTCTGTCGTAATCGTAAATCCGTTCGGTACCGGCAAGCCCAAGTTGACCATTTCCGATAAATTGGCACCTTTTCCACCTAACAACGCTTTCATTTCTTTGTTACCTTCATTGAAGTTATAAACCCGTTTTGTCATTTCAATTCTCCGCCTTTCAATTATTAAGCCGTATTTAATTATTAATAATACACGTTATTTAAATTAATGCAACATATAATACGCTTTATTTAAGGTGTGGTGCGGGGTATATAACAGTTGATAAATGAAATAGAACAGCATTAACATCACTATTAACCGTTTTCAATGAAAAGTCTGTCGCAGTGGTGGTATAGAATATTTTTTCTAAATAATGCGTATTATTTGGCGAGAGGGGAATTATTTTGATTAAATAGTACGTATTATTCGATTTTGTGGCGAAAATAATTTAAAATACGTCTATGAAATGTTATGGAATTTCTTAAAATCAGCAGCAATTATACAGTGCGTTGTTTGCGAAAAATCGATATAAAGTGTATAATTGAGTGACTTTAAAACTCGGTTATTGTATACTGAATTTGTGTGCTGCAATAGCCAGTGGTGAATAAAAAAGAGAGGATCGATATCACTATGAAATCATTAGATGAAACGATTTTATTTCACGTGGATGACATTAATCGTAAATCAGTACGTGAAACATTAGAAATTGTCTATAATGCCCTCGAAGAAAAAGGTTATAATCCAATTAATCAAATAGTTGGTTACTTATTATCTGGGGATCCTGCATATATTCCGCGTCACAATGATGCGCGTAACTTAATTAGACGTTATGAGCGTGACGAAATTATTGAGGACTTAGTTGAGTACTATTTGACAATTAAATAATATGGCAAATTATCAACGAATTATGGGACTCGATGTTGGAAGTGTGACGGTAGGGGTTGCTGTCAGCGATTTACTTGGCTGGACAGCTCAACCCATTGAAACAATACGTATCAATGAAGACCAGGGAGACTTTGGTTTTGATCGTTTGTCTCAATTAATTAAAGAAAATGGCGTTAAAACGGTTGTAATCGGTTTGCCAAAAAATATGAATAATTCCATTGGGCCACGTGCGGAAGCATCGATGGCATTTGGCGACCGCCTACTAAAGGTAATGCCAGAATTAGAAATAGTGTATCAAGATGAACGCTTATCAACATCACAAGCTGAAAAAATGCTTATCTCGGGAGATGTATCCCGTGCTAAACGTAAAAAGGTCATTGATAAAGTTGCAGCAGTAATCATTTTACAAAACTATTTAGACTCACAATCAATTTAATTTACAAAGGAGTTTACTATGACAGATAAACACGAACACAATCATGATGAAGAATCATATATCACTTTAGTTGATGAAGAGGGAAATGAAGCCTTACATCAAATCTTATTTACATTCGAATCAGACGACTTTGGAAAGAAATATGTTATTTTATTCCCAGTAAGTGCTGAGGATGAAGACGAAGACGAAAATGTCGAATTACAAGCATACTCATATGAAGAGTCAAACGACGAAATGTCTGGTGCTTTACATCCAATCGAAACAGAAGAAGAATGGGATATGGTTGAAGAGGTTTTAGGAACTTTTATCCAAGACGAAAATATGTAAAATAACACACTGCCACTTTGTGGGAGTGTGATTTTTATAGGTGAAACTCACATTGTTTTGTAACGTATTCGTTACCTATCTGAGAGAATTTTCTGGTAAGATGGCAGGAACAATGTAGGATAAGGAGTTTATATGAGTGATAATAAATGGCAAGAATTACGAGAAATAGCTAAAAAAGAAGAAACAAAAGATGCCAAACTCCATTTATGGACCAATCGTATTGTTCGCTATATTTTACTGGCGATCGTACTCATTGTTGTAGTAATTGGGGTGTCTGGCTATTTTTATGTTCAAAATGGCTTAGGCCCAGTGGACGAATCCAACCAAGAAACGGTTGAAGTAACCATTCCTGTCGGCAGTAACGCCTCAGATATCGCAGGGATTTTAAGTGATGCTGGTGTTGTAAATAATGCGCAATTGTTTGATTATTATTTAAAATTTAACAATAATGATGAATTACAAGCCGGACATTATGAATTTAATCGTAGTATGGGCGCGGAAGAAATTCTAGGAACGATCCAAGAGGGTGGGGAACCTATCTTTGTGGATGCGGATACGACGATTACTGTTATTGAAGGTATGCAAATTGAAGAGATTGCGGCCATTGTCGGTGAAAACACAGCGATCACGGCGGAAGAATTTATTGATGTGGTAAATGATGAAGATTTCATTGCAGATTTACAAACACAATTCCCATCGATGTTAGCTGGTTTAACTGAAATCGAAGGCTTAAACTACACATTAGAGGGATACCTATTCCCAGCTACTTATGATTACTTCGCGGGAATGACTGCGCAAGAATTAATCACACAGATGATCGGAGCGACTAATAATGTTTACCAATCTCTCCTCGCAGATTTGGAATACACTTACTTGGATTTCCACCAAGTATTAACGCTCGCTTCAGTGGTTGAACGTGAAGCGGTAACCCAAGAAGACCGTCAATTAGTGTCGGGTGTCTTCTATAACCGTATCGAAGTGGGAATGCCGCTGCAGAGTGATATTACCGTGCTTTACGCATTGGGTGAGCATAAGGAATTTGTGACTTATTCTGATTTAGAAGTGGATTCGCCGTACAATACGTATATGTATGATGGCTTGCCGCCTGGTCCGATTAATAGTCCGAGTTTAATGTCGATTGAATCGGTTATTTACCCTGAGTGGAATAATTTCTATTACTTCGTTGCAGATTTAGATACGGGTGATGTTTATTATTCTTCAACAATTGAGGAACATGATGCTTTAGTTGAAGAATATGTGAATGCGCGTCAAGAATCAATTGAAAATGAGGAAAATTCTTCGACAAATGAGGAAATGAATAACACAAGCGAAGAAGAAAGTGTTATAATAGAAGAATCAGTAACAGAATAAATATAAATTCCATTAAAATTAAGATGAGTGAGTTCAGTAATTGTTGAACTCACTCATCTATTTACGGTTAATTATAGGAGGAGAAGGCCATGCCACAACCGATAGTAATAGGTGTTACAGGTGGGTCAGGTAGTGGGAAGACGAGTGTCAGCGAGCAAATTGTGAAAAATTTCTCAGGACTTTCAGTGATGTTATTACAACAAGATTCTTATTATAAGGATCAATCGTCATTAACATTTGAGGAACGTTTAAACACAAATTATGACCATCCTTTAGCCTTTGACAATGACTTGTTCATTGAACATTTGAAACAATTGATTAATGGTGACGGTATTGATATACCGCAATATAATTTTGCTGAACATACAAGATCCACTCGAACCATTCGTCAAGAACCACGAGATGTCATCATTGTAGAGGGTATCTTGATTTTAGACGATAAGCGATTACGTAATTTGATGGACATTAAAATTTATGTCGATACCGACGATGATATTCGTTTATCACGCCGTATTTTACGTGACATTAATGAACGTGGCCGTTCGGTCGATTCAGTCATTAGTCAATATATTGAAGTGGTTAAACCGATGCATCACCAATTCATCGAACCAACCAAACGTTATGCTGATGTGATTATCCCCGAAGGTGGATATAATCAAGTTGCAATTGACTTAATAACGACAAAAATTGCATCCATTTTAAACAATAAACAAAATAATTAATAGAATAGATTTAGGAGAATTTAAAGAATGAATGATCAAAAGACATATCCAATGACTGCCCAAGGTAAGGCTAAGTTAGAGGCAGAATTAGAAGATTTAAAAGTTAATAAGCGTAAAGAAATTATTGAGCGTATTAAAGTGGCTCGTAGTTTCGGGGACTTGTCAGAGAACTCTGAGTATGAGTCTGCCCGTGATGAGCAAGCGATGTTAGAAGGTCGTATTGCGACTATGGAGAACCAAATTCGTTTTGCTGAAATCATCGACGATAAAGATGTTGCTGCTGATGAAGTAACTTTAGGTAGAAAAGTGACTTTCGTTGAGTTGCCTGATGGGGACGAAGAGAGTTATACAATTGTTGGTTCTGCGGAAGCGGATCCGATGGACTTTAAGATCTCAAACGATTCGCCGATTGCCAAAGCGATTCTTGGTAAAAAGATTGGTGATCAGGTTTCGATTGAGTCGCCTGGTGGGGCTTATGAGGTTGAGATTGTTAAAGTTGAAAATGCTGGGGATGGAGTGTTTGGTTTGGGATGGTTGGAATTTGCCTTGGACCTTTGGTCTGCAAATTATGTTGTTCGTAGTTTCTTGTTGGTTTTGTTTTAGTTGTAAAACTTTGTGGATCGTGGAGAGTTTTTTATAGCGGAGGGAGTCGCGGGGCGACTCCTTTGATTGTTTTTGTATCTAATTAGATAGCACTATAAAGCATTTTTTAGCTGTATGGGTTGAGTTTTCATAGCTGATATTATTATGGTTTTGTTTATTTGCTGACCTGGTTATAAGAACAGAAAATCAGTAACAAAATCAGTGTTTAGAGAGTCCGAATTGTTATAAAAATAGTGTCTCAGTAACAAATCTAGAGACTAGACAGCCTGTAATGTTATAAAAGCAGGGGTTCTGTAACAATATCCACGTCTAACCAGCTCCTATTGTTATAAAACCAGTGCCTCCATAACAAAACCAGCCTCTAAACAACTCCAAATGTTATAACAATATTTGTATCCAAAAATTTGTAATCGAACTCATCCAGTTTCTAAAATCAACCATAACCCCAATACCAACTATGGATAAAATAGAAAGAGTCGCCAGGCGACTCGACTACTAGAATAAAAGTCAATTTCATCAGAAATTGACCACCGCTTGAACCAATAGATCAATTATCCCACAACAAACAAAAATACCTCTAAAAACCCACACTCCGCATTCCCGAACTAAGAATCGACTCACACAGAATTCAGAAGAAATTACAAACTAAAAAATTTGCGAGCCAAAGCTCCAAAGCAAATTCAAACCAATTAAAATCAAGCATTGATCCCCAGCAATTCTCCGATTTCTCCCTTCGGGTTAAATATGAAGATTTTTACTACTAATCATAATATCTCTATTCACTAAGCTAATCGGAGAGAAAGGGGCATTCATGTGCCGTGAAAAGGACAAACTAGCGTATTAGAAGTTGTTCGAACGAAGTGAGTTACAACTTCAATAGCTAGGCGAGTCTGGAGCATTCGAAGAATGCAGAAGACGGTCCCACAGCACGATGAATGCCCCTTTATCGTAGATTAGCGTTTCGTCCCCCACGGAGAAAATGCGGGCTGTATGCAGCAAATTCCAATACCACAATTGGATGCTCTTTTCTCAATGTTTTGCGTATTATTATAATGTTTTAAGAAATAATTATATCAAATACATATTAATATAGTCATGGCATTTTAGCGCTTTCTTCGGTAAAATGTAGAAGAAGAATAAGAAAGGAGCGCGTTATGAAAGAGAAACTAAAACACCGCATATTTATTGTACTAGCCATCGGAATCATTCTGATCTTGAGTGAAATACTATTCAACTTAGTCTACGGCATTCTCTTTGGTGCAGGCGTCTTACTCCTACTCGGCAGTCTATTTATCAAACACCTAACCACCGCCCGAATCGTCGCCATCTTAGGCGTCGTCATCTCCGGCATGGCCATCTTTATGACCAAATCAATCTGGTTCTTCCTCGTATTTATAGTGGTATTATATTTCCTCTACAATACAGATGTTGGCTTTGAATTTGCGCATTTTAATGAACAAACCATTCATCCATTCAAGGACCAAATTAATAACAGCTATCAAGCCGTTCAAATTATTCAGCCACAAAGTAATCAAAGGTCAAGGTTGTCGCAAAGGAATATGATGGAATATGAAAATTCAGAACAGACGGATTTTGAATTGCATGATATTAATTTGATTTACTTTGGTGGTAATAATATCGTCGATTTCGGTAATACAATGTTGCCGGATAAGGAAACAGTGGTTGTCATTCAAAAATTATATGGCCGCATTCGAGTGATTGTGCCGATTGAGGTTGGGATTTCAATCAATGTCAGTGCCATTTCTGGAAAGGTCATCTTCGAACAGGAAACGTACCCATTAACAGGAGAGAATTTCCAGTGGATGAGCCCGGATTATTTAGAGTCGCCGCGGCAATTAAGATTCGTCATTTCAGTGGCGTTTGGGGATGTTGAGGTGATTGTGTTATGAGTGCTCGTCGTTGGATTAATATATTTATTTTTAACTTACTTCAATTAACGACGTCGATTTTAGTTGTGTTCATTGTTATTATTTATGGTTTAGATAGTGCCGACTGGGGGGATATTATTACTTTTCAGGTGATTAGTATTCCGCTCTACACTTGGTTGATTGCGTTTGTGGTCGTCATGAGTGCGATTATTGCCTCGGTATTGGCGTACAATACGGGCCGGGATCATGATGTTATTCGGGCGAAAATAAATTGGCTTTTGCTGAATAAGTATAGTCATCCAATTTTTAAACAAGAGGATCAGTCAGATTCGCTACTCAGTCAAGAAATTGAAGCATTGCGCTTGAATATGGTGCAGATGTCGAAGGATTTACAAGAATTATCGGCAGCACCTACGTTTGTGGGTGAGGATACGAAAGATGAAATCATTGAGGGCGAGCGCTTGCGGATTGCGCGTGAGTTGCATGACTCGGTGAGTCAGGAATTGTTTGCGGCGACGATGATGATGTCGGCAATTAATTCAACCGTTGATGAAGCGGAGAATCCGATGTTGAAGCAACAAATTGACCGCGTGGAAGATGTGATTGGGAGTGCGCAAACGGAAATGCGTGCGTTGTTATTACATCTGCGTCCGGTTGAATTGAAGGAACGTACGCTCAGTGAAGGGATTGAACATGTCCTGACTGAGTTTAATGGGAAGGTGCCGATTGATGTTGTTTGGCAATTGGATCCGGACGTGCAATTGGAGTCAGGGATTGAGGATCATCTTTTCCGAATTACGCAAGAAGCGATTTCCAATACGCTCCGGCATGCTAAGGCCAAGCGTTTGGAGGTTTTCCTAACGCAGACGCATGACCATGTTCAGTTGAAAGTGATTGATGATGGTAAAGGTTTTGATGTGACGAGTGTGCGCCAGTCTGGGAATTATGGGCTGACGAATATGCGCGAACGGGTTACGAGTATGGGTGGTACTTTAAATATTAATAGTACTGCTAAGGGTACGATTATAACGATAAATATTCCAAAAACATAAAGAAAGAGCGAAATTATGATAAAAGTATTATTAATTGACGACCACGAAATGGTCAGACTCGGCGTTTCGAGCTATTTGATGGTCCAACCTGATATTGAAGTGATTGGTGAAGCATCGAACGGACTTGCAGGGTACAATTTGGCGGTTGAACTAAAGCCAGATATCATTTTGATGGATCTGGTAATGGACGTGATGGACGGGATCGAATCAACTAAACGCATTATGGCTGAATGGCCAGAGGCTAAGATTATTATCGTGACGTCATTTTTAGATGATGAAAAGGTATTTCCTGCCATCCAGGCGGGTGCTAAAAGCTATATTCTAAAAACGTCTAGTGCTGAGGACATTGCCAACGCGATCCGTGAGACGCATCAGGGCGGGGAGGTAATGGGTCCCGAAGTGACCTCTAAATTAATCGAAGGCGAAGCCGAGCAGAACAAGCCTAAATTGCATGATGAGTTAACAAACCGCGAGTTTGAGGTGTTGCAATGTGTGGCTAAAGGTTTTTCTAACCAGGAAATTGCGGACGAATTATTTATTAGTTTAAAAACGGTTAAGACACATGTGTCGAATATTTTGTCTAAATTACAAGTCAGTGACCGTACGCAAGCAACGATTTATGCGTATCAACATGATTTGATTGAGGAACAAGAATCGTAGTTTGTTTAAGAAGTATGAGCTATACTTTTCAATAAGCATTAAATTATGATTAATGTATGAATACCTTTATAATGGGGGTATTGAAATAGGAGGACTGTTTATGAAAATAGAAGTGACAACGGCTGCGGCTGATTGGTTTAAAGAGAATGTTGGGTTGCCTGAGAATCAACAAGATGCGGGCGTGCGTTTTAAGATTAAAATTTACGCGTCGTCGCCGGTTAATCCTGGGTTTGGTTTAGCGATTGAGCCGAATGTGCCGGAGGATGCGGTTGCGGAATTTAGGACAGAGGATGGTTTGTTGTTCTTTGTTGAGCGTAGTGATGAATGGTTCTTCAATGGGCATGATTTGCGTGTTGATTTTGATGCGGATAATGATGAGCCTCAGTATATTTATTTGAAGGATGGCGTAGCAATTAATTAAGTCGCACTCGAAAGGTGAGATTAGATGAAGATTTATCAGAATTATATTAATGGTGAATGGGTAGATTCGGCGTCGGGTGAATTTTCTGATGTGATTAATCCGGCAACGGAAGAGGTGATCGCTCAGGTTACTTCAAGTAATGAAGCGGATGTTGATGCAGCGGTTGAAGCTGCAAATGCGGCATTTCCGGAATGGAATGAGATGGGCATTGAAGCGCGTAAGTTGCATCTTGAGCGTTTATACGACAAGATGGTTGAATACCAACAAGAAATTGCGAACACAATTGTAGAGGAATTAGGCGCTTCGCGTACTTTTTCTGAGAAAGCCCATGTGCCGCTGTCGGTTAATGAAATGCGTGCGACATTGGACGATATTTCGGATTTTAAATTTATTGACCAAATCGACAATGCGATCATTCAGAAGGAAGGCTTTGGTGTAGTTGCTTGTATTACGCCGTGGAATTATCCATTCAACCAAATTCAACGAAAAGTAACGCCTGCATTGGTAGCAGGAAATACGGTTGTTGTTAAACCGGCATCGGATACACCGATCTCAGCGATTTTATATGCGAAGTTAGCGGATGAAGCTGGCTTACCTAAGGGCGTCTTTAATGTGGTTACAGGTTCAGGTGGAACGGTTGGCGATTATTTAGCTGGACATAAAGATGTACCATTGATTTCATTTACAGGTTCAACGGAAGTTGGGCGTGGTTTATATGAAAAAGCGAGCCCAACAATTAAGAAAATGATTCTAGAATTGGGTGGTAAGTCTGTAATGTTAGGACTTCCTGGCGCAGATAAATTTAAAGCAGTGAAGCAAGCAGCAGATACTGTTTTAAATAATCAAGGTCAAACTTGTGCAGCGTTAACGCGTTTATTAGTGCCTGAATCGGAATATGATGAGTATTTAGAGGTCATTAAAGACTATTATGCAAACAATGCGGCTGTTGGTTCGCCGGATTCTCATGATACAAAAGTGGGACCAATGGTTTCAAAACGTCAAATGGAGACAGTTTTAGAGTATATCGAAAAAGGGAAAGCAGAAGGCGCTGAACTCTTGATTGGTGGTAACGCGATTGAGGGAACTGGTTACTATGTGGAACCAACTGTGTTTGTTGATGTGACGAATGATATGACGATCGCTCAGGAAGAAATCTTTGGCCCTGTGTTGTCTGTGATTAAGTATAAGACAGTTGAAGAAGCGATTGATATCGCGAACGATACGCCATTTGGTTTATCGGGTGCGGTTACTGGTCCGGATAGAAATGAAGCGATTAAAGTGGCTAAGAAAATTCGTACCGGAAATGTGTATGTTAACCAAGGAGCGCGTTCACCGCGTGCACCGTTTGGTGGGTATAAGGAATCTGGTTTAGGTCGTGAGAATGGGCTGTATGGTGTTGAGGATTATTTAGAGATTAAAGCGATTATGGCTTAGGGCCTAGGTTAGAGATTGCGAATTGAGATAAAAGGAAATCACAGGAATGTGGTTTCTTTTTTTGGGTTTGGGGGGATTTGCGGAATACAGCTCACCATTTTCTCCGTGGGGGGCGCCTTCATAACTTGCTGAGCTTGTTGTTGCTTTAGTAACATTACAAGCTTACATGCGGGAATATCTGCAGTTTAATAAATGAGTAATAATTCTGATTAATTTGGATTGTTATACCCTGTAGATTTAGCTGCGGTTATTCCGGACTATTTTGGCTAGAGTATTTCTAAGTGCTTTGCACAAGAAATACTAAGCTCGGCTGGTTAAAGTAATGACAAACTATATGTATTTTAAGATGCATTATGTTATTAGACTGCATTTATTACGCATACAAGTCTGTAAGGCACTAAAGTGCCAACAGCCTTAGTAGCTGCGCCAAAATCCCTTGTTCCCACGGGAAAATGGTGCGCTGTATTTCGCAAATTAGTTAGTTAGATATAAAAAATGCACCTTCTGGAATTTGAGAGTAGGGGATGCAAAAAAAATGCCTCCTCTGGAATATTAAAGTGAGGGGAGGCGTTATGAACCAAGTTATTGCATCGGCATCTAATTTGTGTGTGCCATGAACCAAATTGGTACATCGGCATCTAATTTGTGTGCGCCATGAACCAAATTGGTACATCGGCATCTAATTTGTGTGCGCCATGGACCAAGTTGGTACATCGGCATCTAATTTGTGTGTGTCATGAACCAAGTTGGTGCATCAGTTTCTCAATTACTCTACACTTTCATTCTGTAACTAGTCTCATTAAGAGAATCTTCATTCAACTACAAACTTCGGGGACTTTAAGTAGTGGTCAATTTCTGATGAAATTGACTTCCTTTATTAAAAGAGGCTTTTAGGCTGCGCCTAAAGGCTACATTATTTATAAGGTCGAGTCGCTTAGGCGACTCCTCAATTCAATCCCTTTGTTTGTTGTGGAGAGTTTGTTTGGTTTCATGATTGGTGACCTAAAAATCTGCATCTTAAAACTCAATTCTACTCGATCTATATAAAGGATGCATTAATTTGCATCCCCGCCTCTCAACTTCATTCCAATGCCCATGCACCAACCTGTTGCATCACCACTAAAATTCTCATGCTGATGCAACAAGTTGGTGCATCCACAACTAAATACTTATACCTTCTCTAATCGGAGGTTAAAACAACGTACCCACTCAAATTGAAATTATTATCAATGGTGAGTACCATACTTTTCCTAAGTTAATAAGGCTTTTTTATGAATTAAATGGCACATTTTCGTGAAATGGGTGTCTATTAATTGTGCGGTGGCGGGCGGAGGAGTACAATAAATTTAGGAGGCGAGATGTGATGAGAAAATTTGTCAGAACCATTGTCGCGGTGGGAATTGTCACACAATTTGTAGGGCCACTCAACAGTTTTGGCGTATCGCCGTTTGCGTTAGAAACCCAAACGGTGCAAGCGCAATCGGCGACGCCGCAGGAACATGCGCAATATGTGGTGGACGGGCTGGCTGAAATCTATCCAGACGACCGTTTGCCGACGTACGTATTGACGCCGGACATGCCGGAATACGTAACCGCTGCCACGACGAACAGGTCGGATCAGGAAAATTTCAACATTTTCTATTATGCGGAGGACGAGCCTATCAAAATCAACGACCCGGCGGTCAATGAGTTGACGCCGATTGCGTCGCTGTCGAAGACGTCTTACGCGTCCGAGGAGGAAGCGGCTGGGGCGGTTGACCAGATTTTAGATTTGCAAGGTGAGGAAGTTGATTTAGGCTACGGTCACACTGGCTTTATGCAAGGTGCGGCCGGTTCGACTTACCTCAATTGGCAGGAGGGGAATTGGAGTTTGCTGATTCAGGCGAGCAATATGAACGGCGAGGACCCGATTCCGCTAGCTGAGGAAGTGGTGGATTACCTCAAGGAAGTCTATCTGCCCGCGCCCACTGACGTCGGTCAGATCACGCTGAAAGTTTCCGGTGACGGAAATTACGAGGACAACTCCGTTGTTTGGCACGAAGGCGCCGTTGTGTACGAGGTCAAGCATGCCGACCCGATGCACGCCGTAATCATGGCCGGTTCCATTTCCGAACCGACCGAGCAGTAGATTTATGAAGCAGATGACCTTAACCAGTCATCTGTTTTTTGTTTGGAGAAAGTGGGGTAGATGGGAGGAAGAGAGTAGTCGGAATTGATGTTAGTTTTGATGGATCTGAGTGTGGCGTCAAAACTTAGGGTTGGAATTGAAGTTAGTTTTTATGAATCTGAGTGTGGCGTCAAAACTTTAGGGTTGGAATTGAAGTTAGTTTTTATGAATCTGAGTGTGGCGTCAAAACTTAGGGTTGAAATTGAAGTTAGTTTTGATGAATCTGAGTGTGGCATCAAAACTTTGGGTTGGAATTGAAGTTAGTTTTTATGAATCTGAGTGTGGCGTCAAAACTTAGGGTTGGAATTGAAGTTAGTTTTTATGAATCTGAGTGTGGCGTCAAAACTTAGGGTTGAAATTGAAGTTAGTTTTGATGAATCTGAGTGTGGCATCAAAACTTCGAACTAGTATGTAGTTTAGTTTTGACGAATATGTATGTGTGTACAAACTCCCACGCCAAAACCACGTTGCAGTTGAACAGCATCCCCATTTTATTAAACTCCAACGCCAAAATCACGTTGCAGTTTAACGGAATCTCCTATTTATTAAACTCCGACACCAAAACCACCCTGCAGTTTAATGGAATCTCCTATTTATTAAACTCCGCCGTCAAAACCACGTTGCAGTTTAACGCCATCCCCAATTTATTAAACTCCAACGCCAAAACCACCCTGCAGTTTAACGGAATCCCTAATTTATTAAACTCCAACGCCAAAACCATGTTGTAGTTTAACGGAATCCCTAATTTATTAAACTCCGACGTCAAAACCACCTTGTAGTTTAACGGAATCTCCTATTTATTAAACTCCGACGCCAAAACCACCTTGTAGTTTAACGGAATCTCCTATTTATTAAACTCAAATGCCAAAATCGCTTTGGAGTTGAACGCAATGCTCAGTTTCCGCCCAATTCAATCCCAAACAAAAAAGACCAAACAGCCATTCAGGCCATTTGGTCTCCTAAAATTAATTCCTAAACTAATCCCATCTCAATCAACTTCTCAGCGATTTGAACTGAGTTTGTTGCGGCACCTTTACGTAAGTTGTCCGCAACCACAAACATATTCAATCCATTTTCGATTGAGTTATCACGGCGAACGCGGCCGACAAATACTTCGTCTTTACCTTCCGCTTCATTTTGTAATGGGTAGCGGTTGTTTTTGATGTCGTCGATAATCACAACACCTGGTAACGCACCGATTTCGTCGCGAACCGTGTCTACATCAAATGGTTTTTCTGTTTCGATATTGATTGAAACAGCGTGACCTGTTTTGATTGGCACACGAACACACGTTGCAGTAACATTCACATCGTAGTCATTTAAGATTTTGTGTGTTTCGTTGATCATTTTCTCTTCTTCTTTCGTGTAGCCATTGTCTAGGAACACGTCGATTTGAGGAATGACTGTTTCGCGAATTGGGTATTGGAAATTGTTTGTTGTGTTGTTTTCCAAATCTTCAATCCCAGCACGTCCCGCACCTGAAACGGCTTGGTATGTGTTATACACAATGCGTTTAATGCCGTACTTTTCATGAATTGGCGCAATTGGGACAACCGATTGGATTGTTGAACAGTTCGGGTTCGCGATCACTTTATCTTCCGTTGTTAAAATTTTCCCGTTAATTTCTGGGACAATTAATTTTTTGTCGTCGTCCATACGGAACGCTGACGAGTTATCAATCACGAAAACGCCATTAGCAGCAGCGATTGGCGCGAATTTCTTCGACGTTTCTCCGCCGGCTGAGAAAATAGCAATTTGAATTGGGGCAGCAAGCGACTCTTCCGTTAATTCCTCGATGACAACGTCTTCACCTTTGAAAGGCACAGTTTTCCCTGCAGAGCGTGCACTTGCGAACAATTGTAACTTGCTTACTGGAACGCCACGTTCTTCGAGCACTTCCACGATCGTTCTCCCGACAACGCCCGACGCGCCGACAACAGCAATATGATATCCATTTGACATTTTATCTACTCCTTATTTACATTCATCTCTTGATAAGAATATTCTACCTTTAAAAGTACGGATAATTGCGCCAAAAGTCAAGTATAAAATGAGAAGTATGATAAAAAAATGAGAATCTAAACCATTTACGTTGAATTAAACGCCAATTATGTTATAGTTGAGATAGATATTTAAAAAGGTATTGTGCGAGGCGCAAATGACAAGAGTAACTCTGATGAGTGAAAGGGGATTTTGCCGAAACAGTCAATCTGTTGGGGGCTAGTTGAATAAATTAGTCACTGTTATTGTTAATTTGCCGATTAACAATATGTACAATCAATTACCGGGCAAAAGGATAATCCAGTTAATGGTGCCACGAACCTTTTGTTCGCTGGCACTATTTTTTTAGGAGATGAACTATGAGATTAGAAAATTATCAAATGATTCAAGGTGATGTACTGACACATCGCGGCCATAGCTATGAAGAAATGGCGCAAACGTATCAGACGCCATTATATATTTTTGACGAAACGTCATTTATCGACCGTGTTGAAGGATACCGCGAGGGTTTAAAGTCAACTAAATTCGAATCGGAGGTACTTTATGCGTCGAAAGCCTTACTTACCAAAGAAATCGCACGATTAATTGCGAAATTAGACATTGGTCAAGACGTTGTTTCCGCGGGTGAAATCTATGCGGGGATGGCTGGCGGAGTTGATGCGGGGCGCATGTATTTCCACGGGAATAACAAGACGAATGATGAATTGGTTTACGCGTTGCAGCAAGGTGTTGGGACGATTGTGGTTGATAATCATCAAGAGGCTGGACGGATCAATGAAATTGCCGGAAGTGTAGCGAGTGATTTTAAACAGAAAGTCTTGCTCCGTGTGAATCCAGGAGTTGAGGCGCATACGCATGAATATATTGTGACGGCGACGAATGATTCGAAGTTCGGGGAAAATATTCATGATCCTGAAATTAACAACTATATTGAGTCAATGATGGCGATGGAAAATCTTAATTTTGTTGGTTTCCATAGTCATATTGGAAGTCAGATTTTTGACCAAGAGTCATTTTTAAAGGCGAGTCATGCGCTGATTGATTTTGCCAAAACAGTAAAAGAGGATCTAGGCATGAAAATTACCGAATTGAATTTCGGTGGTGGATTTGGGGTTTACTATACCGAAGCCGATACGCCATTTGATGTGGTGGAGTACTTGCCGAAATTTGTCAAAGAAATTGAAGTCAGCATTGAAGAAGCGGGTCTGCCGATTGAAAAAATTTCGATTGAACCAGGGCGTTCTTTAGTTAATGCTTCAGGAAGTACGCTTTACCGTGTAGGTGACTTGAAGGGAACATTATCTGGTAAAGAATATGCCTTTGTTGATGGGGGTATGACGGACAACATTCGTCCAGCTTTATATCAAGCTGAATACGAAGGGGCGATTGTGAATAAGATTACTGAGGAGTCAACGACGACCTATACAATTGCAGGAAAAGCATGTGAATCTGGCGATAAAATTATTGAAGGCATTGAATTACCTCAAGCAGAAACTGGGGATTTACTATTAGTCAATGGGACGGGTGCTTACAATTTCTCAATGGCGAGTAATTATAACTACATCCCACGCCCAGCAATGGTGCATGTTACGGATGATGCGGTGAAGTTAACGGTGAAACGCGATACGTTTGAAGATTTAGTCAATAATCAATTATAGGAGGAACAAATATGTCACATATTTATACAGGTTCGGGCGTTGCGATCATTACGCCATTTATTGAAGGAACACGTGAAATTGATTGGAACGCGTTTCGTAATTTACTTGATTTCCACTTAGAACATAAAACGGATGCGTTAATCGTAGCTGGGACAACCGGTGAAGCGTCAACGGTTACAGACGAGGAACAAATTCAACAAATTAAATTTGCCGTTGACCACGTTGCTGGACGCAAGCCAGTCATCGCGGGGACAGGGATTAACGATACCATGCACTCCATTCGTTTAAGCCAAGCAGCGGAAGCAGCTGGCGCGGATGCATTACTAATCGTAACGCCATACTATAACAAAGCCAATGATGAAGGTCTGATGACGCATTTCAAAATGATCGCGGATAGTGTCAACATTCCGATTATTTTATACAATGTGCCAGGACGTACAAATGTGACGATTCGCCCAGAACAAGTGGCGGAGTTAGCAAAAGTCGACAACATTGTTGCCTTAAAAGACGCAGTTGGCGATTTAGATTACACGAAAGCAGTCATTGATTTAGTGGACGAAGACTTCGCGATCTATTCAGGTAACGATGATTTAAACTTAGACATCGTTAAATTAGGTGGTCACGGTGCGATTTCGGTTACAGCGAATGTGATGCCAGATGAAGTGCATGACGTGATGGCATTATACACTGATGGAAAAGTTGACGAAGCGGACGCATTGAATGCTGAATTGGCGGGAATCAACGACGACTTATTCTTAGAAGCAAATCCAATTCCGGTGAAATATATTGCGCATAAATTAGGTTGGTGTGATTTAGAATACCGCCTACCACTAGCAAAACCATCTGCGCCAGTTCAAGAACAATTGGACGGCTACATTGCTGGTTTAGCTGATAGCTACACAGCGAAATAAGAGGTGCCAGCATGAAAATTATTTTAGTAGGTTCAAGTGGCGCAATGGGGCAGACGATTTTGAATTTGGTAGAGGGTTCAGACCGTCATCAAGTCGTGGCTGGTGTCCAAGAAGAGGCTTCAACTGAAGGTGCAATTCCATTTTTTGCCTCGTTCGATGATTTGTATGATGCTGAGATTTCTGCCGATGTTATTATTGACTTCTCACATGTTTCATTAACCGACGCGATGATCGACTTTGCGGTTAAGAGTAAGTTGCCTGTCATGTTAGCAACTACGGGTCAAAATGAAGACCAAGAAGCAAATATTGAAGCGGCAAGCCAGAGTATCGCCATCTTAAATGCGCATAATACCAGTATTGGTGTGAACGTGATGGAACATATCGTTGGTGAAATGACGAAAATTTTATACCCATTAGGTTACGACATTGAAATTATCGAAAAACACCACCGCCACAAAAAAGATGCCCCAAGTGGTACGGCGGTGATGTTGAAAGACTCAATTGTCGAAAATATGTCAGAAGAAGCTGACATTAATCACGGCCGTAGTGGCTTAGGCGAACCACGCCGCCATGAAGAAATTGGGATCCACGCAATCCGCGGTGGGGATATTGTTGGTGAACATACCGTGTTATTTGCCAACAACCAAGAAGTGTTGGAATTAAAACATAGTGCCGGTTCGAAAGACATCTTTGCCAAAGGTGCTATAACAGGCGCGGAATTCCTAGTAGATGCCGCACCTGGTTTATATTCAATGACTGATGCGTTGAGTGAATTGTAGAATTTTTAAAAGTATAGTACCCCCCGCTCTGGACAGCAATAGTTGTCTCGGGCGGGGGTTTTGTTGTATTTGCAGAAAAGAGATTTACCAAGCGTACAAACTTTATGTGTTTTAGACCCAAAGTTTTTACAAACTCCACCCAGCATCCAACTACAAACAGTGGAATTAAAAGGAAAGAGTCGCGGACGCGACTCCCAGACCGTAGACAAACCCGAGTTGAAGCTCATTCAACTCGGGTATTTTGTTGATTAAAATTAATATTGGCATACAAATAAAAAAACGAAGCCTATTAGCCTCGATTATCTAGTAGTATTGCGAGTTT
>JACBXN010000004.1 GCA_015863215.1 Aerococcaceae bacterium DSM 111176
ATGATCCGAAGGGGTGCCGTTAAAATGAGGGAAAACACGTCAAAAAATTCAATGCATAAAAACAACCAGCGAACTCTATTGGTTTTGAGTTCGCTGGTTGTTTATTTGGGACTTTTTGCCCAGCCCCATTTTTCTGTCATAAATATCTTACTTTTCCAACCATCTAAACGATCGTTTTAATTCTGCAACACCGTCCATGTCATACCAGCGGCCATGAGCTAAAATAATTTTTTCTGGCTGCCAACCAAGCATCTTGTAATAAGATTTTCGAGCAGTAATTTTATTGCCAGTAAAAGTTAAGCGGAAATCGAGCGGTGTTTTACCGTCTGGATGGGCGATACCAGCAAGTTTATAAATTAAACGCCACCACCTATGTTTGGAATGTTGGGGTTCAAAATTTTCAATCAAGTCGGCGAGTATCAAAGTCTGGCTAGATTTATGGAAAAAGACGACCTCTTCCATCACTGCACTACCTTTAAATATGAGTTGATCAATCTCAATTGACCATTCAGGGGGCGCTTGGTTAGTCAAGTCATGGTCAAAAGTTACTTCAATATTTTGACTTGCGGCTCTTTTATCTACACCTGGACTTGCCCAAGCGATCGCATCGGGATAATAATTTTGCCACTCTGAAATATAGGCATAGTGAATCATATTAGGAGAGACTAAGTGTTTAACTGGTCCTAATTGATTAATTTCAGCGATTAAATTAGGAGTTGCTTGAATCGGTGAATGACACCAAAGAGAGCCATCGTTTAATTTAATGATCGTCATTCGTGTTGAAAAGGGGATAGAGCCAATTTTAATATCCATATTTATCTGAGGACCATCCACAATCCAAATATTTTCTGCGACAGGTTTTAGAGTGTTCAAAGGTTCGTACACATGGACTGACATCGCTTTCACCTCGTATCTTTTTTGTCAGTATAGCATAAAGTTGTGGAATTCTTTTCATGAAAGGTTGCAATTGAAGTAAAAATCTGATAAATTATAAAATGATTAGAAAAACGTTAAGGAAAGAAGAGAATAAAATGTTCCATACAAATTCATCTATCATTATTATTATTAAGAATAGGACTTCCAGCTTATAGAATATTTCTATAACAGGTGGTCCTATTCGTGATGGATGAATGGGACATCGCCAAGAGGCCTTCCCATTTTATATGTGGGGAGGCCTCTTTTGTTTTTCTAAAAAATTTTAGGAGTGTGAGGAATATGAAGGTATTAAGTAAAGTCAATGTATTATTTCGCGATTATTTAGCTTGGATTGTAGTTTTAACAGCAGGTGCTGCCCTAATTATTCCACAAGCATTCACGTGGTTAGCGGCTTGGGTAACTTTAATGTTGCAATTTATTATGTTCACTATGGGTGCGACAATGAAGCCGTCCGACTTTAGTCAAGTTTTTAAACAACCTTTAAAAGTATTCGTTGTCGTCTTGTCGCAATATTTATTCATGCCGCTATCGGCTTTTGTTCTAGCACGTTTATTCCAATTGCCAAATGAGATTGCATTAGGATTAATTTTAGTTGGTTCAGTACCAGGTGGGACATCTTCCAATGTAATTACTTATCTAGCAAATGGGGATGTGCCATTATCAATTACAGCTACGTCAGTTTCAACATTGTTATCACCGTTACTAACGCCATTGATGTTGTCATTTTATGGTGGAGCTTATGTAGAAATTGCATTTTGGCCGATGTTTGTGTCGATTCTACAAGTCGTCTTATTACCTATTGTGTTAGGGTTAGTAGCAAATCACTTCTTAGGTAGTTATGCTGAAAAAGCGAGCCAATCACTGCCTACTTTATCATCGATCGCTGTTTTAATGGTACTCGCCGGAACGGTTGCGGTTAACCAAGCAAATATTGTCTCAAGTGGTTTACTCATCTTTGCTGTTGTTTTCGTTCATAATGTTTCTGGATATGGTATGGGGTATGTTGTCAGTCGCATGATGGGATATTCTAAAGAATCAACAAGAGCGATTGCGATTGAAATTGGATTACAAAACACTGGACTTGCTTCAAGTTTAGGGATGACACATTTCAGCCCATTAACTGCACTAGCTGGAGCTGTAGGAGCGTTAGTCCATACATTATTTGGTAGTATTTATGCAAGTTTATGTGCTCAGAAAGACTTACGTGAAGCTACTTCTGGAAATTCAACTGCTTCTGGGAGTACCGTAGTCTCAACACAAAATGTGAAATAATCGATCGTCGTCTGTAACTTGGTATTTGAGAGGAGAAAGTTTATTATGTTGAAATTAAGTCAAGTCGTTCGTCCGGGGCCAGCTCAATTTATTTGTGAATCGGGGGCATTAAGTCTCCTTGATGAAAAATTAAGTGTCTTTAAAAATCCGGTATTAATTACTGGAGAGAAGTCTTATGATGCGTTCAAAAAACATTATCCAGGAGAGCGTGACTTCACAGTCTTACGTTATAATCGTACATCTTCGCATGAAGACATGGAACGTTTAGCTTCCCAAATTCCTGAAGGGACTGACGTCCTAGTTGGAATCGGAGGTGGAACGGCCTTAGATACGACAAAGGGAACGGCATCGATGTTAGGGATTGACTTAATTACTATTCCGACGGTTTTAGGAACATGTGCAGGATTTACTCCGTTATCAGTTGTATATCATCCAGACCATACTTTTAAAGAGGTGGAATACTATGAAAGAGGAATCCATTTATGCTTAATGGATTTAAATTTATTAATAGAGTCACCGAAACAATACTTCATGGGTGGCATTGGCGACACGCTAGCCAAATGGTACGAAGCTAAAGGGATCACAGAGCATGTTGAAGGTGAATTACCAGCAATGGTTGAAGTTGGTTTAAGTACAGCAAAAGTAACGCAAGAAATCTTATTACGCGATACGAAAGATGGCCTTGCCAGTTTAGAAGCTAAAACAGTTACACCAGCCTTTGAACGACTAGCAGAAACAATTGTAGGAGTGGCGGGCACAGTTGGTGGCTTTGCGGGAGAATACGGTCGAATGGCTGGCGCGCATGCCGTCCATAATGGGATGTCATTAGTTCCAGAAACTCATGCGTATGAACATGGCGTGAAGGTGGCTTATGGTGTCTTGGTGCAATTAGTAGCTGCTGGTAAAGATAGCGATGTAGCAACATTACTACCGTTCTATAAAGAAAATAATTTCCCAGCCAAGTTATCAGACTTTGGGGTGAAAGAAGATTTAGAAGCCAAAATTAATGTTGTAGCAGAATTTGCTGCGTCTGATGCCGAAACATTCAATTTAGCCGTAAAAAATGTGACCACAGAGCAAGTTAGAGACGCAATGTTAACATTAGAAGCAAAATAATATAAGAAGTCCGCATAAAATCATTGTCTGAGAGATAATGATTTTATGCGGTTTTTAGTGGTTATTATTGTTCTGGGTCTGGAATATGCATAAAATATTTACATATAATAGAAGGAATTGAAATTTTAAACGTTTAAAATTGACATTGAAGAGGGAATACTTTTAAATTAATAATTTTTTCACAAAATATAGGACATAAGATATAATTTACTGCTATAATAGGGGTAATTATGTTCAGAAAGAAGGAATCTCATTGAATTTTAGGGAATTAGTGACGGGTGCGGTTCACAAGAAGGAAAATTTGATCGATAATGATTTACTCCGATATTGTTTGCGGTCAGTTTATGCAGGGGCGTATTTAACACTTTCAACAGCGGCGGGGGCATTTATGGTAACGCGCATGTTTCCTGACGCACCGGGCATGGCCGGCGTAATCTATGCCTTTTTATTTGCGTTTGGACTCGTATATATTCTATTTCTCGGAGGCGAATTAGCAACGAGTAATATGATGTATACGACTGCAGGTTTGTATTTCAAGGAATTGAAGGTATCAAAACAATTTAAGATTTTAATTATTTGTACATTATTTAATTTAATCGGTGCCTTTTTCATGGCTTGGCTATTTTCATTTATGCCACATTTTAAAGAAATGCCATCAGATTATATATTAGCTAATACAGTAAATGCTAAATTAGCTAAGCCGGTCGTAAACTTGATCGTAGAGGGGATCATTGCGAATGTCTTTGTTAACTTAGCTATTTTAAGTTTTATGTTAGTGAAGAATCAAGTTGGTCGTATTATTTTAGTCTTAACTGCTGTAACAATGTTTGTGGCACTTGGGACTGAACACGTGATCGCAAACTTTGCGTCATTTGGTTTAGTATATTTTTCAGATTCAGGTGGACAATTCAGCTTCATTTCGTTTATAATTCAGTGGTTCTGGGTTTGGGTAGGTAATCTAATCGGAGGCGGTATTTTCATCGGTCTAGGCTATGCGTATCTAAACCATCCTAAAAGTAAATATATTGAGTCTGTGTAATACTTTTAAATTTTTTAAAAAAGTACTTGCATTAAAAAATAGTACGTGGTACTATATACAGGTTGAGAAAACAAGTAGAAACGAGCCGTTTCTCGCCTGGCATATCAGTGTCACAGGCAAATAGACAATTCCTGCCATATTTTTGTGTGGGATTATTGTGTATTACGGCAAGTTCATCTACTGGGTGAACTTGTTTTTTTATGGTTCGTTTTATGATGGAATCTCAAAATACTATGGAGGTGGAAGTTATCGTTAAAGAAGTACCAATTAACGAAAATATTCGCGCACGTGAACTACGTGTTATTGGAGACAATGGTGATCAAA
Source organism: Aerococcaceae bacterium DSM 111176 (assembly GCA_015863215.1). Lineage (GTDB taxonomy): Bacteria > Bacillota > Bacilli > Lactobacillales > Aerococcaceae > DSM-111022. The sequence continues at coordinate 4,688 of JACBXN010000004.1, forward strand.
TCGGTGTTAAATCGTTACAAGATGCATTAACTATTGCAGAATCTTTCGAATTAGATTTAGTTTTAGTATCCCCACAAGCCAAACCACCCGTTGCTAGAATTATGGACTACGGTAAATACCGTTATGAGCTTCAAAAGAAAGAAAAAGAACAACGTAGAAATCAAAAGACAGTAAGTCTTAAAGAAGTACGTTTATCTCCTTCAATTGAAGACCATGATTATCAAACAAAATTACGTCAAGCAATTAAGTTCCTTGAAAAAGGAGATAAAGTAAAAGCATCAATCCGTTTCCGCGGGCGTGCAATTACTCATAAAGATTTAGGGCGCGACGTCTTAGAAGATTTTATTGATGATACCAGCGATATCGCAACGGTAGAACAACGTCCGAAAATGGAAGGGCGTAGTATGTTTACAATTATAGCGCCAAAATCAGAATAATAGTTATATTTATTTTTAGGAGGAATTTTTCATGCCAAAACAAAAAACACACCGTGGACTTGCAAAACGTGTTAAAAAGACAGGTTCAGGAAAATTAAAACGCTCACGCGCATTTACTAGTCACCGTATGCACGGTAAAACTAAAAAGCAACGTCGTCAATTACGTCAAGCTGAATTAGTTCATGCATCAGACTACAAACGTATCAAACAACTAATCGCAAACTTATAATATCTAGATAACCAAGGAGGAATTCACTTATGGCACGTGTTAAAGGTGGCTATACTACTCGTCAACGTCGTAAACGTACAATTAAATTAGCAAAAGGTTATTACGGAGCTAAAAGCATCAACTTCAAGATGGCTAAACAAGCTGTTATGAAGTCACATATGTATGCATTCCGTGACCGTCGTCAAACAAAACGTAATTTCCGTCGTTTATGGATCACTCGTATTAATGCTGCAGCTCGCCAAAACGGCATCAGCTACTCAGTATTAATGAACGGCTTAAACAAAGCTGGTATCGAAGTAAACCGTAAAATGTTAGCGGATATTGCTGTTAACGACGCAGAAGCATTCTCAGCAATCGTTGAGCAAGCTAAAGCTGCATTATAATTATTAAAGTGGACTTATCTCTGTGGGTGGTAAGTCTTTTTTTCTGCTGTCATTTCCGCATGTGAGTCCGTAATGTTGCTGAAGCAACAACGGTCTCAGCAGCTAAAGCGGCTTTATAATTACTGAACTAGACTTATTACAATTTGTAGTAAGTCTATTTTTGTGGCTTCATGTCCGCATGTGGGTCCGTAATGTTGCTGAAGCACCAACGGTCTCAGCAGCTAAAGCGGCTTTATAATTACTGAACTAGACTTATTACAATTTGTAGTAAGTCTATTTTTGTGGATTTATGTCCGCATGTGAACTCGTAAAGGTGCTGAAGCACCAACGATTTCAGCAGCTAAAGCTGCATTATAATATAATTTATAGACTTATCATTGTGGGTGGTAAGTCTATTTTTGTGGATTTATGTCCGCATGTGAGTCCGTAATGTTGCTGAAGCACCAACGGTCTCAGCAGCTAAAGCTGCATTATAATATAGTTAGTAGACTTATTACAGTTTGTAGTAAGTCTATTTTTGTGGATTCATTTCCGCATGTGATCGCAAATGCTATCAAATGGGTAACAACTATCTGATATTTTAAAGTTGTTATTCATAGACACTCAAACTGGGTAACAAATACCTGATAATCTAAAGTTGTTATTAAAAAACATTCGAATGGGTAATAACTATCTGATAATCTAAAGTTGTTATTAAAAAACACTCAAAGTGAGTAATAACTATCTATGTTTACAAAGTTGTTACCCATAAGCTATCCTATCTAAAATTTTCAAATGAGGGAAAAAAAACAAGAATGGAAGTATAGAACTTCCCTGTTATTGCCAATCGAGGGAAAAACACAGGAACTCAAGTTGAGATTTTCCCTGAAACCACGAATCGAGGGAAAACCCCAGAATAAAAATAGAGAATTTCCCTGGAGATTTATTCACAGCACACAAAAACCGCATAAGATCGTTGTTATCACAACAACAATCTTATGCGGTTTGCCATTTTAGGACTTATTGCCCAGTCCCCATTTTAAATTTATAAATGTGTCTAGTTTTTCTTATTGTGGACAAGTTTTAATTTTGGAACGAAAGCTTTATTGACTGTTTTCTCATCTTCTTTTTGGATACGGTAGAAGTTTCGTTCAGAAAAGTCATCGAGCGTTTCAAATATCGACTCGACATTGATATCATTACCACAAATATATTCAGCGGATGCTGACTGGTGTTCGTAAATTACCAGGGTAGGTGTTTGAATAACATTCATATCATGGGCAATTGTTTGGTCTTTTAAGTATAATTTTTTAACGAGATCAGAATCTAAGTCTGATAGAAAAATATCGATATCTAATGAAAGTTCGTTAGCAATATCCAACATATTTTCCCGGTTAAAGCAGTCCACATCTTTACAAAAAGCTTCTTGGATTGCAAGTAAAAATTTACGCCCATTTTTCTTGCTTTGCATATTTGCTGCTTTGTAAGCAAGAGAAGCTAAATAAATTTTTTGGAAGATTTCGTTTCGGGTAGATAAGTCGGGTTTTTCTAAGTTAATTTGTTCAAAATAAGCTTCGGCAATGCCGACATTATTAAATGGTAAAATATGAACGTCAACATTTTCTGAAATCTGTTGATATACTGTCATTAGGTTGTGTTCGCTACGCAAACACTCTTGACCAAGGGGATTGATGAATAAATACAGTTCAAACATACTAGGTATCCCATTCATGCGGTAATCTACATAGTATTTCGCACTCACCAATTCATCTCCTTTCTTTAATGTATTACTATTATCATAACAATGTTAACAAAAATTAATATAGAATTGCAAATATTAAGCATTTCTATACAAGATCAATTTAAAACAAAGAGATTATTACGCCTTTCTATGTTAAAATAGTACGGTATGGATTGGAGGAAGTTATGTTAGCGGAAGATTTTATTGAGAATTGGGATCTATTTTTAGCTCCTTATCACCAAGCAGTCGACGAACTTAAATTAAAACTTAAAACGATTCGATCTGAGTACCGTATCAATGGCAAACATACTCCGATTGAATTTGTAACTGGTCGTGTGAAGACGAAAGAGAGTATCTTGGAAAAGATGGAAATCCGTCATATCGAACCTGAAGATTTATTAATTGGGGTTCAAGATATTGCTGGTATTCGAATTATGTGCCAGTTTGTTGAAGATATTTATATTGTGGCAGAATTAATTAAAGAACGCCAAGATATGAAGGTATTATTAATAAGAGATTATATTAAAAATCATAAAGAGAGTGGGTACCGATCTTATCACATGGTGATTGAGTATCCGGTGCATCGTGCTGATGGTATGACAAAAGTCATCGTCGAAGTTCAAATACGAACACTGGCGATGAATTTTTGGGCAACGATTGAGCATTCACTCAATTATAAATATAGTGGAATGTATCCCGAACATATTTTAATGCGTCTTCAAAGAGCTTCTGAAGCAGCATTTCAGTTGGACGAGGAGATGTCAGAAATACGTTCTGAGATTCGTGAAGCAACCTATTATTTTGAAAATCGACATGATTAACTTAGGAGGAGTATGATGAATAAAACGGTCCTCATTGTTGCTAATGAAGTGCAACAATCTCAGGAATTAGAACAAGAATTAATCGAAAAAGTAAATGCGTCATCTACTTTGGAATTTGCAAAAGATCATACTGCCCCAGATTATATTATTACAATTGGTGGTGATGGAACACTGTTATCTACTTTCCATCATTATCAAGATTATTTAGATAAGTCGCATTTTATTGGTATACATACTGGTCATTTAGGGTTTTATACCGATTGGCGACCTCATGAACTGGATGAATTGATTCATGAATTAGAACATTCAGATGGGACTTCAATTAGTTATCCATTGATTGCAATCGAATTAACAGATACGAGTGACCGAAAACTGGAATTACTTGCTTTAAATGAATGTACATTCCGTTCGAGAACAGGAACCTTGGTAATTGATGTGTCGATTAATGATTACTTTTTGGAGACATTCAGAGGTGACGGGCTGTGTATGTCGACTCCGACAGGTTCAACTGGTTTAAATAAATCGTTAGGTGGAGCGATTATTCATCCACGTGTTGAGGCGCTTCAATTAACGGAGATGGCTGGGATTAATAACCGTGTCTACCGTTCTGTTACGTCACCAATGATTGTACCGAATGATGAATGGATTGAATTAAGATTTGACCGAAGTAAAGGGAAACCACTGATTCAAGTGGATCACTTGTATTTTGATCATATTGATCTAAAGTCAGTTCGAGCCCAAATTGCTAAAGAGAGTATACATTTCGCAAGATTTAGACATACACATTTTTGGGACCGAGTTGAAAATGCCTTCCTAGGCAATAAACAAGATTATAAAATCAGAAAATTATAGAATAATAATGGAGTAATGCGATGCGTTTTGATTGGATTTATGATAATAATAGACAACAATTATTAAGGGACTTTATTCGCGACAAAGAGTTGCCGAGGAAATTTATGACGTCTGTTAAATATCATGGTGGGAAAATTTTAGTGAATGATGAAGAGGTAACGGTAAGATACTCTTTACAATCAGGAGACCAAGTGTCAATTGTACCACCGATCGAAGTTGGTCATGATTCAGTTGTACCTTCCTTTAAAAAAATTGAAGTTGTTTATGAAGACCGTGATATTTTAATTGTCAATAAACCACCGCATGTGGTGTCTATTCCATCGATTAAAGCGCCTGATACGTCAATGGCTAACCGGATTAAGGGATATTATGAGAGTCAAAATTATGAGGATCAGGTTATTCATATTGTGACTCGACTTGACCGAGATACGAGTGGGTTGATGTTGATTGCAAAGCATCGTTTGGCGCATGCGTTTTTTGACCGCCAATTACAAGAGAAGACTCTCTTGAAACGTTATCTTGCCATTACTTCACGCGTAGATTGGCCCGATGATCATGGTATGATTAATAAGCCGATTGCGAGGCATCCAGAATCAATTATTCAAAGAATTACCGATCCTAGTGGGCAGGAAGCTCTCACAGAATATTGGGTTAAAGAGCGAATGCAGCAAAGTAGTTTGCTGGAATTGCAATTACATACAGGACGAACGCACCAAATTCGTGTACACTTAACGAGTGAAGATGGTCCCCTTGTTGGGGATTCATTGTATGGACCAGAAGATCAACCGATGTCAAGACAAGCATTACATTGTTACCAATTAAGTTTTATTCACCCTTTCACGAATCAGCACATGACTATTACACAGTCAATGCCTCAGGATATGTTGGAATGGTGTCAACGAGATCGAGGAGGTAAGTAAATGGAGTTTTTTGAAAGAACAATTGAGGAACACACACAAAAGATTGAGAAGTTTTTGCATGAAAATCGGATGGCTCAATTTAGAACAGAATTTTTAGCGCTGCATAATTATGACCAAGCTCAGGTATTTCATGGAGTAGACGAAGAAGCGCGTCTGAAGCTTTATCAATACCTTTCACCTTCAGAGTTAGCGGATATTTTTGACATGTTAGAGTCGCAAGACGAACGTGTAGATATTTACTTTGAAGAGATGGAAAATTTATATGGGGCAAGTGTTTTAGCGGCTATGTACCCCGATAATGCGGTGGATGTACTGAATGATTTGAAAGATAAGCATCAAGTACAAATTTATATGCAATTAATGCCGGCTGAAAATGCGCGTGAGATTAGCATTTTAATGAACTACCTAGAGGATACGGCTGGGGCGATTATGACTCCGGAATATATTTCGATCAAACGAAACTTAACTTTAGGGGAAGCATTTAAAGAACTTCGCCAAAAAGCCAGTACAGCTGAAACCATTTACTATGTGTACGTCGTTGATGATGATAATCGATTAAGTGGGGTCGTTTCATTACGTGACTTAATTATTAGTGACGAGAGTAAACGAGTTGAAGATGTTATGAATACCAATACTATTTCAGTGGGTGTCAATGACGACCAAGAAGAAGTAGCTAAAATGGTTCAGGACTATGACTTACTTGCACTTCCTGTTATTGGCTTCAAACATGAATTACTTGGGATTATTACGGTCGATGACGTCCTTGACGTTATGAAAGAAGAGCACGAGAGTGACTACTCTGGTTTAGCGGCCGTTGACGTTTCTGAGAGTCATGAAACGCCAGTATCAGCATCGAAGAGTCGTCTGCCATGGTTGATTACGCTATTATTCTTAGGTTTAGGTACGTCGACTCTAATCAGTCAATACGACCAATTAATTGAATCAGCCAGTATTTTATCTGCCTTTGTGACCTTAATTACCGGTACGGCAGGTAACGCGGGGACACAATCTCTTGCGGTAGCCGTTCGTAAATTAACCAACAAATCAGAAGACGACAATTTATTTAAATCATTTATTTTTGAAACGTTAACCGGGATTTTCACTGGTTTAATCGTAGGTATTGCAGTTGTTATTATTGTCTTTGTCTGGAAACAGAATTTAATTTTAGGATTAGTTATCGGAATTGCTATGATGATGGCGATTACTGTGGCGAATTTAGCCGGGGCATTAATTCCAAAATTAATGGAGCGTCTAGGCTTTGACCCAGCGGTTGCCAGCGGACCTTTCATTACCACATTAAGTGACTTAACGTCAGTCTTTATCTACTTTACAGTCGCTTCAATGTTTATGGGATATTTAATTTAAAGTATACAAAACAACGCATCTCCGATTTGGGATGCGTTGTTTTGCTGTGTTATGAAAGAATCTTCTCCATATCATGGTGGGGAATGCCTGCTTCAAAGTAGCCTTCATTGTTTGTAATGACATAATCCACGTGTTCGTAGAAAGGAATAACAGGGTCTTGTGCCGAAAGGATAAGGCGTTTAAAGTTATTTGTTCTCGCAAAGGATTCAATCTCTTCCATTAATTTGCGCCCGATTCCCAGTCCACGTTGGCCTTGTTGAACAGCCACACGTTGGATTTTAAGCGTGTCATCATCCAGAGGGGTGATTCGAGCAGTGGCTAGAGCCTGACCGTTTAGATAGCCTACCACATGATGTTTAGAATCATCCGTCCCATCAATTTCAATTGATTCATCTACCGATTGCTCCTCGATGAATACTTTACGGCGAATGGCCAGCGCATCTTGATAAACTGGATTAGTGATTCCTGTAGCCCATTTGAATTGCATAATACTCCTCCTTGAATAGACACAAATTTGAAAATAATACCCTAATTGTAGCGAAGTTTACAAAATATTCAATAAAAAGTAGAAATTATTAAGTAATTAGATGATAAATGTTAGGAAATTTGGTAAGATATAATAACGGAATCGAAGAAAGGAGTTTACTGATGGATAAGACACACATATTGTCGCTGGGCTTATTTGGATATAATCGCAGTCAAGTCGATACATTATTAAATGAGCGAAATGCAAAGATTAATGAACTTGAATCGCAAATTGAGACCATGACTAAAGAACTATCAGAAGCAAAAGAGGCATTAGTGCATTTTGAGGAACTTGAACAGGCGCTAACGGATGGTATTTTAGATGCGCGTATTAAAGGACAAGAAATCGTTGATAATTCTCAAATTGAGGCGAAATTATTAATTGATAACACGAATGAACAAGTTGTCCAATATAAAGAAGAATTCGTACATCATAGCCGTGAGTTAGTATCAAGTGGCTCAAACTTACGCAGTGAACTGAATGATATGAAATCAAAAATGCAAGTCATTATTGATCAATATCAAAATCTTCTGGACGAGACGGATTTTGATTCACTCTACCCGAAAAAACAAGTGGATCGCTTAATATTGCAAGTTGAGGATTATGAATCGGATGATTTAGATGAATTTTCAGATCACCCTAAACCTCAAGAACCACAATTATCAGAGGATGAGAAATCTGAATTATCACGATTAATTAGTGAAGTACTCGGAAATGAAATTGGTGGTGGTGATGATGATAATAAGAAAGCAAAATCACCAGAGAAAAAAGGTACTTTAGTAGATTTTACAACGCTATCACGTAAAAATAATGAACAATGATTAAGGCAACTTAACCATTGTTCGTTTTTTCTGTAAAGAAAGGATTAATATGTCGAATCATTTAGAACAAGAAACAAAAAAACGCCGTACCTTTGCGATTATTTCGCATCCGGATGCGGGTAAAACAACTATTACCGAACAGTTCTTACTATTTAGTGGGGCAATTCGTGAAGCCGGAACGGTAAAAGCGAAAGGTAAAAAATCAAAGAAATTCGCAAAATCAGACTGGATGGAAATTGAGAAACAACGTGGGATTTCTGTAACCAGTTCGGTTATGCAAGTGGATTATGATGGTTTCCAAGTTAATATTTTAGATACACCAGGGCACGAGGATTTCTCGGAAGATACGTACCGTACTTTAATGGCCGTTGATGCTGCCGTGATGGTAGTCGACTCTGGTAAGGGTATTGAGCCTCAAACTAAACGTTTATTCGAAGTTGTAAGCCATAGAGGAATACCAGTTTTTACCTTTATGAATAAATTAGACCGTGACGGTCGTGAGCCTTTAGATTTGGTGGATGAGTTGGAAGAGGTCTTAGGTATTGATGCTTATCCAATGAACTGGCCGATGGGGATGGGTAAAAACTTACTTGGTTTATATGACTTATATAATAATCGTGTTGAGTTACGTAATACCGATGATGATGAAGATAGTCATTATGTTGAATTAAATGAAGATGGCGAAGTTGAAGGCGATCATGATTTTAAGGATTCAACGATTTACACTCAAGCGATGGAAGATGCTCAATTACTTCATGAAGCGGGGAATGAATTTGATTTAGAAGCGATTCAAAATGGTAAATTAACACCGGTATTCTTTGGATCTGCCTTAACAGGATTTGGTGTTCAAACATTCTTCGATGCGTTCGTCGATTTAGCACCAGCGCCAAGCGAGATGGTAGATGATAATGAATTGGAAATTGAGCCAACAGATGAGCAATTTACTGGTTTCATCTTCAAAATCCAAGCCAATATGAATCCTGCTCACCGTGACCGTATTGCGTTTATTCGTATAGTGTCAGGTGAATTTGAGAAGGGGATTAACGTTACTTTAGAACGTACAGGTAAAACATTACGTCTAGCTCATACGACACAATTTATGGCGGATAGCCGTGAAGAGGTGGAACATGCTTATGGCGGGGATATTATTGGTCTGTATGATACAGGGAACTTGCAAATAGGGGACACCATTTATTCAGGAAAACGTAAAGTGAAATTCCCGGATTTACCACAATTTACGCCGGAATTATTTATGCGTGTTGCACCTAAAAACGTGATGAAACAAAAATCATTCCATAAGGGAATGGAACAATTGATTCAAGAAGGTGCGATTCAATTGTATAAAACGTACCATACTGAGGAATATATTATTGGAGCTGTTGGGCAACTGCAATTCGAAGTTTTCCAATATCGTTTATTGCATGAGTATAATGCGGAAGTGGATATGACGCCGATGGGATCAAGAATTGCTCGTTGGATTAATCCAGATGACTTAAATCCAAATATGTCGTCGAGCCGTAATTTACTCGTTAAAGACCGTTTCGACCGACCTGTATTCTTATTTGAGAATACATTCGCTGAGAATTGGTTCAAAGATAAATACCCAGATGTTGAGTTAGAATCATTACTATAATTTCATAATCGTATTTTTATTAAACCAAGTTGAAGCTATTTTGACTTGGTTTTTTTGTGTTTTGGATATAGATTTTACATAAAATTTACAAATCAATTAACGTAATCTTTACACAGTATTTTTTCAACTATACTATACTGGAATGGAAAGAATTCAATCAATTTAAAAGGAGAGGAAACTTTGAAAATACAAGTGAAAGAAACCTTTATTGAAGGTAAAGTGTCACAGGAATTATGTGAAGATGCCTATATAGTGACTGATGATTTTGTTGCTGTGATCGATGGTGTGACGTCAAAAACACCATTTCAGCATGACGGGAAAACAACGGGGCGTCTTGCAAGTGAGTTGATTATCGAAGTGATTAAAAATCTTGATAGTGATGCAGATTTTACAGCGATTAATCAAGCAATTAATCAGAAATTTGATACCTTTTATCAAGGGATAGAATTTACCGAAGACCCAGCAATATTCGGACTCCAAGCTGCTGGCATTATTTATTCAAAATTCCACCATACAATTTGGCTAGTCGGCGATTGTATGGGACTAACAGAAGAAGGCGTGATGTCGAATCCCAAACGGTCAGACGTTATCTTGGAAGAATTGAGATCATTATTATGGTGGTTTGATCACAATCGAAGTGATGTTACCGATTATGATCCAGAACAAAGTGACCGCGGACGTGAAACAGTAAGTCCTTGGGATAAAGAGGCAAGACAATTCGCAAATGATGATTCATCCCCATTTGGTTATTCTGTGTTTAATGGTGAAATGATTCCTGATTCCTTGGTTAAAACCTACAGTTTGTCAGATACAATAAAAGAGATTTCGCTTTGTTCTGATGGCTATCCAAAACTTTTTAAGACATTTGATGAAACGGAAGCATATTTAAAAAGAGTGTTAGAAGAGGATCCAAATGGTGTCGATATTAATCCCCGTATGCGAGGTATCTTACCGGGTCAAAAAAGTTATGACGACCGCACGTATGTATCCTTTGAAATAAAACAATAGAATAGAGGTTTATTATGGCAATTGGAACCGTGAATGATAAATTTACAGAACAAGGCGAACCTAAAAAATATATTGGAAATACGATCGTTTGTTTCTTTGAAGAAGAGGAATCAATCTTTCAAGAAGCATTACAAACGCAAAATAAATTAAAGCAAAGTCTTATGAGCGACTATTTGGTATTCTTACCAACGGATTCTTTCCATATGACCGTCATTTCTCTTGCACGTGAAATCGACCGCGGCACAGAATATTGGTCAGAGTATTCAGATGAAAACTTGGCGTTTACAGATTTGGATCAGAAGTTGGCGGAAATTGTAGCGGAGATCCCATTTCCTGAGGATATCGAAATGGCCATCGATCACGTTTCATTCACTAAAATTAATTTAGTACCAGCAAATGAAGAATCAAAGCGTAAATTATTGTCTTACCGTGATACAATTGCCGAGCGAACTGGAATTCGTCATTTAGGACATGATGACTATCATTTCCATATTTCATTAACTTATTTACTCCATGAAATACCAGAGGAAATGAAAGAAAATGCCGATCAAATTTTAGCCCAGATTACACAAGAATTAAAACAGAACATCAAAACATTCACTGTGTCTGATGCCAAATTTGTTATCTTTAATGATATGATGGATTATACGGTGGACTTGACGAAGCGAGTGGAATAAAAAAGTGTAAAAATAAATCGCATTACTTCAAAATTGAAGCGTGCGATTTTTTGATTTAGTTTGGCAAAATATGATTCAATCAAAATAAATAATTGAGAAAACCTATTAATATAGCCTATATATTTTTTTCATTGAGCAAATTTGCAAATAAATTTTATTATGTGAACACAAAAAATCATATTGAAGTCTTGTTAACAATGGAAGCGTCTAGCTTTATATAAAAGAATGTGAATACTTTACTAATTTTGTGAGTAAAGTGCTTTCATTCCTTTTCATTTTTCGTTATAATAGTCTTAAGTCTAGGAAGGACGAGAGGTATTTGTGTGTTTCATACAAATACACAGAACAATCGTTGTTCAAAAAATAGATAAAAGGAGTGTCCATCATGGAAAAGAAAGATTTTAATATTACAGCAGAAACAGGTATTCACGCACGTCCAGCTACTTTATTAGTTCAAGCGGCGAGCAAATTTGGTTCAGATATCAATTTAGAGTATAAAGGTAAATCAGTTAACCTTAAATCTATTATGGGTGTTATGTCTTTAGGTGTTGGTCAAGGAGCGGACGTGACTATTACAGCTGAAGGTGACGACGAAGCAGAAGCAATTGCTGCAATCGAAGAAACTATGAAAAAAGAAGGATTATCTAAGTAATGACAGTTAATCAAATTACTGGGATTGCCGCTAGTGATGGTATTGCCATTGCACCAGTATATCTTTTAGCTGAACCAGATCTATCTTTTGAGACTAAGTCAATTGACGATGTTGCAAGTGAAACAGCACGCGTCGATTCAGCTGTCGAACAAGCAACTGCTGAAATTACAGTCATCCGTAACACGGCTGCTGAATCATTAGGGGAAGAGGAAGCGCAAGTTTTCGATGCTCACTTAATGTTCTTATCAGATCCAGAGTTTGTTGGACAAGTTAAAACTAAAGTAGAAGATGAAAAGTTAAATGCTGAAGCTGCATTAAAAGATGTATCTGAAATGTTTATTATGATGTTCTCTTCTATGGAAGATAACCCTTATATGCAAGAGCGTGCAGCGGATGTTCGCGACGTTTCTGAGCGTATTATGGCGGCTTTATTAGGCGTTAAATTACCAAGTCCTGCGACAATTTCTGAGGAAGTTATCGTAGTGGCTCATGACTTAACACCAAGTGATACTGCCCAATTAAATAAACAATTTGTTAAAGCTTTTGTAACGAACATTGGTGGTCGTACTTCGCATTCAGCGATTATGGCACGTTCTTTAGAAATTCCTGCGATTGTCGGTACTGGATCTATTTTAGATTCTGTAGAAGATGGTCAAATGATTATCGTTGACGCACTTGAAGGGGTAGTTATTACGAACCCAACTGCGGAAGATATTGCAGAATATGAAGCAAAAGCTAAAGACTATGAAGATCAAAAAGCTGAGTGGGCTAAATTAGTCGATTCACAAACAACTACTAAAGATGGTCATCATGTTGAATTAGCAGCAAATATCGGAACACCAAAAGATGCTGAAGGTGCTGTTTCTAACGGTGCTGAAGGTATTGGTTTATACCGTACGGAGTTCTTATACATGGATTCTGCTGATTTCCCAACTGAAGATGAGCAATATGAAGCATATAAAGCGGTATTAGAAGCTATGGAAGGGAAACCTGTCATTGTTCGTACAATGGACATTGGTGGTGATAAGGAATTACCTTATCTTGAACTACCAGAAGAGATGAACCCATTCCTAGGTTACCGTGCTATTCGTATTTCTTTAGACCAACAAGATATGTTTAAAACACAATTACGTGCATTATTACGTGCGTCTGTTCATGGATTATTACGCATCATGTTCCCAATGATCGCGACTTTACCGGAATTCCGCGAAGCAAAAGAAATTTTATTAGCGGTTAAAGAAGAGTTAGTGAGTGAAGGTGTAGAGGTTTCAGATGATATCCAAGTAGGTATTATGGTTGAAATCCCTGCTGCAGCAATGTTAGCAGACCAATTTGCAAAAGAAGTTGACTTCTTCTCAATTGGTACGAACGACTTAATTCAATATACTATGGCAGCTGACCGTATGAATGAAAATGTTTCATACTTATACCAACCATACAATCCATCAATTTTACGTTTAATTAAAAATGTTATTGATGCTTCTCATGCAGAAGGTAAATGGACTGGTATGTGTGGAGAGATGGCAGGGGACCAAATCGCTGCTCCAATCTTATTAGGACTTGGATTAGATGAATTCTCAATGAGTGCATCAAGCGTCTTGAAAACACGTAGCTTATTCAGTAAATTGAATAAATCAGATATGGAAGTTTTAGCTAATAAAGCAATCAACGAAACAACAACAAACGAAGAAGTTATTGCATTAGTTGAAGAAGCGTTAGCTGAAAATTAATTTCAGTCTATACACAATAATCAAATTCTCCCGGACTTTGTTCGGGGGAATTTTTTGTTTTCAACAGAGTGTGAAATGAGGAAAGAAATTGAATTCCATCCGAAACATTCTATAAAATTGGATTAAGTGAGGAATGTTTTAGAATTAAGACTCGAACTTTCATGAGAATTGCTTGAAGTGAGGAATGTTTTAGAATTAAGACTCTAACTTTCTTCAAAATCGCTTGGAGTGAGGAATGTTTTAGAATTAAGACTCTAACTTTCCACATAATTGCTTGATGTGAGGAATGTTTTTGAAATAAAACATAAACATTCCATACATTTGTTCAGATTAAATTGAATGACACGCCCGAACACGGCCATCTCATTTTGCGCAGCAACAACGTCTACAACGATCAGGCCAACCATACTTTTCCTGAAATATGCAATTGTTGGTTTCCCTAAAGCGATAAAATTTCATTGTTTAGTCATATTTGTTTGCTAAACTAAGGTGAATTAAAATAAATCAAACTTTGGGCGTAGTGTAAACTGCGCTGTTTAGTATAAAATAAAAGCTACCATAGGAGGTGTGCTTGTGGCCAAACGTGAAGAATTGATGTCCAAATGGCAAGAGATTTGGGCAAATATAAAAGTTTTATGGGTATATTACAGGGGCTGGAAGTGGGTAATCTTTCTTGGTTTATCCTTCGGTTTAATTTTGAGTACCTATTTAGTTATTTTGGCGAAGACAACGAGTGTTGATACACTGCAAGACGCTTTGCGGAGTGAGACGATTGTCTATTCGGCTCAGGATGAAGCAGTAGGTAAATTACAAGGTCAAAAGGGTACTTACGTTGACTTAGCGGTGATTTCTGATCCGATGATTCAAACGGTTATTAATACTGAGGACCGGCGTTTCTATGAACATAATGGTTATGATCTTCGAGGGATTGCCCGTGCGGCAGTTCGAGTTGTGATTAACCGAGATACGTCCGGCGGGGGTGGGAGTACGCTGACACAGCAGTTAGCGAAAAATGCCTTCCTCGTTCAAGATCAAACGATGCAACGTAAAGTGAAGGAGCTATTTTTAGCCCTTGAAATTGAAAAAGCCTATGATAAAAATCAAATTTTGGAAATGTATTTAAACCATAGTTATTTTGGTAACGGTGTTTGGGGTGTCGAGGACGCTTCTCAAAAGTATTTCGGGCATCCGGCGAGTATGTTGGATTGGAATGAAGCGGCTGTTTTAACTGGTATGTTAAAAGGACCTTCGATTTTCAACCCGATTGATGATTATGAAGCAGCAATTGACCGACGTAATGTCGTCTTAGATTCTTTAGGCGGACAAGGTGTGTTGACTTTAGAAGACACTGAATATTTAAAACAATTACCAATTACGCTTTATGATAACTATTATGCAGAGGATAACTATACTTATCCTTATTACTTCGATGCGGTGATTAATGAAGCCGTTAATGTCGCAGATATCCCTGAAGATGATTTACTCTCAAAGGGATACCGAATTTATACGCATTTAAATACGGGTTATCAAAATGCATTAGACCAATCTTATTATAATGACTGGATGTTCCCGGATTCAGGTGCGGAAGAACCACAAGTTCAAAGTGCGAGTATTGTGTTAGATGCTCAAACAGGTGGTGTAGCAGCTGTTTATGGTGGACGAGGTGAATACACGTATCGTGGCTTTAACCGAGCGACTGATATGAGACGTTCACCTGGTTCAACGATTAAACCATTAGCAGTGTATGTTCCTGCTTTAGAATCTGGTTATAAAGTACATTCGAATATCCCTGACGTTGTTCGTGGATACGGTTCAAATGATTACACGCCAGAAAACTACGATCTTCAAACTGATCCATCAGGTGAAGTTGAGATGTGGTATGCGATTGCTCAGAGTAAAAATACGTCGGCGGTCCATTTAATGGACGATCTTGGGATTGACCGATCAGTTAATAAGTTGAAACAATTTGGCATCCCGGTCCTGGATGAGGACAAGAGTTTAACTCTGGCACTTGGTGCCTTTGCTCAAGGGGTGACGGTTCAAGAATTGGCGGGTGCTTACCAAGCATTTGCTAACGAAGGTGTTCGTCACGAATCAAGCTTTATTCGCCGAATTGAAGATGCTCAAGGAAAAGTCGTCTATTCTAACGAAAGACTCACACGACATATGGTTATGACGACGAATGTAGCAGCCGATATGACAAGTATGATGTTGGATACATTTGGTGGATATGGGACAAGTTATGGTGCAGGACCAGATTATGGTCAGATCGCTGGTAAATCAGGTTCAACGGAAGTTGGAGACGGAAGCATGGAAACACGTGACCGCTGGTTAGTTGGCTATACACCTGACTTTGTCGTTGCGACATGGGTTGGTTTAGATGAATTAGGTGGGACTTCGTTGGATGAATTGATGCCAAATGGCATGGGGGCATTATTTAACTCACAAACGACGAATTTAATGTTATCCTCACCACAAACGTCATTTACGGTCCCAATGGCTTCGCAAATGACGACTGAGACAAATACTGTATCAAGTTCTAGATGGCAAGACCAAACAGGGGAACAATTAGATAATGTTGCTGATTGGATCGGCGAAAATGCTGGTACAGCTTGGGAAGAAATTAAACAAGGTACGAGCAACCTAATTGATGAGGGTGTTTACTGGTTCCAACAACAAGATTTCGAATTGCCGTTTTAGTTAATATTACATTTATAAAAACGAAGGTTTTCAGATTACAACTGAATACTTTCGTTTTTTTGTTTTGTTGTGCTGTTTGAGATCGGAGTTAATATTCTGTGGAATGATTCTGAGTTAGTGTGGTTGTTTGAACACTTTTCCTAAATTATTTGTTGAAAATTTTCAAATTTTGAGAGTTTTGGCCTATTTATATAGGGGAGGTTAGAAATATGTTAAGAGAAAGATCAAATTTGTTGAAAACGTTATTGGCGTTGAATCTCAGGATGGATTTTAGCAAGGAGTTGTTGTGGGAAGTTAATCGTTTTGAGTTGGGATACGAGTATGAGTGTAAGACGGATGAGTTGTTTGAAAAGGGCAATTGGCTAATGATTAAGGGGCTGAGTTTGAGTAGGCGTGGGAAATTTTTGGTGCAAATGGATTTGTTGGTTCTGACAGGGGATCAAATTCTGTTGTACGAGGAGAAGGCTTATACGCATCCGGTGAGCGATTGTCTGGATGGGACGATTGAGTTTACGGAAGGTGGGACACGGTATACCCATCCATTGGAGCAATTGAGGGAGGCGCGTGAGTATCTTGAAATTATTATGGAAAGGTTAAATATTTCTCTAGAGATTGATTCTTATGTGTTGTTAACGCACCCTAATGGGAATATTTATAACTTGCCGAAGTGGACGAAGAATGTGCTCATTCAAAGTCAGATTACGCTACATGTTGATGAACAGATGAGGAAGCGGAAACCACCAACTTCCTTGACAGCAAAGTATCATGCACAATTATCAGCACTGCATCATGATATGAGTGAATATAATTCGATTGTTCCAAAGTATGACTATCATGAGTTGAGGAAAATAGTTAAGTGTCCTCAATGTTTTGGAGTAATTAATGAGATACCAAGAGGAAAGAAATTAATCAATTGCCCTTGTTGTCATGAACAGATTGTGGTTGTGGATATTATAAAATTAGCATTTGAGGATTATAAAATGTTGTTCAAGAAGACCCCCACAGCAGCTGAGATGTTTCATTGGTGTGGAGGGGTGTTTAGTAAGATTAGGTTACATAAAACACTGTATGGGTAAAGAGTAAGTAACTATTGATAAGATGAAGAGTAATAGTGATGGAATTCTGGCGTGTTAATGTTAGCAGTATAAAAAGTGGCTTGGAAAGGAGATGATTTTATACGAATGTATAAAAAGTGCCCTGAAAAGTAGAAGATTTTATACGAACGTATAAAAAGTGTCCTGAAAAAGAGAGGATTTTATACGAACGTATAAAAAGCGGCCTGAAAATGAGAAGATTTTATACGCACATATAAATCTGATAAGAAAACCAGATTTGTCGCCCCCATGAATCCAGTAATATTACTGTTTCGAAACAGTCAAAAATTCCTACTGCCCAACAATGTCGAGTGGCATACTTTTCCTAAAAAATTCCCTATTTTCAGTAGTATTGATTGATTAAGGGGAGTGAAATTTGATATTATAGTAAGGAAAGGGTGAGTATATGTCACAAGTAAATATTTATGACACAGCGAATCAACTGGAGCGCGATATCCGCGAGTTGCCAGCGTATCAGGAAATTTTAGAGGCTTATAAAGTAATTCAGGAAAATGAAGAGTCAAATAAATTATTTGATGATTTCCGCACGAAGAGTGCTGAGTTACAACAATTAGCTCAAATGGGGCAACAGCCTTCAGATGAAGAGATGCAAGGTTTACAGGAAATGTCTCAACAAATTGCAGCAGATGAGAATATTCAAAAATTAATGGCTGCGGAACAACAAATGAGCCAAATTTTTGATGATATTAATAGAATCATCACGAAACCATTAGGCGAAATTTATAATTAATAAGAACAATTATGACCAGCTGGAGAAGCTCATAGAGTTTTCTTTAGTTGGTCTTATTTACGAGAAAGGGGTGACCATATGAAAATAATGCATTTAGCGGATTTACATTTAGATAGTCCATTTATTGGTGTTTCGAAGCATTTGCGCTCACTGCATCATAATTTAGTGAATGCGCCTTACAATTCATTCAGGCGAGCAGTGGATAAAGCAATTGAAGAAGAGATTGATGCATTGGTGATTGCAGGGGATATTTATGATGCGAATCATCAAACAATTTATGCACAAACTTTCCTAGTGCGAGAATTTGAGCGTTTAAATGAAGCGGAAATTCCGGTAGTGATGATTCATGGTAATCATGATTATTTAAATGAAGATAAATACCAAGTGGTCTATCCTGAGAATGTCCATGAATTTACGACTCAGGACGTAGAGTTTGTTGATTTAACGCTAAAAAATCAACAAACAGCACGTTTCTATGGATTCAGCTACACCCAGCAATGGATCCAGGAAAATAAAATTCATGCATATCCCGTTAACCCGAAAGTAACAGATTACACGATTGGGTTATTACACGGTGATATTAAACGTGGTCAAGATGACAATTATGCGCCATTTGTGATCCAAGAATTAGTGGATAAAAATTATGATTATTGGACATTAGGGCATATTCACCAAGATCAAATCTTACATGAACATCCAACGATTGCTTATAGTGGAACGATTCAAGGACGTCACCATAATGAGCGCGGGGATAAAGGCGGTTATATCGCTGAATTCAAAGATGGTCGGATGATAAGTCATGAGTTTGTATCGCTGGCTGAAATTGTCTGGCATGAAATGGATGTGTTCTGTCAAGCAGACTTCCAAGCTTCTGATATTGTGAAGGCAATTCAAGACGCAATGGCAAACTTTAGGCAGGATCAACAAGTCTCAGAGCGGTCTTACATTTTGACTGTCCATCTACGTGATTCTGACCTACTTTCCCCAACGCTTCAGGAGCAAATTGAAAATAATGAGTTGCTTCAGGCGCTCGAAACGCAGTTTACTGAGAGTTTGTTTATTGCGGTTCGAAAAGTAATCCTCGAATCAGATATCGAAGGGATTCAATTTGAGTATGATCCGAAGTTGAATGAAAGCTTTAAGCAGATTACGGGTCAAATGCATGAGGAAGAGCATTATAACGAGATTATGGGTGAGGTTTTCAATCATCCGATTGTGCGTAAGTGGCTTCCTGATTTAAGAGAAGATGAAGCGATTAAAGACGAGACAATTGAATCGGCTAAGCAGGCATTAAATCAACAATTTAATTTAGCATTTGAGGTGAGCGCCGATGAAGATTAAACAAATTGAGATTTATGGATATGGGAAATGGGTTGACCAGACATTTGATATTGATAATGTTGGGCAGGTTTTTTATGGACCGAACGAGTCAGGAAAATCAACGATTCAATCATTTATTCGTAGTGTCCTCTTTGGTTTCCCAAGTAAACGTCGCCGTAAGAATCAAATTAATCGCTTTGAACCCAAACATAGCGATACTTATGGTGGGCGCTTGTTACTTACTGAAACTGAATTCGGGGATGTTTGGGTTGAGCGAACAACCAATGGACTTAAACTGACAACCACTGATGGAGAACGTTTAGAACCTAATGTGCTAGACCGAATTTTAGGTGGTTTGGATGAGGTTCTATTTGATAGCTTCTATGGTTTTAATTTACAAAACTTACAAGAGTTGGCGAATGTAGGAGCAGATCAACTGAATGATTACTTCTTGAGTATTGGGACAATGGGGTCAGATAAATTCTTAGCGATTGCCAAGCAATTTGAAAAGGATTCTGACGCATTATATCGCCCACAAGGAAGCAATCCTACATTAAATAAAGCATTAATTGAGTATGAAAGTTTATCTGAACGTTTAGTGAAAGCTCAAACGAAGAATAAAGCTTATAATTCTTTGATTTCTCAACGTGATAGTGAAATCAAAGAAATTGAACAACTGAATCAATCCATTGAGGCAGTTGAGGAAAAGCGTCGCAGTCAAGATCAATTGATGCATCGTTATGATATTTATTTGAAGAATATCGACACGAAACAACAATTATCTAAGCTGACATTTACTGAAATTCCGGATGATGCGGTCACTGACCTTTCATACGCTCAAAAAATGGTAGATGAAAATAAAGAGACGATCATCAAAAATGAAGAACGCATTGCACAATTTAAAGAGCAACTCGATGATTTAACCCGATTAAATTGGGCTCAAAATCACGAAGAAGACCGTAAGCAATGGATCAAGAGTACGAATGTCATAAAAGATACGCAATCTGAATTTGAACAAACAACGCGTTTTCTAGTTGATAAGCAAACACAATTAAAATCAATTGCGGCGAAGAGTCAATTTTATCCAGAAAAGATGCCACAACAAGATGAGTACAATAAGCAAGTTGAGGCAGGCTTGGAAATTCAACTCGAACGCATTGAAACACAGAAGGAAATAGATGATATACAAGCAGAACGTCGATTCTACATTGATCAACGCAAAGAACAACAAAGTTATTCGACAACTGTACGTCAACAAATTGTGAATTTAGAGAGCCAACGCTTAAATGATGAAGAACGCTTAATTCAAGAAACATCATTGAAAGAGTATATTTTTGGCATTATTTTTATTGTCTTAGGACTTGTATTTTTAATTCAACAATACTTATCCAATAGCCCATCGCAAAATCTCATGATTTTAGCGGGAGTTGTGGTGTTAGTCGGTGTGGTTATCAGTCTTGTAATACTGAATAAACACCGTAAGTTATATCGTGCTTTTAATACCAGTCCGATTATTGATAAATTAGACCAATTACACAGTGATGAACAGCATTATATTAAGCACTCCAAAGAGCTAGGTTCTCAAATAACTGCGCGAGATGCACAATTGGGAGAATTAGATGGGGAGATTGAAACTTTAGATCAAAAAGCTCAGAAATGGCTGGTTAATCTAGGCTTCTATCCAACCGCAGATATGGATTTAATTTTAAAAACAAATCCGGTTGAAGAATACTATACTGCCCAAGCACAAGCGGAAGAGTATAAAAAAGAGTTAGATCGTTTATCACTTGAAATAACGGATTGGAAGGAAAACTTACGTCCATTACTCGATCGTTTCCCAATGGACGAGATTAATACGCGTGCTGTTATTCGACACCATGAAGAAATTGAAGCCGAACTTGCTTTAACGATTCAACAAGGTCAAGAATTAAATCGTAAGATTGCTCAAGCCAATGAAGTTATTGAAAAGAGCAATCAGAATATTAAAGAGAATGAATCGAAGATTTCAAGCATCTTTGAGGTTACTCAGAGTGAGAATTTAGAACAATTCAATCAAAAGATTGAAATCAACGAACAGATTCAATCACTTGAAAAAGAACAAGCAATGTACCAAGAACAAATTACAGATCACTTGGAAGCTTTAACTGCGATTGAGAGTAAACAAGCACTGGTTGATGACCATCAAAAATCAATGGTTGAATTAGAAGGATTGAAACGTAAAATTGAGCCACACCGTGCTCGTCGTGCAGATTTAACGGCTGAAATTAAACAATTGGAACGTGATGGCACAGTTCAATTATTAAGCCAAGAACTTGCAGATAAAGAAGCTGAGGTCCGTGATTTAATTTTAGTTTGGGGTAAAAAACGGATGGGTATGGCAATGTTGTATCAAACATTGCGTAAAGGATTAGACAATCCATTACCTGAAATGACCGACATAGCAACTGATATCTTCAGTCAATTAAGTTATGGACGTTATAAACAAGTGAAAATTAATAAGACTAATATTCGTGTGGTGCATCAATCCGATGTTATTTTTGAACCTTATGAGTTATCACAAGGAACATTGGAGCAATTATATATTGCCTTGCGTCTAGCCTTTATTATCAGTGCTAAAGAGCTGGTTAAGATGCCAATTATCATCGACGATGCTTTCGTTAACTTTGATGATATGCGAAAAGCAAGCATGTACCGTGTGCTTGATAATATCGCAGAAGAGATTCAGATTTTATTCTTTACTTTTGATGAACAGATCCAAGAGATGTACCGCGAAGATCAAGTAATTGACTTGACGACGATTAAATAGGAGGGCATTATGACTTTATTATTTGATGTAGAACAGGGAGCGCAATTTGGGATCTTTGTGTTAATAAAAGCAGCTGATTTGAGAACTGCGCGCAATGGAAATCCATTTATTGCCTTTAGATTCCAAGATAAATCGGGCTCGATGGATGGGATGTTCTGGTCAGCAACGCCTGAACAAATTGAAACATTTCAAGCGGGGCGTGTTGTTTTCTTAAAAGGACGCCGTGATACATATAACGGGACTCCTCAAGTGAAAATTGAGGCATTGCGCTTAGCGGAATCAGACGAACCAAATGATCCGAAACTCTATGTGGAGTCGATTGAGGAGAGTACGGATGATTTACGTGAGGCGTTAAATGACTTCATGTACCGCATTCATGAGCCGAATATTTCGCGTGTTGTCCGTCGTATTGTGCAAGAACATAATGACGATTTCTTTGCATTTCCAGCGGCTAAAAGAATGCATCATGCTGTAGCCGGTGGGTTAAGTTTACATACGGTCACAATGTTACGTATCGCGGACCAATTGGTTAAGATTTATCCTGAATTGAACGAGAGTTTATTGTTTGGTGGGATTATCCTGCATGATATTGGTAAAACCATTGAATTATCAGGTGTTCTATCGACGGAATATACTTTACGTGGTAAACTTCAAGGACATATTATTATTATGGATGAATTGATTGACCGTGCAAGTATTCAATTGGGAATTAATCCTGATGAGAATGAAGCGATTATTCTATTAAAACATGTTGTCTTAGCACACCATGGTAAGCAAGAATATGGTAGTCCTGTGCTACCGCAATTAATGGAAGCAGAAATTATCCATTATATTGACGATATGGATGCGAAAATGAATATGATTTCAAGCGCATTAGGTCAAACAGAAAAAGGCGACTTCAGTGCACAAATCTTCGCATTAGACCGTCGCCAAATTTATAAACCGACATTTGATTAGAGGAGCAATATATGAACGAACATAACGATCACCACCATCATGATCACGAAGGCCACGATCATAGTCACCACGGTCATGATCACGGACCAGACTTTGATGGTTTAGACCATAATCACGGCCGTGAAGTGACACTAGAAGCGGAAATTGAAGCAGGTATTGACCAAATTTGGTCAGTTTTAACTGACAATGTTAAAATCAAAGAATGGTTCAATGAATTACACATCAATGATTTAAAACCAGGTGGAAGCATTTCATTTTTACTACAAGATGAAGAAATCGCTCGCTATTTAATCACTGATTTAGAAGAACCGCATACATTTGGTTTCACTTGGGGTGAAGATGGAGATAGCATCGTAAACTTTGAATTAGAGGAAATTGAATCAGGTAAAACATTATTAAAATTTTCAGAATGGGTACCTGAAGTAACGGCACATACTGTTAAAGACATAACAGGCTGGTATGTCTGCATGGAAGTGATTGGACAAATCGTTGAGGGCCGCGAACCAATTAATCGCCCGCAACATTTTACAAAAGCATTCACAGAAATCGAAGCGCTGTTGGCAGATGATTTAGCATAAAATAAGGAGAGCAGTTGACTAGTTTTAGTCGACTGCTTTTTTTAAGGCTTGTTTTGAGTAATAACTTTTGGAAAACAGAAAGTTGTTATTCGTAAGGCTTGTTATGGGGAATAACTTTTGGAAAACAGAAAGTTGTTATTCGTAAGGCTTGTTATGGGGAATAACTTTTGGAAAACAGAAAGTTGTTATTCGTAAGGCTTGTTTTGGGTAATAACTTTTGGAAAATAGAAAGTTGTTACTCGTAAGGGGTGTTATGGGTAATAACTTTTGGAAAACAGAAAGTTGTTATTCGCAAGGCTTGTTTTGGGTAATAACTTTTGGAAAATAGAAAGTTGTTATTCGTTAGCATTACAATGCAATTTGCACACGATTATGGGTCTAATGTTTTTGTTGTTTGTTTACCTCAATAGTCACTAATAACCAACGAAATGGAGGTTGTTTGGATCGAAACTTGGAAACAGCCAATGAAATAGTGAAAAGTGTTGGCTGATTGATTTGAAAATCAGGAACAACCAATGAACTGTTGGTTGTTCGATATTAATTCAGAGACAGCTAACAAAAAAATTGAAATCACCAAAATCCCTTCACTTTCAACCTGATTCGTGTCATACTTTTAAAGAGAATATTCGAATTAAAAATAATTTGTTCGATATGCGAAAAGAATGGGAATTTTCATAATTAAGTCACATTTGAATGGTAAATTGAAAGAGTAGAAAAAGGACGGACGATAATTTGGAGGTTGATGATAATGGTGGGTAAACTTAAACAGAATTCAAGGTTGTATTTGTTATTCTGTATTTTCATTGCGGTATTGTCAATGCTTGAAATTTCGTCGCTTTCAGTAAATGCACAAACTCAAACAGAAGAGGCACAGTCTATTTCATTAACGCCGTATCTGCCGTATTATCACTTTATTGAATATAACTATCAAGGGGATCAAGTAAATTATCCTAATTATAATATGATATTAGAATTTAATAGTGATGCGAATGGCAAGTTCCAAATTGTCGCTATTTCAGATCAATCACAAACAGCGATTATTTATCAATTAACTGATTTTGGTTTATATGAACTGGCTCGCTTTGAGAACTACATGGAAGTGGCAGATTTACGCTATACACCTGAAGCAAGCGAGGGTAACGGTGCTTTAATTTTCCCAACCAATGTATCCGTGGGGATGACTTATCAAGGTGGGACAAATAACGCTTCACAATTTACCATTTCTGAAATTTTGGATTTAATTGAAATGAATGGCGTCACGTATGAGAATGTTGTTGTCATTAATGAAAAACGCGGCGAAGAGCAATTTGATCATTACTATGCACCTGACTATGGACTCATAGCAGTAGAACAAATTTACCAAGACGGGACAAGAACGACAGTATTCCAGCTGAGCTCAACAGGTGGCTATTTAAATTAGTCGGTTGAAAACACTTAAAAAGTGCGGTATAATAGGGTAGTTGCGCACCCATAGTGTAATGGATATCACGTAAGATTCCGGTTCTTGAGATGGGGGTTCGATTCCCTCTGGGTGTATACAATAGACCTGTAACGTTGATGTATCAACATTGAAGAACAAAGTTGTTGAAATTACGGTAGATAAACTAATATTATAGCTCACAGTAAAAATCTGTGGGCTTTTTTGTTACTCAAAAGACCCCTCCAAACAAGGTATTATTAGTCCGTTTAGCCAAAATGTGTTATTCTTAAAGAAAGAATTAAAGGAGCATGGACATGACAGATTGTATTTTTTGTAAATTAATTAGTGGTGAAATCCCAACAAATAAAGTATATGAAGATGATGACGTTTTTGCTTTTCTTGATATGACACAAGTAACAAAAGGTCATACGCTAGTTGTCCCTAAAGCGCATGTGAAAGATATTTATGAATATGACAGTGAATTAGCAGGAAAAGTATTCTCTAGAATTCCAAAAATTGCAACTGCGATCGAAGCAGCTTTTCCAGAGTCTAAAGGATTAAATATAATTAATAATAACCGCGAGGTAGCATATCAATCTGTGTTTCATTCGCATTTACATCTAATTCCGCGATATTCGACGGATGATGATTTTAAAATGACAATGGTAAATAACGGAGATAACTATTCTCAAGAAGAGATGCAGGAGATTGCATCAAAAATTAATCAGGCAATCAAATAAGTCTGATAAAGGAGGATTAGGATGGCAGGTTTTGGATCAGGTTTATTTTGGGGTGCAGTGTTTGGCGGTTTAGCCGGCCTAATGAATGCCCCACGTAAAGGAAAAGAAACAAGAGAGCTTGTTAAATTAAAAATTGATCAAACAACTGAAGATGTCAATGACTTACGTTTTAAAATTGATAATCTATCGACAGCAGTTAGTCGCTTAACCAATGAAGGTTTAGGTGCTGTCAATGAAGCAAGCAAAGATATTCAGACGGCCCTTCGTCAATTTGAAGAAGAATCAAGTCCTCGCGTCAAGCGAGTAGGAGAACATGTGGATGTTTTACAAAAAGACTTGCAACAAGCAAGTGATGCATTTTCGAAAGAAGAAGTGTAACTTTTTTGCAACACTTTTAATATGTGAAGAATGATGTAAAAATTGTGTAAAATTTGTAAATTCCAAAGATTCTTTGAATAATTGTGATATCATGTAGTCTATACAATAATAGTTAGGAGCATTTTCTAAATGAAAAAATCATTATTAAAATTATCAACAATCGCATTAACAGCAGCGACTTTATTAACTTCAGGTGCATCTGTGGCATTTGCACAAGATGATGCAATCGCAACAATTGGCGAAACAACAATTACGCAAGAGCAATTTTATGAAGCAATGAAAAACTTATCTGGTGAGGTAACGTTAAGAACGTTAATTCTGGAAGAAGTATTAAAACAAAATGTTGAAGATCCAGACGCTTTACAAACAGCAGCAGATGAAGAAGTTCAAGCTCAAATCGAAGAAGCTGGCGGAGAAGAAGCTTTTGACCAATTATTAGCTTACCAACAATTAGGAACAATCGAGGAATACACATACCAAGTATTCGTGCGTAACATGTTCCAAAATGTGGTTGAACAACATATCGATACGTCAGATGAAGCGATCCAGACTTACTATGATGATGTTTACCAAACACCAATGGAAGCTCAACATATCTTAGTAGAAACTGAAGAAGAAGCACAAGATGTCCTAACACGCTTAGAAGAAGGCGAAGAATTTGACGCGGTAGCTCAAGAAGTATCATTAGACTCAACAGCAGCAAATGGTGGCTTACTTGGTGAATTTACTGAAGGTCAAATGGTTCCAGAATTTGAAGAAGCTGTGAAAGCTGGAACAAATGGTGAAGTAGTAGCTGAACCTGTTCAATCAGAATATGGATTCCATGTAATTAAAGTTTTAAATAATGGCGAAAAACAACCATTAGACGAAATTAGAGACGAAGTAGTTGAGCAATACAAATTATCTAAATTTGCAGACTCACAATTCGCATATGGCGTTATTGGTCGCTTAATCGAAGAAGCTGGATTAACAATCAATGACGAAGATTTACAAGGTGTAGTAGATGACTTAATCGAGTTAGGTCAAGCACCAGCTGAGGAAGAATCAGCATCAGAAGGTGAATCAGCTGCAACAGACGAATCTGCGGCATCTGAAGAAGAAGCACCAGCTGAAGAATCAGCGACTGAAGAAGAAGCACCTGCAGAAGAGTCAGCAACTGAAGAATCAGCTCCAGCCGAAGAATCAGCAACAGAAGAAGAAGCTGAATCTGCAGAATAATTTATTTATAATTTAAACCTTGGATAAAATTCCAAGAATCTATAAACCGTTATAAATCATGATTAACATCTTGATTTATAGCGGTTTTTTATTTGCTGGAAAGTGGTCTCTTTATATTTATAGGTTGATCGTAATTAATGGAAGCAGAAAAACGCGGATTAATGAGCTGTGGTATTCTGTGATTACACATAAAAGCTTAAATTTAGAATGAGTTATTCTGCTGACAAATTTTAGCATCAGAGAAGCAATGGGAACCCTAAACTAATAACAAAATGTGACAATATTATTACAATTTATGTGAGTGATAATTCGATAATGAATGTAAAGATTATGTAAATGAATGCGTTTCAATTCAAAAATAATTAGTCTTGTTGTAGAATGGGAACAGTAGTTATTTAATAATTTAGAATTTGAGGAGAATGGTCATGAAGAAAAAATTAATTAAAAGTTCGTTGTTATTAAGTTCCATGTTTATTCTAGCGGCATGTGCATCTGACGAGACTTCAACTGAGTCATCTGACGTTGAAACAACAGAAGTAAGTTCTGAAGCTGCTCCTGAAACTGAACCTGTAGAAAGCGAAGAAACGACAGAAGATTCTGCAGAGGAATCTGAAGAAGAATCAGAAACAACAGAAGAAGATTCTGCTGAAGAATCTGAGGAAGACTCAGCGACATCAGAAGAAGATTCTGCTGAAGAATCTGAGGAAGACTCAGCGACATCAGAAGAAGAGTCAACTGAAGAGTCTGAGGAAGAGTCAGCGACATCAGAAGAAGATTCTGCTGAAGAGTCTGAGGAAGAGTCAGCAACATCAGAAGAAGATTCTGCTGAAGAGTCTGACGAAGAGTCAGCAACATCAGACGAAGAATCAACTGAAGAGTCTGACGAAGAATCAGCAACATCAAACGAAGAATCAGCTGACGAGTCTGACGAAGAATCAGCTGACGAGTCTGACGAAGAATCAGCAACATCAGACGAAGAATCAGCTGACGAGTCTGACGAAGAATCAGCAACATCAGAAGATGAGTCAACTGAAGAGTCTGACGAAGATACAGCAACATCAGAAGAAGAGTCGACTGACGAGTCTGATGAAGAATCAGCAACATCAGACGAAGAATCAACTGACGAATCAGACGAAGACTCAGCGACATCAGAAGAGTCAACTGACGAATCAGACGAAGAATCAGCAACAACAGAAGAAGAGTCAACTGAAGAGTCAACTGACGAATCAGACGAAGAATCAGCAACAACAAAAGAAGAGTCAACTGAAGAGTCAACTGACGAATCAGACGAAGAGTCAGCGACATCAGAAGAGTCAACTGACGAATCAGCTACTGATGCTGGTGCAATTCCATTTGTAGTTGGTGACTTTGATCCGGAAGCTGGATTAGAAGATGGTACTTACCAATTAACTTCTAACGAAGAAGATGGCTTCACACTAGATTATGAAATAACAGTCGAAGAAGGCGAAATTACAGAAGTTAATTATGACTTCGTAGACGCTGAAGGTAACTTAGCATCTGAAGAAGATGAATTCTTTGCTGAAGCTAAACCAGTCTTTGAACAAGCATTATTAGATGCTCAAGGATTAGAAATGGAATTCGATGAATCATCAGAGATCGATTCAACAGTCTTTGAAGAACATACTGCAGTTATCTTATCTGCAGCTCAACAAGGGCACACAGACGAAATTAATGTGGATGAATTAGATGCAGACGAATCTGCTTCATCAGAAGAAGAAGAAGAAGCTACTTCAGACGAAAGTACTGAAGAAAGCGAAGAAGAAACTACTGAAGAATCAGCATCAGAAGAAGAAGCATCTTCAGAATCTGAAGAATAATAGAGCGCTTTTAGTTATTCCTTTGCTTAATTTAAAAAAGTATGGTTTTAATCTAGCTTTTTATGCAGAAATTTGATACTATAGTCTATGTGTGAAAACGAGATTTAATCGTTCTATTTTAAATGAAGGAGTAAATGCATAATGAACTTAAAAGCTCAATTAAGAACTGAAACTGGTTCTTCTGCTTCACGTAAAGCTCGTCGTGAAGGATTAATTCCAGTATCTATGTATGGTAAAGAATTTGAAACTATTTCTTTATTAATCGACCGTCGTGAATTCGAAACAATTTTACGTCAAGAAGGTGCTAACGCAGTATTCAACGTAGAATTTGATGGAAAAACTCAACAAGTTTGGATTAAAGACTTTACGCCTGCAGCATTAGAAGATGTTATCTATGATGTTGATTTAGAGGCTATCTCTGCTAACCAAAAACTTCAAGTTGAAGTTCCATTACACATCGTTAATGATGAAGAAGTTAAAGAAGGTATCGTTGAACAAATTGAACAAGTAATCCTTGTTGAAACTACACCAGCGAATATCCCATCTTCATTCGAGATTGATGTTAAAGAATTAGAAATCGGTGATGTTTTAACTGTTGCTGACTTAACAGTTCCAGCAGAAGTTGAAGTATTATTAGAATCTGATCAAACTATCGTAACAGTTTCTGCGCCAGTAGAAGAAGAAGAAGTTGATCCAGATGCTGAAGTAGCTGAACCAGAAGTAATCGGCGAAACAACAGAAGAAGAATCAGAAGAAGAGTAATTCTTTTATTAATAAATCACTAGTTAGATACTAATCTAGCTAGTGATTTTTTTGTTTGTTTTTTTAAATTGAGAACTCATATAATATAATGGAAAGTTGGGTGTTTCATATTTAAATCAAAATGCTTATAATAGTATGGCGAGGTGAATATGTTGAAAGAACAACTATTAGAAAAAATTGAACAATATTGGACAGAAACTGTTCAATTAAGGCATTATTTACATACATATCCTGAATTATCAGGAGAAGAATTTAATACATCAGCTTATTTAAAAGAAATCGTATCAAAATGGGGGTTGCCAATTGAGAAGGTGCCTGCCGACCATTTTGGTAGTGGGACTGGTTTTATTGCTACATTAGATACAGGTAGGCCTGGGAAAACAATCGGTTTAAGAACAGACATCGACGCTTTGCCGGTTCAAGAACCAGATAAAAATTTAAAAAACACACGTATTGTAAAATCAAATACACCTGGTGTGATGCATGCTTGTGGTCATGATGGGCATATGGCGACTTTAATTGGTGCAATGCGCATTTTAATCGATCAAAAACACCAACTAAGTGGTAAAATCATCTTTATTTTTGAAGAAGGTGAAGAATATAGTCTAGGTATTCATGGTATGATCGAATTACTTAAGACTAAAAATCTGGATGCAGTTTACGGTAATCATCTAATTTCGCATTTAGAAACTGGGAAAATTGCGGTGAATAGTGGGCCAACAATGGCCGCTTTATCAACAATCAATTTTGATGTTGTTGGTCAGGGCGGGCATGGCTCACGTCCTGATTTATCCATCAATCCAATTTTTGCAGGAGCAGCAATTTTAAATAGTGTATCGATTGCTTGGAACAATCAAATTAATGTGTCTAAAACTGTAACTTTAGGAATAACGCAATTTAATTCTGGACAAGCGAATAATGTGTTTGATGACCGGGCGCACATTGGGGGAACTTTACGTTACTTTGATGAAGAAGAAGGTCAAAAAGCGAAGCAATTATTAATGACAATTGCCGAACAAGTAGGGGCAGCCCATGGATGTACTATTGAAGACTTTTCAATGAACGATGCGACAACTAGAGCAGTCATCAATGACCCGGAGTTAGCTGGATTAGGGATGACAACGGTTGATGAAATATTACCCGGTGCCCGCGTTCCGGGTGAACCTTGGTATGCATCAGAAGGATTTGCTTATTACCGTCAAGTAGCTCCAAGTTTGTTTACTTTTATTGGGACAAAAAATGATATACTAGGATCAGGAGCAGAACATCATAATGAATTTTTTGATATTGATGACGAATCGCTGAAATACAGTATTATGACAATGGTTGCGTTCACGCATAATTATTTAAAATAATCTTTGAAAGAGGGGATCAACGTGGCAAATGCAGTTTTAAAAGAAAAGATAAAACAAGCAGCAACAGAGATTGGCATTGATAAAATCGGTTTTGCTACTGCAGATGATTTTGCGCATCTTGAAGATTCACTTCACGAACAAAAGGCGCAAGGACATACAACGGGATTTGAACATAAAGTAATCGAAGAACGAATTTATCCGGATAAAATTTTCAATAAACCGAAAACAATTATCTCAATTGCTTTAGCCTATCCTTCAGAAATTGAAAAACCATTACCGAATGAGCGCGATGACCGACGTGGTGTTTTTGCGCGTGCATCTTGGGGTGTTGATTATCATCATATTCTAGAAGATAAAATGAGTCAGTTGATTGCCTATATCAAAGAAGAAACGACAACCGCAACGTTTAAACCGATGGTTGATACGGGAGAATTACCTGATGTCGCAACAGCGGAAAGAGCAGGGCTAGGTTTTATCGGCCGAAATGGTTTATTAATCACAGAAGAGTTTGGATCATGGGTTTATTTAGGTGAAATTATTACCGACTTAGAATTTGATCCAGATGAACGTGTAGACTTTGGTTGTGGGGATTGCATGCGTTGTATTGATGCTTGTCCAACAGATGCTTTAATCGGAGATGGGCGCATGGACGCGAATCTTTGCTTATCTTATCAAACACAAACCAAAGGCTATATGCCAGAGGAATTTCGTCGTAAAATGGGTCATGTTATTTATGGTTGCGATATTTGTCAATTAGTCTGTCCATATAACCGAGGAAAATCGTTCCATTTACATCCTGAAATGGAACCAGAACCCGAAGTAGTTCAACCAAAATTGAAGCCAATGTTAACCATTTCTAACAAAGAGTTTAAGAATACTTTTGGCGAGTTGGCAGGGTCTTGGCGCGGTAAAAAACCGTTACAGCGAAATGCAATCATTGCCTTAGGAAATTACCGCGATCAAACAGCATTGCCACAATTAATTGAGGTAATGGAAACAGATCCACGCCCAATGATCCGTGGAACAGCGGCTTGGGCGATCGCAAAAATCGAACGTTATCAAAATGACGCCTTAGTTGAATTTATGGAAGAACAATTAGCTAAGGAAACAGACGAAGAAACAGTTGAAGAAATGACAAAGGCGCTTGAAACATTAAGAGCGAAGCGTCCACCAAGAGAGTCACGTAGAAAGAGTTAGTAAATGAAAAATCATATAGTTTTATACCAACCAGTTATGCCAGCCAACACAGGAAATATTTCTAGAACGTGTGCGGCAACAAATGCAACACTTCATTTAATTCATCCATTAGGATTTTCCACCGATGATAAAATGTTAAAGCGAGCTGGCTTAGATTATTGGCATAATGTGGATATTATTGAACATGCCAGCTTAGAAGATTTTATGGCTTATTTAAATGGCCGTCCACTGTATTTAATCACAAAATTTGCGCCACACAATTATTCTGATGTGAATTTTTCTGAAAATTCAGAAGGCGAGCAATTCTTTATGTTTGGAAAAGAGACCACAGGATTACCAATTGAACTGATGGAAGAGTATAAAGAACAATCACTCCGTGTTCCAATGAACGACGAGCATGTGCGTTCACTAAATTTATCAAACACTGTTTGTATTGTGTTATTTGAAGCCCTGCGCCAACAACAATTCAGCGGCTTAGAAGTTGAACATCACTACCGTGACACAGATAAAGCACGTGAGTTGGAGTGGTAATTAAAGGGATTTAACAATATTTTTGGAAAAGGATTCCACAGAATTATTTTAAATATCTAAAGTAAGAATCGCATGAAATCAGTGTCTTAGAGGCATTGATTTTATGCGGTTTTGTTATTTTGAAAAGGAAATTTAGTTAATGATCAGTGACAGCGGGGAATTTCTGTTGAAATAATGAAGATTATGGCAGGCAAATAAAAACACAACTCTATCGTTTTTACGCAAAGGACGTAGCGTACAAACTTAAGAGGAAAATGGACTGAATTTTTTACGCAAAAATCGTAGCCTCTTACAAAAATCTTGAGATGTTGTGCTAGAACAAGAAATGAACTACCTAAAGAAATGATTATTCAACATCTGCATTTTTAATCTTATTATCACTTCTAATTCATTTTAACCTCATAAACCCTTGACAAAATTTAATAATGAGATAATATAGGATTAATAAATAAATGCAACGAAGTGTAGAGTAGTTTTCAGACGCCTTTATAGAGAGCTCATGGTTGGTGAAAATGAGTAAGGAAAATGATTACGAAAATGGACACTGAGCAGTCATTGTGAGCAAATTTGCGAAGAATGAACGGATGCGCCCGTTAGAAACGCCATAGTATAGTTTTTATCATGTACTATTAGAGGTCATTTCAGTGATGAAATGACGAATAAAGGTGGTAACACGGAGTTAAGCTTTCGTCCTTTTTGGATGAGGGCTATTTATTTACACATTTTTAACTAATTTAAATTAAAAGGAGAATTTTCATGACACACACACATACACAATCACCGCACAGATTTGACCACGTAGGATCATTTTTAAGACCTGAAAACTTATTACAAGCTCGTGATGAATTTGCAGAAGGCAACATTTCAAAGGAAGAATTAACAGCAATCGAAGACCAAGCAATTATTGAACTAATCAAAAAGCAAGAAGAAGCTGGATTGAAAGCTGTAACTGACGGGGAGTTCCGCCGTGCTTCATGGCATTGTGACTTCTTCTGGGGATTCGATGGCGTTCAAGAAATCCAAAATGAATCACGTGGAACTAAATTTGAAGGGACTACATATGGGATTACAGCCCGTTTAGAAGGAAAAATTAAGTTTACGAACCATCCTTTTATTGACCATTATTTATTCGCCCGTGAACATGCAAGCGATAATGTGGAAGTGAAATTAACCATTCCAGCACCAGCACAATTCATTCAAGAATTACGCCGCGAAATTAATATTGATGCGACGAATGAGCATTATGACACAATTGAAGAATTAGCGGACGACATCGTTCAAGCATATGGCGACTTCCTAAACGCATTATACGAGGTAGGGGCTCGCACTGTTCAATTTGACGACTGTACTTGGTCTCGTATTATAAGTGGTTCCGATCATACAGGACGTGAATATGAGCAGTCTGAACTAGATGAATTGAAAGATTTATATGTAACAATCAACAACCGCGCGATCGCCGCTAAACCTGAAGGATTACGCATCAACACGCATGTCTGCCGTGGAAACTTCCGTTCATCTTGGTTTGCATCTGGGGCTTATACGTCAGTCGCATCACCACTTTTTGACCAAGAAAACGTCAATGCCTACTATTTAGAATATGACTCAGACCGCGCAGGAGGTTTTGAACCCCTTGAAAAAGTATCCGAAGGTAAAAAAGTGGTACTCGGATTAGTCACATCTAAAGACGGCGAATTAGAATCGAAAGACGAATTAGTTGCACGCATCAAAGAAGCCAGCAAATATGTCCCATTAGAAGATTTATATATCAGCCCACAATGTGGTTTCTCATCAAACGCAGTCGGAAACGAAATCACCGACGAGGACCAATGGAACAAAATCGCATTAATTAAAGAAGTCGCCGAAGAAGTATGGGGCGAAGCTTAATTTAAAAGTATGGCTTGGATAATCTAGAAAATTATCCAAGTCTATTTTTTGTTAAGCATTGTAAAACCTTACACAGATACAGATATACTAAAGTTGACAAAACCCTTAAAAAAGCTATAATTAATCTAAATGAGAAATGACTAGTAACTAGGCAAATGCTTCAGGGAGTTGGCGGGTAGTGCAAGCCAATGCATTTAAATAGTGAATCCACATTTTATTCAGCCTATGGAGCAACCGTTAAGTAGAGCCGGCCTCATCCGTTACCGAGTTAAGAGCAAATACCTGCATACAGTCAGGTTTATTTGAAATCGGGTGGTACCGCGAAACTAAAGCCTTTCGTCCCAGATAGGGAAGGAGGCTTTTTATTATACACAAAATTAAAAAGAGTATTGCTAGACAAAGGTGAATGCCATACTTTTAAAAGAGATATTGGAGGAATCATTATGTTAGATCGTAAATTATTAAGAACAGACTTTGAAGCGGTGCGCGACGTGTTGAAAACACGCGGTGTAAACCCAGACATATTAAATGATTATCAAGAGTTGGATGAAAAGCGCCGTGATTTAATCGTTAAAACGGAAGATTTAAAACAAACGCGTAACACAGTAACGCAAGAAATTGCGCAATTAAAACGCAATAAAGAAGATGCTGACGCGCAAATTGCAGAAATGCAAAAAATTGGGGACGCAATTAAATCATTGGATGAAGAATTAGAAGCCATTGAAGAAAAATTATTCGATATCGAGTCTGGTTTACCAAACTTACCACATGCGGACGTGCCAGTTGGTGAGGATGAAGAGGACAATGTGGAAGTGCGTACTTGGGGAGAGTTACCAGAATTTGATTTCGAGCCTAAGAATCACTGGGACATTGGGGAAGATTTAAATATCTTGGACTTCGAACGTGCTGCAAAGGTATCTGGTGCACGCTTTGTTTACTATAAAGGTTTAGGTGCGCGTTTAGAACGTGCGGTTTACAACTATATGTTAGATACGCATGTAAATAATGGTTACCAAGAAATGATTACACCAGTAATCGTTAATGAAAAATCAATGTTTGGTACAGGTCAATTCCCTAAATTTAAAGAGGACGTCTTCCAATTAACAGAC
Organism: Aerococcaceae bacterium DSM 111176; assembly: GCA_015863215.1. Lineage (GTDB taxonomy): Bacteria > Bacillota > Bacilli > Lactobacillales > Aerococcaceae > DSM-111022. Next base: position 41,100 of record JACBXN010000004.1, read on the forward strand.
GACCGCAACTTCACATTAATTCCAACAGCAGAAGTACCGCTAACAAACTTCTACGCAGACGAAATATTATCAATGGAACAATTACCTACTAAATTTACGGCATTATCACCATCATTCCGTTCAGAAGCTGGTTCAGCAGGACGCGATACACGTGGTTTAATCCGTATGCACCAATTCAACAAAGTTGAGTTAGTTAAATTTGCTCATCCAGACCACTCATACGAAGAGTTAGAAGGCATGACCGCTGACGCAGAAGGTGTGTTGAAAGGCTTAAACATCCCGTTCCGTACAATCGTCTTATCAACAGGGGATATGGGATTCTCAGCTGCCAAAACGTATGACATTGAAGCATGGGTTCCAGCTCAAGATACTTACCGCGAAATTTCATCATGTTCAAACTGTGAAGCTTTCCAAGCACGCCGTGCAAAGGTACGCTTCCGTAACGAAGCAGGAAAAGTAGAGCATGTCCACACATTAAACGGTTCAGGATTAGCAGTTGGCCGTATGGTAGTCGCAATCTTAGAAAACTACCAACAAGCTGATGGATCAGTTAAAATCCCAGAAGCACTTGTACCATATATGGGCGGGGTCACTGAGATTACAAAAGAAAACTCACATGGGATTAATTTAAAATAATTCGAAGTACCCTCATTTCAACGAGTAAATATCGCTGAGATGAGGGCTTTTTGTGAAAAGTAACGGATAACTTTATTTTGTTAATTACATTGAAAAATTTAATACAGATTTGAATGCAGAAACGCTTAGTACTGATGTTTTGGAGATGGTACCGACATCGATGTCGGTACCATAATTTATAGCTCCTGATTTAAAATTAGCTAGCTTTCGATCTTTTAATGTGATAAAACCATTTGATACTTTTCTGATGTTAAATTATATGAAAGGGGTAATAAGAAAGAGCCTTGCCGATTTGTATCTATCCCGCAACAATCCTTCCCAAAACAAAAAACCAGCCACTTTCGTGACTGGCTTAAACTATCTTTAGAAGAATAGCGTATAAAGAATTACGATCGCACCAAGAACGATACGGTAGTAACCGAAGACAGTGAAGTCGTTTCGTTGTAAGTAGCTAATTAAGAAGCGGATCGCAAAGATAGATACTAAGAATGAAACAATCATCCCGATCGCTAAGTAAATCATCTCAGCGCCTTGAGTTGGGAAACCTAAGGTAAATAATTTCAGGAATGAAGCCCCAAACATTACCGGAATTCCCATAAAGAACGAGAATTCAGTCGCCACATGACGTGACGTACCCATTAAGAGCCCACCCATAATCGTTGAACCTGAACGTGATGTTCCGGGAATCAGCGATAAGGCTTGGAATAAACCAATTTTGAATGCATCTGAAAAACGCATCTCCTCTAATGAATCAATTTTCTTCGCATGACGACCTGGATCTTTCTTCTCAATCCAGATAAATCCAAATCCGTAAACGATTAATGCAATCGCAACAACGATTGGTGTATTAAAATACTCCTCCATATAATCATTCAGGATAAAACCTAAAATCGCAGCTGGAATTGACGCGAAAGCAACTTTAAACCATAATACCCAAGTGTTCTTACGTTCAGTTGGTGTTTTCTTTGGCGCAAAAGGGTTTAATTTGTTGAAATATAGAACAATTACGGCCATAATCGAACCGAGTTGGACTAATACCATAAAAATCTCACGGAATTCCGGTGATAAATTAAGTGGCATCAGGTCTTCAACGATAATTAAATGCCCCGTACTACTGATAGGAAGCCATTCAGTAATCCCCTGGACGATACTTAAAATAATAATTTTAATAACTTCAATAAAATCTAATACTTGTGTCAAGTATTCGACACCTCACATTCTTTTAAAATCTGTTCCTATTATACTCTAAAAGTATTCCATTAAACAATCTTTCTCAAAATATTGCGTTTTCATAAAGGAAACTTTAGGTTTCAAGTTAAATATTAAAGAACCACTCGGCATTATAACACCAAGTGGTTAAGTAAACATTGTAATGGAATACTAGCGTAAAATTAAATTGGGTAAATACATACACATTCTGCTGCTTTAGTATTATCGTTTAAGAAAGTTAACTCGCCAGTTTCTTTGTTGATTTCAAAGATAGCGATCTTATCTGTATCTTGATGTGGAACTAAAACATATGAATCTGTTTCATCAATAATAAAGTCACGTGGAAATTCACCTTGCGAAGAAATTTCCTGTACTTTTTCTAATTTACCTTCGCCTAAGACTTTAAAAGCGATAATCGCATCATAAAAACGGCTTGATACATATAAGAATTTACCGTCTTTCGTTAAACGGATCGCAGCACCATTTGAAGTCGCTACTTCCTCTTCGGGAATATTTAAGTGACTTTCGATGATTTCGAATTCACCAGAAGGGCTTACCTTCATGCTTGTTGTTGTACTATCTAATTCTCCAACAACATAAGCATATTCTTCATTATCATCTAAAACTAAATGACGAGGACCAGTACCGCCTGGTAATTTAATTTCATGAGCTAAAACTAACTTACCATCCTTTTCAAAGCTATATGATGACACAGTGTCATTTCCTAAATCACACGTGAATAATAAATCTTGTGCTTTATTTAGACCAGTGAAGTGAACGCGTGGAGAAGGTTGGTTCTCGTGTGGACCGCTACCTTCATGTTTCACTACTTGAATGTGAGATAAATCTTCGCCGTCAAGTTTGAATACATCAACTTGACCTAAGTGATAGTTTGCAACATAAATAGTTTGTGTCTCTTCGCGGAATGTTAAATGGCAACCAGGAATATCGCTACCCATATTAGTGTCGATTAATTTCCAATTGTCGCCGTCTTTTTTGAATCCAGCAATCCCGCCACGACCATCTTCTTTATGGATCGCGAAGAGTAAATTATTTGCTTTATTCGTTGTGACAAATGTTGGGTTATCTAACTCTGCAATGAAATCAGCTTCTGTAAATGAAACAGAAGAAGGGTCAAAAGAAATTTGGCTAATTCCTTTATTGGCACGTTTAGTGTATCCACCTAAAATAAATGTTTGTGTCATAATAAAATCCTTTCTTCAATTGAGTTATAGTTATTATAACATAATTTGTGAAGGATTCCGCTTAGACTATCTTACAAAGGAAAAATAATATATAATACATAGTACTTATGACTATTTAATCGCTATCATATAAATATTTAGAATGGAGGACATTATATGCAAAGACAAAAAAGGCAATCAACTTTTTTTCACCGATGGATATTAAACAATAAAACAGTGATATCATTAATGATTTTAATCATCGTTTTAATTGTGATCGCTTTGCTGAATCAGATGTCGTATCTATTCACACCGATTGCTAGTTTCATTAGTTTATTTGCTTTCCCAGTCATTTTTGCAGGTGTATTCTTTTATCTACTTAACCCATTGGTTGTCCGTTTATCAAGAGAGGGAATTGACCGAAGAATTAGTATTTGGGGCATTTTCATTGTTTTAATTTTATTAATTGTGTGGGGAATCTCAACTCTGGTTCCAATTTTACGCGATCAATTCCAATCATTTATGAACAATGTGCCATACTATAGTCAACAAGTAGAGCATTTTGTTGATAATTTACCTTTTGAATTAGGAAATGCGAGTTTCATCCAAGACATCGATCAATTCTTTTCAAGTTTTGATTTTACAAATTTAACTGAACGGATTAATTCGTTGGTTCAAACAACGTTTGGTGGTATCGGAACAGTCATTGGTTCAATTACTCAATTTGTAACAGGGCTACTGACGATGCCTGTTTTACTGTACTATTTATTACTAGAATCTGAGAAAATTCCACAAAGTATTCTATATGTGGTCCCAAATAAATACCGTCCACATGTTAGTCGAATGATGTTTCGGTCGAATTTCCAAGTTTCTCAGTATATCCGTGGTCAAATAATCGTCGCGATTATTGTGGGAATTATGTTTGCAATTGGCTATTCGATTATCGGACTGGATTATGCCATTTCCCTTGCAATTATTGCGGCATTTTGTAATGTGATTCCTTATATTGGATCATTTGTCGCCGTTATTCCTGCGATATTTATTGCGGCAGTGTCATCTCCTTTCATGCTTTTAAAAGTATTGATTGTTATGGCGATTGAGCAATTTATCGAAGGGCGTTTTGTTTCGCCACAAATTTTAGGAAATAATTTACAGATCCACCCAGTGACTATTTTAGTAATTTTACTTGCAGCTGGTAAATTATTTGGCATTTCAGGTGTAATTCTTGGGGTCCCAGGTTATGCTGTAATTAAAGTAATTGTAGGTGAACTATATCAATCATTCCGTCAATATTCTGATTTATATGATGATGAAGCGGAACCAAATCTCCCTGGACCTCTTCCTATAGAGGACACAGAGGATGAGGATGAAGAGTAAGGAGTTATTATGATCAAAAAGAAAATATTATTATTATCCGGTTTACTTGTTGTTTTAGCCGGTTGTGGAGAAGCGTATGAATCTTTTATTGATGAACAAGCGCAAGAACTTGCTAGTTCACAAGCACCAACTGAAACGAGTTCAGAATCCAATGACGAAGCAACTGTAGATGAACGTATAATTCCAGAATTTAATCAATTGGAAAGTGCCATCTTAAATTCAGAACAAGTCACAATTACTGAACCAGTTTATCGTGCTGAACCGCCATATGTTCGCGACATCGAAGGTGTTGTAACGACCATCGAAAATATTAATGTCTATGAAGTCGACGAAGCGGACGAAGAATTAATGAAAGATTTTAATTTTGAGGATGAGCCGGGTGCCATCGTTTACATGTATGTCACTATGGCGAATCAGCGTTCGGAAGACATTTCAGTACCCATTCAAAATTTCCGACTCAGTTACTTAAACGCGAGTCAACAATCTTATCCAAGTAGCGACTTATATTTCTTACCAAACGGTAATTTAAGTTCAATTATGGCCAATGCTGGTAATATTTTACCAGCAGATTCACGCGTTGAAGGATATCTAGCCTTTGGTATTGGTGAAGAGATGTATGAAGCGATGGACGAAATTGGGTATTACACTTTAAATACTGAATACGGCTTAGCGAGCGGAAGTACCTTCACGGATATGGTAGAGACAAGTATTTACCTACCGCTTAATGAAGAAGCGCGAGAAGTACTGAACAACAACGAACAAATGTTACCTGATCGTTTAACGACAGAATTGTGGGGCGAGAAAACAATTCTAGCGGATGATCAACTAAACGACAGCGAAGAAGACGACGATGTGACAGTTAGCTTGGACCATATTCAAGTAACTGATTTTGAACCATTTGAGGAATATGAATCAGTCTTCGAAAACTTCCCATACGGGCAAGTCATTGTAACTACCAAATTCACAGTTACCAATAATTCAGACGAAGTAATTATGCCAATCGATGGGCAAATTTCTTTAATGATTGGTGAAGATGAGATCCTCGATGACTATGTATTAATTGACCAATTATACGGCGAGCGCTTAGAACCAGGTGAATCTGTTGAAATGATTCGCTCATTCGCACTCGATAAAATGCGCTACTACGATATTTGGCAAGGCGAAGATATGGCAATTTATTTAAGTTTACCAACTCTAACAGACCTCAATGAGGACGATGAAGCAGAGGAAGATGAATCGGGCGAAGAGTCGGAAGAGATGACTGAAGAATCAACTTCCCAAGAGGAAGAAGATTTAGTCATTGAAGACGACGCCTTCTTATTCCAATGGCTATACACGCCAAACTTGGTACGCTATGTTAACGAAGACATGGACATTGTTGAAGAAGGTATGGAAGAAAACGAAACATCATCAGAAGAAGATGGTGAAGTTGATGATGCGGATGAAGAAGATATTGAAACAGATTTTTCAGAAGATGAAACATATGAAGAATCATCAATTACTGAAGAATTTTCAGAATAAAAGAATAGAATCGGGGTAGAGGTTTGGGAGCAATAGTAAATGCGGTCGTCATCTTAATTGTTGGCGTTATAGGCGCAAAAATTAAATCAGCCATCCCTGAACGAATGAACAAACGCCTGATGGAAGCCATCGGACTTTGTATCGTCGTAATGGGAATTGCTGGTGCAATCGAAGGACAAAATACATTATTAATGATCCTCTCGATGGTAATTGGAACACTCATCGGAGAAGGACTTGACCTAGACGGACGCATCATTTCTGCCGTCAATCAAATCGAAGCAAGATTCATCAAAACAACACCAGGTGAAAAAGGAAACTTAGCCCAAGGATTCATCAGTGCCACAATGATTTTCTGTGTTGGCTCGATGATCATTATCGGTTCACTGGAATCTGGTTTAACCGGTGACAATTCAACACTTTATATTAAGAGTTTGCTTGACGGAATCACCGGATTCCTTCTAGCATCCTCACTTGGAGTAGGCGTAGCCTTATCAGCTCTCCCTGTTCTCGTTATCGAAGGTGGCCTAACGCTGCTTGCTACTTTCCTAGCACCATTCCTAGCCGACGCGGTTGTAACAGAAATTATTAGTGTCGGGTCAGTACTACTTATTGGTTTAGGACTTAATATGGCAGGACTGTCACAGTTCAAAATTATGAACTTCGCCCCGGCCATCATCTTACCACCGATACTCATGCTTTTCTTTTAAAAGTATGGCAGCACAGCCCTAGCAGAGATGTTGGGGCTGTTTTTTTGTTAGAAATTTACTTCATACCGCTCACATTCTTTCTCCGTGGGGGACGGCCTACATAACCTTCGGTTATTTCGGTCCTTTTTTGGCTAGAGAATATCTAAGCGCATCGCGCCAAGATATTCTAAGCTGCGCCAAAAATCCTTTATCCCACGGGAAAAATGTGAGCGGTATGAAGTAAATTACTTTGTTTGTATGTCTTATATCATTACGATAAGCTGAAATTAAATTCAAAAGATAATCTGATAGATAAATATTTTAAATTTTAGAGAATAGAGTTTGATTTTAGAATAAAAACTAGACTATGATAATTTAAAAATTAAAAAAGGATGCAAAATAATGTATCCTCGTCAGAATAATTTTAGAAGGGTGCATAGACTGCGCATCTAAATAATTTCTAACATACGAGGATGCACTTTTTTGCATCTTTCCCCCACAACAAACTAAAAGGAACTACAAACTAAGGAATAAAAAGAAGGAGTCAATTTCCCCAGAAATTGACCACCTGCTAAAACAATGTAACCCCGATCCGAATAGTTCCCAAACCCAAAATAAACCCCAACCTCTCTAGACCACCAAGACAAAAGTTTTTATAATGAATATACTTCTAACAAAATCACAAAAAATCCGCAGATTTTCAGTAGTCTAAAGAATTCACTGACACATATCAGACTCTTAGCGCTTCAGCGCTTAGAGAATGAATAGTCAGGAAAGTCTGAAGCTCCCGAAGGAGCGAAAGACGGTTCGACTACAGAAAAATCTGCGGAATTTTTTGTGTATTTTGTGCCATCAGAATACTAACTAGAATATTTATTATAAATACCCTTTGTCGCTCATTTTTTGGCGGAACTGCATCATCGCTGTATAATTCGCCACGACATGAACCCGCTCCCCAGGCGCATCCTTCAACTGATCAATCAACGCATCAATATCCGGATGACGCTTCGCAGGTGACTCAATCAACTGGGCTTCATCAAGTAAACCAGCAATCGTCTCTGTTTCCATCCCACTAGCATAAACTTGTTGTATATCATTTTCAGATAGTAAACTAAAATCACTCTCGTAAATCCAATCAACATCAACACCATCAGCGTCATTATTATTTAAAATCATCGCTAGTGACATTGATTTATCTTCCAACTTCACTAACTGCAAGACTTGATTTAAACCAACCGGATTTTTGAATAAATTAAAGATAATTTCTTTATCTTCAAGCATCATCTTTTCTTGACGCCCAAAGACACGCTCGATGCTCTTGAATGCTTCTCTAATTTGATCCACACTCACATCATAATCGCGTGCTACCGTGTAAGCTGCCAAGGCATTGTATATATTATAAACACCCGCAACTGGTAACTCAAAGGTATGCCCATCAATATCAAACGTAGAACTATCTGGACCTAAATCATGAATTGCGGTAACTTTGGACTGTAATTGAGGGCGTTTGAAACCACAAGTCGAATAAAAATCACCTTGATTGGCATAAGTAACAAAATGATAAGATAGAGGCTTCTGACACATTGGACAAATCGTCGATTCTGTCGTATCAGGCTCTGTCTGTCCCTTAAATGGTTCAACCTCATCAAAACCAAAAAAGACACGGTCATTCGGCAGAGTATAAGCACTCATCACCGGAATATCGCCATTACTAATCACTTTAGCCGTCGGCGTCTCCAAACAAGCATCCACCAATAATTGATAGACATTTTCAACCGAACCATAACGGTCTAATTGATCAGCGAAAATGTTTGTATGCACAAACGTCTTCGGACTCAGTTCAGGAGAAATGTTTTTTAAAGACCCCTCGTCCACCTCTAAAACCGCAATACCACGCTTAGAAGAGTTACCAGCAGCCAAGAAAGCACCAACGACCCCTTGCTTCATATTCGATCCGCTCTCATTTGTAATCACCGCACCATACTTTTGCTGAAGGGCCTTAACAATTAAAGAAGTTGTCAACGTCTTACCATTCGTCCCCGTCACAACAATCACGTCGTAATCAGTCGCGAGACTCTCTAAAATATTCGGATCAATCGACAGCGCCAATTTCCCGGGCAAACTCGTCCCACCATTAGTAAAAGTTGTCAAAAACTTGCGACTCCCAGCCGCAGCCACGCGCGCAATCTCACTACGTACAGACATTTCCATTCCTCCAGACATTTAATAAACCTCATTTTAACAGAAACCAAGCAACACTTAAAGCATTTTCCACCCGGGGAAAGGAAGGCACAAACATATCATAACCAACTCCGATCCACATAAATAAAAGTCAATTTCCCCAGAAATTGACTACCTTAAATACCAAAAGCTTTTAGGCAACGCCTAAAAGCCACCTCCTCCCAAAAAAACGAATTTAAATAGCAATCCACCCAAAAATCCACAACCAACCCCAGGAATAAAAAGAGTCGCCCCAGCGACTCACCCGCAAAACCAAAACTCCCCCAATACCACAACCAACCCACAACAATTATTAACACAACAAACAAAATCCATTTCCCGCTCCAACCCAATGAAGCCAATACTAAATTTTACCACTCTAATTCTACTTTTTTATATTGGAATAGAATTATTAAATCGAACAATAATATTTATACAAACTAAGCATATTGAAGAGACAAGCGCGATTCATGCGCCGTGTCATAGGACGAACTAGCGTATTAGAAACTGTTCGAACGAAGTGAGGTACAGTTTCAATAGCTAGGCGAGTCTGGAGCTTTCGAAGAAAGCAGAAGACGTTCCCACGGCACCAATGAATCGCGCTTGTCTCGCAAATATGCGAATTATTACAACTTTAAAAATATAACCCATACAAATATCGCAGTCACTAACCGTTTCCCCCATGCCATACTTTTCCCATGATTTTCTAATACAAAAAGACAGAAATTCGAAGAGGAATGTGATAGAATGTAGTATTGACGAGTCCGATAGAATTGATTAAGATTGAAGAGCATGCAGATAGGGGGAAGTACGTGGCAAAATTATATTTTAAACATGGGGCAATGAACAGTGGAAAATCACTCGAATTGATAAAAGTCGCCCATAACTACGAAGAACAAAATAAACCCGTACTCATTTTTACGAGTTCATTAGACACACGCGCTGAAGAGGATACGGTATCGAGTCGAGTAGGATTTAACCGTGAAGCTGTCGCGATTAGACCGGAAATGAACGTCTTTGACTATGTAAGAAATGTCGAGCACAAATTATATTGTATTTTAGTCGACGAAGCGCAATTCTTAAATAAAGAACATATCTTACAATTTGCGCAAATCGTGGATGATTTAAATATTCCCGTGATGGCATTTGGATTGAAGAATGACTTCTCCAATGAGTTATTTGAAGGCTCGAGATATCTCTTAATCTATGCAGATAAAATTGAAGAATTAAAAACAATATGCTGGTTCTGTGATAAGAAAGCGACGATGAATCTGCGCATCAGTAACGGTAGACCCGTTTACGCAGGTGAACAAATTCAAATTGGTGGGAATGAATCTTACATTCCTGTTTGCCGCAAATGTTATCAAAGTCCAGATCTAAATCAGATAGAACATTAATCGAGGAGGCAATTTATGTTTGAACAATTAGATACAATTTTAATTCGTTATGATGAAGTGAACGAATTATTAAGTGACCCAAGTGTCATATCAGATACAAACCGTTTACGTGAATTAACGATTGAAGAATCAGATTTACGTCCAAAAGTTGAAAAAATCCGTGAATATAATGATACAGTTGAAGGCATTTCTGAAACAGAGGAGTTATTAGGCGAATCATTAGACGCTGACATGGAAGAATTAGCGAAAATGGAATTGTCTGAATTAAAGACGCGTAAAGACGAATTAGAAGACGAAATTAAAATCATGATGGTACCCGAAGACCCGAATGATGGTAAAAACATTATCATGGAAATTCGTGGTGCAGCTGGTGGGGACGAAGCACAATTATTTGCTGGCGATCTCTTAAATATGTATACACATTATGCAACACAACAAGGCTGGAAAGTCGAAGTATTAGACGCAAACGTGACAGATATTGGTGGTTATAAAGAAGTAACGATCATGATTTCTGGTCAAAAAGTATACGCTAAATTAAAATACGAAAACGGTGCTCACCGTGTGCAACGTGTTCCTGAAACTGAATCACAAGGCCGTATTCATACATCAACAGCAACGGTTGTTGTTATGCCTGAAGCGGAAGAAATTGATTATGATTTAGATGAAAACGACATCCGTGTCGATATTTACCATGCGTCAGGAGCCGGTGGACAGCACGTTAACAAGACTGCGTCAGCCGTTCGTATGACACATGAGCCGACAGGGATTGTGGTTGCGATGCAAGATGAGCGTTCACAGCTGAAAAACCGTGAAAAAGCGATGAAAGTCTTACGTGCCCGCGTATTTGATAAAGTTCAATCCGAAGCACAAGACGCCATCGACTCAGAACGTAAATTAAAAGTTGGTACAGGTGACCGTTCAGAACGTATCCGTACTTACAACTACCCACAAAGCCGCGTCACTGACCACCGTATTGGCCTAACCATTCAAAAATTAGACCAAATTTTATCGGGTGACTTAGATGAAATCGTTGACGCATTAGTATTATATGAACAAACAGAAAAATTAGAGGCGCTCAATGGACAAGCAATCTAATTTAACTTTGGTCGAAGCTCTTAACCGGGCTTCGCTTTTTTTAAAGGAAAATGATCACGCCGCAGGTGATGCTCAAAATTATTGGATGCATTATAAAGACTGGTCCCTAACCGATTTGGTGACGTATTTACACCAACCCATAACGATGGAAGATTGGACGGCCTTTGAAACAATTTTAGAACGCATTGTTAACGATGAACCGATTCAATATGTTTTAGGTTATGCTGACTTTTACGAGCGTCGTTTTAAAGTAAACAAAGACACATTGATTCCCCGCGAAGAAACTGCCGGAATCATCGATCTAACTAAGGACTTATCCGCTAAACGTATTTTAGATATCGGAACAGGTTCGGGTATCATCGGTATTACAATGGCACTGGAAAATCCTGAAGCAATGGTTATGATGAGTGATATTTCTGAGGGAGCACTTGAAATCGCGGGTGAAAATGCGATTCACCATGGTGCCACAGTAAGTCTGGTCATGAGTGATGTCTTTGACAATATTCCTGCCACCCTCAAATTTGACCTCATTTTATCCAATCCACCTTATATTAGCCAAGATGAATTGGATGTGATGGACGAGAGTGTGAAGAAATTTGAACCGAAATCTGCACTTTTTGCGGAAAAGAATGGCTTAGCCATTTATGAAAAAATTGCACAACAAGCTCCGGATTACTTAACAGATGATGGTACGCTCATTGTGGAAATTGGCTACCGCCAAGGCGGAGCAGTTAAAGAAATTTTCAGCAACACTTTCCCTAAAAAAGTAGTTGAAGTATTGAAAGATTTTAATGGATTAGACCGATATGTGCGGGTCCGGTGAGGAGGGGTGCGCGTGAGCGAGATTTTCAAACGAGAAACAATTGAAGAAGCGGCGAAAGTTTTACGGTCGGGTGGCATTGTCGCATTCCCGACTGAGACGGTGTACGGATTGGGCGCGGTGGCGAACAATCAAGACGCAGTTAACCGGGTATTTCAGGTGAAAGGGCGTCCCCAAGACAATCCATTAATTGTCCATGTCGACCGACCTGAAACGGTGAAACGATTCGTTGATATCGACGCGTCAGTGCAAGTTTTAATCGATACATTTTGGCCGGGGCCATTAACGATTATATTCCCTTATGAGGGGACGGCGTTTTCGCCGAGTATTTCAGCGGGGCAACCGACAGTCAGTTTCCGGATGCCAGACAATCAAGATACCTTGGATTTAATTGAGGCAGTAGGATTCCCATTAGTGGGACCATCAGCGAACAAATCAGGTAAACCAAGTCCAACGAGATTGGAACATGTTCTACATGACTTTGATGGGGAAATTGAAGGGGTATTGGAATCAAGTCAGCCGGCATTTGATATTGGCGTTGAATCAACGGTTATTTACCCAACTGAATCTGAAATTATTATTTTGCGTCCTGGTGCGATTACGAAACAGATGATTGAAGTGGTGACGGATTTATCCGTTTATGAGAAAACAGCGCAAGATCAATTATCGGGTGAGGCAATTTATAGTCCAGGCGTGAAATATACGCATTATAGTCCGAAACAACCGGTTTATATGGTCAGTTTTGAAACGGAATTTGAGGAAGTAGCGTACTGGATTAGTCGCCGTGATGAGCGAATAGGGTTACTGGCTGACAACGAGTGGTTGACGGCTTTTAGTGAGGTTGATGCGACATACTCCTTAGGTGAATCTGGTGATATACAGTCGGCAACCCGCGAATTGTATGCAGGTTTACGCTACTTAGAACAACAAGATATTGACGTCATTTTAGTGCAAGGGTTCGATGAACAAGATGAAAAATCTCATGCTTTGATGAATCGTCTTTCTAAAGCCAGTAACTTTGTGATATAATTAGAAAAGTATTAGAAAGAAGCAGAAAGATTAAGGGGAATCACTATGGCTAACAATATCGATGATTTAGTTTTTAATGCAATTGGGAATGAAGAACAACGACAAATGCAAAATATTGAGTTGATTGCTTCGGAGAACTTTGTATCCGAGGCGGTTTTAAAAGCTCAAGGGAGTGTATTAACAAACAAATATGCAGAAGGCTATCCAAACCGCCGTTATTATGGTGGGTGTGAATATGTTGACGTAGTAGAACAAGCAGCAATCGACCGTGCTAAAGAGTTATTCGGTGCAGAATTTGCCAACGTTCAAGCTCACTCAGGTTCAAGTGCCAACTTAGCGGTTTACCGCGCATTCTTAGAACCAGGGGACAAAGTTTTAGGGATGGATTTATCTCAAGGGGGCCACTTAACTCACGGTTCGCCGGTTAACTTCTCTGGTCAATCTTATGAAATGTATGCTTACGGCGTGGATGAAGCAGGATTTATTGATTATGATGCGCTTGAAGCAACAGCAAAAGAAGTGCAACCTAAAATGATTATTGCAGGTGCCTCTGCTTATTCAAGAATCATTGATTTCGAACGCATTGGTGAAATTGCGAAATCCGTTGGTGCTATTTACTTTGTTGATATGGCACATATTGCAGGGCTAGTAGCTGCAGGATTACATCCAAACCCAGTACCACATGCTGACGTTGTATCATCAACAACGCATAAAACATTACGCGGACCTCGTGGTGGAATTATCTTAGCCAAAAAAGAACATGCGAAGAAATTAAATTCAGCGATTTTCCCAGGAATTCAAGGAGGACCATTAATGCATGTTATTGCTGCAAAAGCAGTTGCATTAGGTGAAGCATTAAAACCAGAATTCAAAGATTACGCACAAAGAGTGATTGATAATACCAAAGCAATGGCGGATGTATTCAATGAAAGTCCATTAAATGTCATTTCAGGCGGAACAGACAACCACTTATTCTTAGTCGACGTAACACCATTAGGTATTACTGGAAAATGGGCTCAAGAACGTTTAGACGAGATTCACATTACAGTAAACAAAAACTCAATTCCTAATGATCAAGAATCATTTGTCCAAACGTCAGGTATCCGTATTGGTGCTGCTGCAATTACAACTCGTGGCTTCAACACGGATGAAGCGCGTCAAACCGCTGAATTAATTGTCGAAGCACTCCAAGCAGATGAAAATAACCTTGACAAACTACGTGCAAAAGTTGCACAATTAGTAAGTGGAAAACCACTACACCAAGCATAATTTAGGAGGAAATTAATCATGGCAAATTTTACAGTTGTTGACCATCCATTAATTCAACATAAAGTAACAATCATCCGTAAGGAAGAAACTTCGACAAAAGAATTCCGTGAAATCACAAACGAAATCGGTATGTTAATGGCATACGAAATCACACGTGATTTACCATTAGAGGACGTTGTTATTAACACACCTTTAGTCGAAACAACACAAAAACAATTAGCTGGTAAAAAATTAGCAGTTGTTCCAATTCTTAGAGCGGGACTAGGAATGGTCGATGGTATTGTTGATTTAATTCCTTCTGCACGTGTTGGACATATCGGTATGTACCGTGATCACGACACATTACAAGCAATCGAATATTTCGCAAAATTCCCAACTGACATCAAAGAACGTCGTGTCTTCGTAGTAGACCCAATGTTAGCAACAGGTGCATCAGCAATCGCTGCTTTAAACCAATTAGTTAACAAATACGACGTTGATGCTAACAACATTACTTTCGTTTGTTTAGTAGCTGCTCCAGAAGGTGTGAAAGCTTTACAAGAAGCGCATCCTGATGTTGATATCTTTACTGCTGCTTTAGACGAGGGATTAGACGAAAATGGGTATATCTTGCCTGGTCTGGGTGACGCGGGCGACCGTATTTTCGGAACTAAATAATTAATAACTGAATGATTTACCGTCTTAGATTTGATCTGGGGCGGTATTTTTGTTTCCGCATAATTCCGCATATCTGCGAGAAAAGACATTTATTATGACTGTGGATCACGCGATCACGCATATCGGCGATAAAAACAGCATTCATTGTGCTGTTTTTCTCTTCGATATGCTTGGTTTGGTTAAAATTTCAAAAAAATATATAAATCAAAGATTACATTTTACATTGTTAATTATTATAGTTCCTCATGGTGAATGGAATTGGGATGCAGTGGGGGCTGGGCAAAAAGTCCCAAATAAACAACCAGCGAACTCAAAACCAATAGAGTTCGCTGGTTGTTTTTATGCATTGAATTTTTTGACGTGTTTTCCCTCATTTTAACGGCACCCCTTCGGATCAT
>JACBXN010000005.1 GCA_015863215.1 Aerococcaceae bacterium DSM 111176
ATGATCCGAAGGGGTGCCGTTAAAATGAGGGAAAACACGTCAAAAAATTCAATGCATAAAAACAACCAGCGAACTCTATTGGTTTTGAGTTCGCTGGTTGTTTATTTGGGACTTTTTGCCCAGCCCCTAGCACACACAAATTAGATGTTGATGTACCAACTTGGTACATGGTGCCTCCAACTCAGATGCTGATGTACCAACTTGGTACATCGACTCCTTTCCTCACTCCTTAAACATTTAAACATCAAAAAACACACCCTGAACGTTCAAGATGTGCATTAATTTGACAAAAAAATGTAACTAGTCCAATAATACTGGTATTCGCCATTTGTTATTTCAATTATTATTCTATCATTTGTCTTTCCATATCAATATGTGGCAGGCCATCAAGTATGTACTCGTCTGATACTGCTTCAAAACCGAATGATGAATAAAATTGAACTAAATAAGATTGTGCTTCGATACGGATGGTTTCTCCTGGAAACTCGCTATCTGTCATCTTTAACACTTCCGTTAGTAGTTCATTTCCTAAACGTTGCCCGCGGTATTGTCTCCTTACGATGACTCTTCCAATATGGAGCATGAATGATTTATAGACACGGGCATAAGCTACTAATACGCCTTCATCCCATTTCATTACATGAATCGCTTCAAGATCTGTTTTATCAACATCTTGATAGACACTATTTTGTTCAACTACAAATACCATTGATCGTAATTCGTATATTTTAAATAATTCTAAAGTCGTTAATTCACCAAATCGTTTAATTGACCACGTCATATTATTCTCACTTCCCTATCTATCAAAGGAAAAATAATCCCTCAATCTATCCTGTAGATACCATATCGCTTGGTCGGTCTCCAAAAACTCATCAAACCGCATCATTTCCCATTTCTGCCCTTCATTACCGAGTTGAATGTGATTAATTTGTTCTTGAGTAATCTCTCCAACAAAAAAGTATGAATAACGGTCTCCTTGTCCGTGACTTCGGTAGCGGTCTTGCCAAATAATATTGGAAGGGTCTATCTTTAAACCAATTTCTTCATCTACTTCTCTTATTAAACATTCTAGCGGATTCTCGCCCTTCTCACTTCCCCCTCCAGGAAGGTCCCACATATTAGGATAAATAATGGATGGTTTATTGTCGCGTAAAATAGTTACAATATGGTTTTGATAAATAAGAGCAATTTTTGAGCCGATAAAATCATGGTCATTCTCTATTTTCATATTCCCCACCCCTTATAATATGTTAATTATAACTTATATTTTATTTCTATATGTCACAATTTGATTAAGATCGGCTTGAATATAGGCTTTATCAAAAGTTTATTTTACTTATAGCGTTATTTAAGCTAAAATATTAGGGTATTAATAATGGATGAGGAGTTAATTATGGAAAGACTAGTCGGAACTACAATAAGAGGTTTACGTGCTCCTATTTTTAAAGCAGGCGATGATTTAGTTCAAATGATCCCTGACTTATTAGATGCTTTTTATGAACGAGAAGGTGTTGAAATTGGACACAAGGACGTTGTCGCAATCACTGAGAGTGTTGTTGCACGTGCTCAAAATAATTATGCAACGGTTGATCAAATTGCTGCTTCAATCAATGAGGAATTTGATGGCGACGAATTAGGCGTTATCTTCCCAATTGTAAGCCGTAACCGCTTTGCGATTATTTTAAAAGCAATTGCTCGTTCAAATGCAAAAAAAATCATTTTACAGTTATCATTCCCTGCAGATGAGGTAGGTAATCATCTATTCTCGATTGACCAAATGGATGAGGCTGGACTTGATCCTTGGAAAGATTCAATTAATGAAGCTCAATTTCGTGAATTATTTGGAGAATCAGTCCACGAATTTACAGGGATTGATTATATTACTCACTTTAAAGAAATCGTTGAAGATGAAGGCAAAGAGTTTGAATTAATTTTAGCCAACAGTCCATTAGAAATTTTAAACTATACAAAAAATGTCATAAACTGTGATATCCATACACGCCAACGTACTAAACGCATCTTACTAAACAATGGTGCTGAATTTGTACGCAGCCAAGATGATATTTTAACAAAATCTATTGATGGATCTGGTTACAACGAAGAGTATGGAGTTCTTGGTTCAAACCGTTCAACTGATGAATCGGTTAAACTATTCCCGCGCGACAGCATGTCTTTAGTTAAAGACATTCAAACTGAAGTAGAACGTCGTACAGGTAAAGTCATTGAAGTAATGGTTTACGGCGACGGAGCGTTCAAAGACCCAGTCGGTAAAATTTGGGAATTAGCTGACCCAGTTGTTTCACCAGGTTACACAGAAGGTTTAGAAGGAACGCCAAATGAAGTTAAATTAAAATATTTAGCTGATAACGACTTTAAAGACTTGTCTGGTAAAGAGTTAACAAATGCCATTACAAATGCCATTAGCAGTAAAGAGGAAAGTCTAATTGGTAGTGCAGCAACATTAGGTACAACACCTCGTCAGATTCCTGACTTAATCGGTAGTTTATGTGACCTAACTAGTGGTTCAGGTGACAAAGGGACGCCAATTGTTTATATTCAAGGTTACTTCGATAATTTTACAAATTAAAATAATAACGCCACCGTCAAAAAGTGGCGTTTTTTGATATTCTAAATTTTAACGGTCAACAAAAATCACACGTCCATCTTCAAATCCTTCAATCATCGCTTGGCTATAAATATCGATACCCTGATCACGGTACATCTTTCCGCCACCTTGGAATACCTTTTCAATAGCGATCCCAACACCTTCGATTTGTGCACCAGCTTGATGACATAAATCCATTAATCCTTTAAGTGCTTCGCCTTTAGCAAGGAAGTCGTCGATAATTAAAACATGATCATCCTCAGTTAAGAATGTTTTATCTACTTTAATTGTGTAACGTTTCTTTTTAGTATAGGAAATCACTTCACTGGAATAAACATTATCGCCCAATGTCAGAGATTCAATTTTCTTAGCAAATAATACCGGTACTTTGAAGAAATGCGCTGCTGCAAATGCAACTGCAATCCCAGATACTTCTAAAGTAACGATTTTGGTGATAGGCTTATCTTTAAAATGTTCGTAAAAATCCTCACCCATACTCATAAATAGTTCTGGATCAATCATATGGTTTAAGAATGAATCAACCTTTAGGATATCTTCGCCAATTACTCTACCCTCTGAATGGATTTTATCCTCTAATAATTTCATTTAAATCCCCTTTCGTATGAAATATACTTAATTTATTTAATATTCATACATAGTATATGTTTATAACTTATGAGATACAAGCACAAAACGACCAACATAAGTCGGTCGTTGATAAAAAGGGGCTTTATTATGTTAACCACTCATTTGGCCATGTTTTAACTCATCAAAAATGGTAGACTGCATTAAATAATCATTCGGGTATTTTTGGAGTAATTCGTACAGATTTTCTAATACATCATGCGCGGTTACCTGACCATCTTGAAATTGATCCAGTATAAAGTGGAAGCGCTCTTCCTCTCCTTGACTAGCGATATTTTCAAAATGTACCCAAATTCGTTGGAAAGCATAAGCTTGATCTTCGGGACTATCTTCAAGTCGCAAAGTGGTATCGATTTTTTCTTGAAACTCAGACGTTGAAATATCGGTATATCTCAGACTGTGCCGAATTTCTAAACAGTTTTGTTGTGATTTGCTTAAAATTTCGTATTTATATTTTGCCCAAATTTTTTCATTTCGATTACGCATGTACTCGCCTCCATTTTATAGTTTCCCTATAGTATAATAAAGGCGCTTTAATAATGCAAGGAATAACACTTATTCAGTGATATATGCACAATTGTTCACTACTTTTAAAAGTTATCCAAAAAAAGATGCTTGAATGAATTCAAACATCTTTTTCTAGCAGTATTTAATTCTATTCGCTTCGTAATGCTTTAACTGGGTCTTGTTTCGCCGCATAACGAGATGGGATAATTCCCGCAATCATCGTTAGAATAACCGAGATGACAATCAAGATAATTGCTGCATTAAATGGTAATGATGTAATTCCTGCTACACCTGTATAACTTTCCACCAGGTAATTTATTGGAATTGATATCAGCAAACTAATGCCAATCCCTAAGACACCTGACGCTAGTCCTTCGATAAATGTTTCTGCATTGAAGATACGGCTAATATCTTTCTTACGAGCACCCATTGCTCGAAGAATTCCGATTTCTTTCGTTCTTTCAAGAACAGAAATATAGGTGATAATACCAATCATTATTGATGAAACGATTAACGAAATGGCAACAAAGGCAATTAAGACATACGAAATCATATTCACGATTGAGGTAACCGAAGACATAATTAAGCCAATTTCATCGGTATAATTAATGACTTTCTCTTCATCTCCTGAGTCACTCATTTGATTATTATAATTTTCGATGCTTTCTTTGATCATGTCTTTACTCTCAAATGAATTCGCATAAAATAGAATACTCGACGGTTTATCTTCTTCAGCATAGCCAAAGTTCGACAAGTTGCCTTCGTAAGTCGCATTCATATTTTCGTTCAGTGTATTGATATATTCATTGAGTGATTCTGGATCCATTTGTTGTAACTCAGCCTGCTCTTCTGGACTTAATTGAGTCATATCAAATTCACCTTCAGCCGATTCCTCAGGGAATGGTTGACCAGTGATGACATTAGTATCAGGACTGGCTAACTGTTCTTGGACAATCTCCGTTTCCTGGTTTTGTTCAATCATTTCTAAATCCAAGGCAGGTAAATAAGCAATTCCTTCCGTTCCAGCTGATTGACGGTCTTCATTCGGCATGACAATACCAACAATTTCTAAGGTCTTCGCTTCTGTTAGTTGACTTTCAATAAATTCAGCGTCATCTGATCGGTCCATCCAACGACCGTCCACTTGTTCAAAGTGATTTCCTGTAGGAAGTAAATGATAAGTTAAACCGATAACATCATCATAATTAATTGAAATTGATTCTGTATCAGTATCTACATTTTCTCCAGCACTTGCTCGTTCAACTAAGTCTCTAAATTCATCCGGATCTTTTAATCCTAAACTGTATAATGTTGTCTCGGAGATTTGTTGATTGTCATCCACAATTAACATCACTTCACTTGTGTTTTCCGGTAAACGGCCTTGAAGGACATTATATTGTTGTTCCATTAATTCCCGATTGTCAATCATCGGGAACCAACTACCTGACATACCAAACGGCGAGGTCGCCCCAGCGTCCGTTCCTCCAACAGGTGGCCCAGCTAGAGTTTGACTAACAACATTTGGATTAACGGAATACAAGCCGTCTTCAGTATCGGCATAGATGGGTAGTGACATTGCATACTGATATTGAATATCATTTATATATTCACTCATTTGATCTGGATTATCTTCTAACCACTGTTTAAATGATTCTAAATCATTATGTTGAACATCTACCGACATCATTTGTGATAGTGTCTGTGTGGCTACAATTTCTCCAGCGGATGCTTCCGCGTCCCCTTCTTCCATTGCCTCAAAGATACTAGACAGATCCGACGATTGTTGATTAATCGTTAAGGGATAGGAAGTTAATGTATCTTCTTGGACATTATCTATATATTCTTGGACTCCATTTGATAACGATAAAATTAAGGCGATACCAATGATACCAATACTCCCTGCGAAGGCGGTTAGTAACGTTCGTCCAAATTTTGACATTAAATTATTGAAACTTAAAGTTAATGCCGTTAGGAACGACATACGTGTTTCCTGAGGATCAAAATCCCCTGAAACATTTTCTTCAGTATATGGATCTGTATCTGAAAGAATTTCCCCATCTTTTAATTCAACGATACGTGTTGAATATTCCTCTGCTAACTCAGGATTATGCGTAACCATAATCACTAAACGGTCTTCGGCAATTTCTTTTAATAAATCCATAATTTGTAACGACGTCTTAGAATCCAATGCTCCGGTTGGCTCATCTGCGAGTAATATATCTGGATCATTTACTAATGCACGTGCTATCGCAATACGCTGCATTTGTCCCCCGGACATTTGATTGGGTCTCTTATGAAGGTGATCTCCAAGTCCTACTCTTTCAAGTGACCAACGTGCACGAACACGACGTTCTTTCTTTGATACTCCTGATAGAGTCAAAGCCATTTCAACATTAGCTAGCGCAGTTTGGTGTGGGATTAAATTATAACTTTGAAAGACAAAACCAACTGAATGATTTCTATAACTATCCCAATCACGGTCTTTAAATTGCTGAGTTGATTTACCGTTAATCTGTAAATCTCCCTTTGTATAGCGGTCAAGTCCACCAATAATATTTAAGAGTGTCGTTTTTCCTGAACCACTCTCACCTAAAATGGATACAAATTCATTCTCTCTAAAATCTAAATTAACATTATTTAGAGCCGTTTGAACAAAGTCCCCTGTTTTGTATATTTTATTTATATTTTTTAAACTAAGCATAAACACTCCTTTCGTCTGCTTTCAACCACAAAAAATAGGCTATTAGTATAAGCCATCTAATCTATTATATATTAACTACGCTCTCATTTCATCCGCAATCCGTTGGATTAATTCGGGAATCCAATTTTCTAAACTGTTAACAACAAAACCATTGGCTTGTATTTTATCAGGAACGACATATTGATCATGACGCGTTGAGAGTGGTGCGTATTCGATTTCATCTGCAATCATTACCTCTAAATCAGTGTCTGTGGCTTCTAATATCCACTCCAACATCTGTTGAAATTCTACAGGTCCAGTAGATCCCACATTAAAAATACCTGTTTTCAGATTTTCAATCGCCCAGACAATCGATTCTGCAGCTTTTTTACCTCTGACATAATTCACTTTAGCAATGGGACTATAAATTTCAATTACCTCTTCATTGAGTGCCAGTTCCACATAATGGTGTAGACGCTTCGTATAATCATCATCATCTAAAACAATTGGAAAGCGAAAGGCCGTCCATTCAAACTCCTCTTGATTGGCTAAAGCAACTTCAACTTGACGTTTACCTTCACCATAATTAACTTCTTTATCAGGATCAATTTCATATGTTTCCGGGTCAAAATCTTCCTCAACATAACCGTCTTTTTCACCTGAATAAACAGCCATTGAAGATGTAACATAAAGTCGTGCTGATTTTCCAGATAATTGGCGCATCATCAGCTCAGCATCTTCTTTCGTATAACAAATATTATTGAAAACAGCATCAAAATCTTGTGCTCTAACTTGTTCCCAACCACTATGATTTGCATCTTGGACATCTAATGTAATATGTTCTACTGATCCATCAAATGAAACGTCTTTCAATCCTCTAGTCGCAATTACAATCTCATGTCCATTGTCTAATAGTTGTTGAACGGCCTTCTTGCCAAAAAAGTTTGTACCACCAAATACTAAAATTTTCATTATTCAGTCTCCTTTTATGAACAATCTGTATGACTTGTCTCGACTTTAATACTTAAAATTACTAAGCATCCTCTGGATATTTCTCGTTCATATAATTAACACTTGCTTCGATGATTTCACGTAATACATCCATATCAACATCCGCTAATTTATTAATATATAGACACGCTTTACCGGATTTATGTTTACCTAAGCGTTCTAAATATGAATCCATCACATCTGAATAAGGAATGAGTACATATAAACTCATACGATTGGATTTTCCTGGTGCAAAACCTGTTCTAAAAGCCGTACCTTTATGACCGGATGCATATTCATAATGGTATTGCCCATAACCAATCATCGATTCACCCCACATAACAGGCGGATACCCTGAAATTTCCTCAAACAAATCAACTAAAATTCGAGCGTCTTCTCGTTTGCGGTCTTTCTCAATGCTATCGATGAATTCGTTGACATCTTTATCTGTCGGTTTCATTTTTGCTTCGTATGCCATAATTTCCTCCTAGTGGTGATTTCCTGTCTCATGACACCAACGTGTCACATCTCTAATTAAATCAAAATCAACTTGCTGATTATATGGGAACTGAATGGCTCCCTTGGTTGTTTTATAATCTTTCAGCCTCTCTTCAAAATGGATAATTGCCTCAACACCGGGATATAAACTGAAATGATTCTTATGCGCTGAAAAATGCATAATATTATGATGTCCCCAATAAGATGGCATACTCCACTTTATCCCTCGTGTCGCCTGAGGTAAAACCTCTGAAATTGCTTGATCTACTTGCGTCATTAATTCTTGTCGTTCTGGTACTAAATTCTCTATATATTGTTCAATGGTTGTTGGTTTGTCTGTCATATTCTACCTCCTATTTAATTATATAAGATTACTCATCTTTTCTAAACGAAATACTCTAGATATTGATTAAAATATTTTTTCTTTAAAAGGACTCCCACACTGTTTATTCTATTGTAATTCTATCCTCTTTAATGACGGTTATAATCTCTGCGGTATTTTAAACGAGCATATTCGTTTCCTTTATAAGAATAAAATGATGGTTTATTCTCTTGTAGTCTAAATCCTAGCTTTTCAGCAGTTTTAATCATTGCGGTATTTCCTGACCAAGTGATGAGATTTAGGTGTTCGAGATTAGGATAGGCAGATTGAATGTCTCTCATCCACATCATTAACGCTTGCTTACCGTAGCCGTTTTTTCTGAACTCAGCTTGATAGATACAAATGCCTATTTGCCATTCATTTGAATACCAAAGTCGTGTGACTATACCAATAATTTTGTCGTTTAAATAAATTCCTTTGACAGAGTTTCCCATTAGTCTTAAAGCTAACTTAGAGTGAATAAAACTTTCTAAGTCAGGAAATGGATGATAGTCATCGAGAAATGGTGCGTCCCAGCGTTTCCAATCAGGATTATTTTCACTAAATCCTA
Source organism: Aerococcaceae bacterium DSM 111176 (assembly GCA_015863215.1). Lineage (GTDB taxonomy): Bacteria > Bacillota > Bacilli > Lactobacillales > Aerococcaceae > DSM-111022. The sequence continues at coordinate 8,858 of JACBXN010000005.1, forward strand.
TTTTCCAAAGCCGTGACATATCTGATTTTTCAATCTGTTTTAATTTTAAATAGTTCATCACACCAACTCCTTTGAAACCTTAATTTACTCCTATTATAACAAAAACTGGCCCTTCGAAATAGAACAATAGATACATTTCCATGAGTCCAGTTTTTGTTTTATGCTATACTTAATAAAAATTAAAAGGGAGGATCGTGCATGATTAATGTAAATTTTAACTCTGAAGACCATTTATATATCCAAATCGTCCGTTCTATTATTAATCAAATCGCATCTGGAAATCTTAAGAGTGGTGATAAATTACCTTCACGCCGTAATCTGGCAAAACATTTAGATGTCAGTCTGAATACGGTTGTGAATGCTTATAACCAATTGTTAGATGAAGGTTATATCGTTTCTATGGAACGATCCGGTTATTTTATAGATCAATTGGCACCTGACATGATTCCTACCTATCATGATGCTGATTCGATTCCGCCAACGCCTCCAAATATACCAAATAATAAGGAATATCGTTATGACTTCCATTATTCTAACCGCGATTTATCAAATTTAAATATCAATCAGTTCTTACAGTCAGCCCCTCAATCACTCGAGAGTAGTATCCATCATGGTAAAGAGAAGCAAGGCGTTTATGAGTTGCGTGTTTCCATTGCTAAATATTTACGACAATACCGTGGTGTAGCTACGCACCCTGAAAATATCATTATCACAGGTGGTCATTGGGAGAGTTTAGCTATCATTAATTCATTGTTGGAGGATCCACTATACGCTGTTGAGGATCCTGGTTATTACCATAGTCAAACTGAAATCCCTTCAATTAATATTCCAATTGATAAATATGGTTTTTCTGTTGCAGGTCTAGAAAAAACTGAAGCGAATATCGCAATTACTACGCCGAACCATCAGTTCCCTACCGGAATTATTATGGGACTTAGACGTCGGCAACGTTTGTTAAAATGGGCTTATGAAAAAAATCACCGTTATATTATCGAAAATGATTATTATAATGAATTCCGTCTAAATAGGAATACTGTCCCAAGTTTAACGAGTTTGGATCAAAATGAACGAGTGATTTTACTTGGATCATTTAGGCAGTCGCTAGGGTCTATTTTTAGACTATCTTATTTAGTTTTACCCAATCATCTCATAGAACGCGTTTACCAATCAAAGGTAAAGATACCCAGTATTTCAACATTTGAACAGTATTTAATTAGTCAATTTTTAGATTCTGACTATTTTACTAAATATATTAATAGTTTAAGAACAAATTATCGCAGAAAAGAAAAAAGAGTCATCGAAACACTCAAAAAGAGTAAAATTCCAATAACCATTCATGAAGCTGGAGCGGGGCTCTATTTCGTTATTACATTCGATGGAGACATTCCGGATGAATCTGTTATTTCACAAAGACTGAAAAAAACGAATATTCGCTTTGAATCAGTGAATCAGTATTCAGAAGTTAAACTAGATCAAAATTCTAAGAGTTATATTCTAGGGTATGGTGGTCTTTCAATTGATGAAATTGAGCCGGCAATTCAATATTTATTAGACATTTTCCATTAAAAAAACTCCTTCAATGGCAACTAACTGCCCTTTGAAGGAGTTTAATTTTTAAACTATTCGTCTTCTAAATGTGAAATAATCTCTTCGATGTCTGGTCTTTGTGGTTTGTCATATAATTTAGACCAAATTACTTTATCTTGATCCATTAAGACAACCGCACGGCTACTAATACCCGCTTTTTCGACATAAATACCAATCTTTTCAGCAAGTTCACCTTTAGGATTAAAGTCAGCGAGCACATCTAATTTTTTAATACCAATCGAGCTTGCCCAAACACCTTTTGACGGGTGAGCGTCGACACTAACACCAAATGGTGTTACTCCCTTTTCTTTAATACGGTCATAATTATACTCTAAATCCATCATTTGGAATGAGCAAACACTTGTAAATGCCAATGGGTGAAATGCTAATAAAATACGCCCTTCAACTTGTGTCGAATCAATTTTATCTCCTGCTTGATTTCTTAAGTTAAAACTTGGTGCTTGATCGCCTTTTTGTAAAATCATATAATCTTCCTTTCACGAATTTCTTATAATCATTTTACTACACTCATTCGATAATAACACGCTTTTAGATCCAATCCTCAATCGGCGTTAATATTTGCTCTAATTCCTTACGACGTGGTTCAAATTTAGGTGGTAATTCCAATTCTTGTCCGTAATCCGTTGATTTTTCCTCTGGATTTAAACTAATAGCCCCGCTAGCAACGATTTCCAACATGATTGAATTTTCCCCTCTAAAATATAAACTATCAAAGAAATGACGGTCATGAATAATAGTTTTATAACCCTTTGCTTCAATCTCAGATTTGATACGGTCAAAATTATCATCTTCTATTTGAATTGCGATGTGATGAATCGTTCCTTGACCCGCTTTCTCAATGCGTCCGTCTTGTTGATGCACATTGATTGTCGCTTGTCCACTTGTTGTGATTACACTTGCTGTATCATTTGATTCAACCACATAATAGTCAAATAAATCAGCCATCATATCTACAAATGTTTGAACATCACGAACCGTTACTTCAGCCGCACTCATCCCTAGAATAACATGCTCACGAGGGACATCATTTTCATACCATGGTTCCCAATATTCAGGTAAATCTTCTGTTTTCACTTCAAACCATAGTTTTATCCCGCTTGCATCTTCAAAGACAAGACGATTTTGTCCAAAAAATACTTCTCGCTGACTTGAAACTTTAAATGAGTTTAATCGTTCTTCCCAGTAATCTAAACTCGATTCACTATTAACAAAGAAACCATAACCGGAAATTGCATTGGTTCCTTTTTCACGTTTTGGATACTGTGAATAATCGAAGAAAGTGAAATCATTACCTGCACTTCCTGCAGTGTCCCCATAAAAAATATGATACATTTCTGGTAAATTTTGGTTTACGGTTATTTTAACACGGCGCATACCGAGTACTTCAGTGTAAAATTGGTTATTTTCTTTTAAATCGTGCGTAAAGCTTGAAATGTGATGATGTCTGACCATTGGTATCTCTCCTCATTATTAGATTTTTATCGTTATATTTATTTCGAATTCTAAATAATATTATATCAGACTATTTATACTTTTCAATTAAAAAGATATTTATTTTAGGTGTAGGTATTTCTTCGGTTGATATTCATGTGAATAAACAAGTCGTTTGCCACATATTGTACATAAATACTTGTTTCCTGTTTTAATTTGTAGTCGGTGTGTTTCTTGACATCCACAATGATAATTATAGTGATTTTGAGCCATTTTAATGGTCCCTGTTGAACTTGATGCATGCTGTTTGAGCTCTTGTTCAAAGACAGGATGCCCGTCTGTATAGGGCTTATTTTGGACAAATAATGCGTAATGAATCAGTTCGTGAACCAGAACATTTTTAACAATATTAAATTCATTGTATTCCACTAAATTTTTACTCAAATCAATTTTAAGCGGTTTGCCGTCCCTCGTATAATGAAAACGGCCCATACGTCGTTTGAGCCGTCCATTAATTTCGATTGGAATCGTTAAAGTTAATTGATAATTTCGAAGAAGGAATTCCTCAGCAAAAACCGTTAATTTCTTGACAACGTCAGTTTTTAATACAGTTTTCAATATTTCCTCCTCGTATATAGTTCGATTAAAGTGGCTTTAATGACCCTCTTAATTCCTCAGAGGTTGTTGGTGGATTTGCAATAATTTGACGCGCTTGATCTAAATCGACTTTACAATTATAAGTCAGAATACCAGATGGTTTGCCTTTTGAAAGGTAGTAGACAATATAACCGTCCTCTGCTGTTTCAATAATCGCATCATCACGGTTACGACTCATATCGCCGACCCCTTCAATTGAGATATCCAGGACATCCGTATAGGATAGTGGCGCGGCATGACTATAAACTTCATTTGCACCTGTCATATTACGTCCTGCTGTTTGTCCTGATTTTACTGCTTGTTCTTCGTGTTCAAATTTCTTACGTCCCATAATTAGATCAATATAATTGAGGACATCACCCGCTACATAAATATCTTTATCTGAAGATTGTAAATATTCATTAGCAATTACACCATTACCCACTTCTATTCCAGCTGCTTCGGCTAACTGGATCTTTGGTTTGATACCAATACCTAAAATTAATACATCGGCAGTTAATTCTTGACCATCCTCTAAAAAGAGTTTTATTTGATTATTGTCACTTTCATAATAATCTGCTTTAGCATTAGGAATTAGTGTTACTCCTGCATCAATAAAACTTTGTTGGAACTTTTGCGCTAACTCTATTGGTAACCTTTTTTCATTCAGTGTTTCGTCTGGGAATAATAGTGTTGTATCAACTTGATTTGTTTGTAGAGCAGCTGCTAGTTCAGCACCTACCCAGCCTCCACCAACGACAATTGCTTTACTTCCCTTTTGAGCAAAATGACGTAAGTTTCTATAATCTGCGAAATTCCGAATCGCTAATACACGGTCACTTTCCGGTCCTTCGATCCAATTAGGCGTTCCACCTATGGCGTACAATAATTTGTCATAATGATAAGTAGCGCCCTCCTCTGTTTTAATTACTTTTTCTTGAGGTTTAATGTCTGTTACTGTTGTCTCCGTAAAAAAATCAATGGCAGCTTCGTCAATGAAGTCATAATAAACGGTTGATTCGTTATAGCTTGCATCCGTCCATAATTCTTTCGTTAATGGCGGGCGATGATATGGTTTATCCGCTTCATCCGTTACTATTAAAAGTGATCCCTCAGGGTCATTTTTTTGAATTTCAATGGCTGCATTCGCTCCAGCCATCCCCCCACCAATGATGATATATTTATAATCTTTACTCATAAAATTCCCTCCATTTAGAAATATCTATTTTCATTTTATCAAAGTTAGTAAAATTTGTATTGTTAAGTGCTATCTAATTACATTATTGGATATATTCTTGCCCAAACTTGATATGAATCAAGTTTTGTAATCGTTTACTATAGTAAAATCAAAGTATCAAACGAAAAGGAGCAATTATTATGTCAGAAACTTGGTTACCATCACTGATTACAGAAACACCACAAGAGGGTTATGAGTTAGCTGTGAAATTAGCTCGAAAAGCGGTTGGTATGACGCAGCCGGATGAAGAGGTGCGTAAATTATTACGTCCTGTATATGCAGCAAACCCTGATTCGCTAACATTTGCTTCTCAGGTTGTAGCAATCAATTTCCAAACAGTCGCAGCTGCAAATAATTATTGGCGTGACTAAAATTAGTTATTAATCATTGAACGAGCAACTCAACGATCGTGTTGGTTGCTCGTTTTTTGCCTACTTTTAAAATATATTAAATACATGATTATGAGTGTTAAAATAAAATCCAGTATGTTACCATAAGACACGGAAATTAAGTATACAACGATCAAATATAGAATTGAGGTTCATATGGAAAACAGAAATCAATTAGTCATTTCGACTTGCCTCCTAGCAGGGAAAATTATGATGGAATCTGGTAGTGAAGGGTACCGTATTGAAGATACAATGCAACGAATCGCTTTAAATAGTAATATTCAAGATGCCAGTGCCTTTGTCATGGCTACAGGTATTATGATGACTGTTAACGATAGTTCCCAAGCTCAATTAGTACAAGCGAAGAATAGATCGAACAATCTAAATAAAATTATTCAGACAAATGAGTTATCGAGACTTTATGCGATTGGAAAAATCACTCTTGATGAATTTCATCAAAAATTAATTACAATTGACCAACATAGTACAAGTCATTCACAATATTCTCGTGTCATAGCAGCAGGTATTTCGAGTGTGGCTTTAATGTTACTATTTGGTGGCGTTTTGTCAGATAGTATTTTCACATTTTTACTCGGAAGTATTGGCTATTTTATTTCAGAATATGTCTTTACACGGTATCGTATTAAGTTTATCAATGACCTAATCGCATCAATTTTCTTGGCCATTTTTGCGACTTTTATATTTAATGCAGGATTAATTAGCAATCTAGACAATGTAATTATGGGGTGTATCATGCCGCTAGTTCCTGGGGTCGCTCTCACCTCTGCGATGCGTGACTTATTTGAGGGGCAACTCATTACTGGTTTGATCCGAATGGTCGAAGCGATTTTAATATCTTTTGTTATCGGTATTGGGATCGCATTGATTATGATTATGTTTTAGGAGGTTAAATATATGGCTTTTTTCAGTAATTTATTCTTATCATTTATTTCAACAGTCTGTTTCGGCATCATTTTTAATCTTCCTAAAAATTTATTGTTTTGGAGTGGCTGGATCGGCTCTTTAGGCTGGATTTCTTATTGGGTCACTAATTATTTTACCAATAATTACGGGATTTCAAACTTTGTAGGTGCTGTTGTTATCGGTGTGCTCTGCGCCTTTGCCGCTCGTAAGCTAAAAGTTCCCGTTATTGTCTTAAATATCCCTGCCATTGTTCCACTAGTACCCGGGGGCGCTGCATATATGACAGTACGCCGAATGGTTGAAGGTAATACAACTGAATTCTTTAATTACTTTGGGGATGTTATCATGGCTTTAGGTGCTATCGTTGTAGGATTCATGGTCGTTAAATTACTCGAGTTAGAATTAGGTTTTTCAAAAATGCGACGTAAACATTATGATTAATCATCTAATTAAAAATAACAAGCGCCCTCAAGAAGAATTTTCACTTCTTGAGGGCGCTAAATTTAACTTTTAAGTTTTATTTAAGAATTAGTCATCTAATTCAGTTTCAAGAACAGTTCCATCTGTTGCGTCAATCACAACTTCAGCTTCTTGACCACCATTTTCATCTTCGTCAAAACTTACTTCCCATTCAGGATTATTATTGTCATCATCTTGGTCTAAGTTCCAGTGTGTTGCTGTTTCTAGACCTACTTCAGCTAATGCAATTTCTGTCGCTTCATCGATTGAGATTAAAGCTTCTAAATCTAATGCTTGCTCGTCTTGATTATCATCTTCTGAATCTACTTCGCGACTCGTTACTTCACCGTTGTCAGAACGGTAAGTAATTTCATAATCGTTATCAGCATCAAATCCGTCTACGTCGATCTCGTAAGAGCCATCACGATTTAATTCAACATCAATTTCATTAATTTCTGTTTCTGCATACTCAGCATTATATGCCTCTACTGCAGCAGCAACTGCTTGTTGTAATTCACTACCTTCAGTTTCTTCACCTTCAGTAGTATCTGTTGATTCAGATGATTCCGTTGATTCTACTGATTCGCTCGAAGCAGCCTCTGATGATTCTGAGTCTTGAGCAGCAACGTAACCTAAGTTCGCTGATCCTAATAATAAGCCTGCTAACGATAATCCAGCTAAAGTTTTTAGTGATTTCTTCATAATCGAATGCCCTCTTTCTGTTTGATTTTCTAACATGTATAAACAAATTGTATCGAACATCGCCACATATTGAAAACAATATGCTCAAAGAAGAACTGTCACTATTTACCGATTCCCTGTTAATTCTTCATTTAGTTGTGCTAAAAATTCACGCATATATGTTGATCTTTGTCTTGCGATTTTTTGCGCCACTTCAGTATTCATTAAATTTTCGATGTTCAATAATTTATCATAAAAATGTTGAATCACATTCTTAGATTGACGATAAGATGCTTTGTCATTTAAGTCTGGCGATTGGTCAATATCTTCACTATATAACTTGTGTCCTTTGGCTCCACCATAATAAGCTGTTCGTAAAATGCCAATTGCACCGATAGCGTCTAAACGATCAGCATCTTGGACAATTTGCCCTTCTTTTGTTAATTTTTGAACATTTTCAATATTTGCTGAATAAGATTGCTTGTGACAAATTTCGATAATGATATCGATTTCCTCGAGGTTGGCATCTGCTTCTTTAAGAATTGTGCGTGTTTTCTTTTCGGCCTCAGCCAAATTATCAAATAGTTTATCATCAATCAGATCATGAACGTATGCTGCTGCGATAACAATATCATGGTTGATACTAACGTCACCATATTCTTGTAATATCAATCTGCTGTTTGCAACAACACGGTTAATGTGGTCCCAATCATGACCGGTTGTTTCATTTACGAATTGTTCTTTGACTGTTTCATGGATTTTGTTAATGTTCATGTTATACCTTCTCTCTTTTATTCATATTATCACGTTTAGTGTCTTTTTAATAATAGTCACATAAATTTTTGTTCACAAAATTAGGCTCTTTACCTTGACTATAAAATTTTAATTATATATCATATGTTATGGAATTAATTTTAATTCGAAATATTAATCTAGGAGAGATCACATGTCAAACTTTTTAAATTTATTAGGTGAACGCCATTCAGAATACGTATTAGGTACTAATGTTTCTCAAACACCAGAGGAAATCAAAGAATTAGTTCAAAATGTATTACAATCTGTTCCTTCAGCAATGAACTCACAAACTTCACGTGCTGTAGTATTCACTGGAGATTCACATGCTCGTTTATGGGAAATCTTAGAAACTACTTAAAAAGAAGTTTTAGGCGATATGTTCGCTAACTACCAAGGTATCTTCGAGGGTGCAAAAACTGGTTTCGGAACAATCGTATTCTTCGAAGACCATGATGCAATTAAAGCAGGTATCCCAGCTAATGAAGAAAGACAAAACCTATATAAAGAACAACATGCAGCAATTGCTGAATATGCAACTTGGTTAGCATTACGCGAAATCGATTTAGGTGCTTCATTACAACATTTCAACATTGGCTACAAAGAAGGCTTTGACAAATCAATCCGTGAAGAATTCAACTTACCAGAATCATGGGAAATGAACGCTCAAATGCCATTTGGTTCAATTGAGCACCCAGCTGACAAAAAAGAAAAAATTAATCCAAGTGAACAAGTTCTCTCTCGTGACTAATTTTAGATAACAATTCATATTCAAATATATACGCTTTAAGTCAGATCTTAATGATACTGGTTTAGAGCGTTTTTTGTACTTAAACCGAAAGTGAATTAACGCTATGCAGGTAGTTACCTCCTTCAAGTAAAATATGTATAAGCTAACTTCGTTATGTGGTATATTTAATACAATACATTACTATTTACATGGAGGTTTTTATGAAAAATAGACACGAAGTACCGGTTGAATCTAAGTGGGATTTAACTTTATTATTTGAAACAGAAGATTCATTTGAAGAAACTCTGGCAAAGACTGAACAAGATATCGCTAACTTTGCAACGCGTTTTGACAGTCAAATTGAAACAGCATCAGATATAAATTCAGCTTTGGCTGAATACCGTGAAATTATGGAATCTGTTGTCCAATTGTCTTCTTATGCAAGTTTAGATGTTGAAACAAACGTCTTCGATAAAGAAGCGCAAACGCGTTTGGCAATGGTCGATAATAAAATGGCGCAAATGATGGCACAACTTAGCTTTTTAGAATCTGACCTCTCACAACTTTCAATTGAAGTTCTTGAAGAAGCAGCAAATAATCCTGAAGATGCCGTTTATTTGAACAAGTTAATCCAAAATAAACCGCATTTACTTTCAAAGGCTGAAGAGAAGACGCTGGCTGCACTGTCAAATACTATTAACTTCCCTTACCAAAGCTATAATGATATTAAGTTCAGAGATATTAAATTCCCCGCTGTTTCGGTTGGTAACAACACAATCGAAATGACTTACAATACTTTCGAAGGAAGATTGGAAGATGATGTTAATACTGAAATTAGACGAGAAGCGTTTAAAGTATTTTCAGAGAAAATAGCAGAATACCAGTCAGGAACAGCGTCAGCTTACAATGCGCAAGTTCAAACTGAGAAAACATTGAGTCAATTACGTGGCTATGATTCGGTAATTGACTACTTATTAAAACGTCAGGATGTGTCTGTAGACTTATACGACCGTCAAATTGATGTTATTATGGAAGAATTAGCGCCACATATGAGACGTTATGCTAAATTAATTGGTAGAATTCATGATTTAGATCAAGTAACTTATGCTGATCTTAAATTGGATATTGATCCAAATTATACGCCAGAAGTGACTTATGACGAGGCTAAAGCTTATATCATGGATGGATTAGCGGTCCTTGGTGACGATTATTTAGCGATTATGGAGGAAGCATTCGACAATCGTTGGATCGATTACGCAGAAACAACTGGAAAAAGAACGGGTGCATTTTGTTCATCGCCTTATGGTGCCAACTCATTCATTTTAATGTTCTTTAGTGAGTCAATGGCTGATGTGATGACTTTAGCGCACGAATTAGGTCATGCTGGGCATTTCCAATTAACGCATGCAAATCAAAATATTCTGAATTCAAACCCTTCGATGTATTTCGTTGAAGCTCCTTCGACAACCAATGAGTTGTTAATCGAAAATCATTTACTTGACGTTACTGGTGATGATTTAAGAATGAAGCGCTGGGTTCTATCGCAGATGATTTCCAAAACTTACTACCACAATTTCGTGACTCACTTTATGGAAGCTTACTACCAAAGAGAAGTTTATCGTTTAGTCGATGCAGGTAAGAGTGTTGATGCTGCTACGTTAAATGAGATTTTTAAAGATACTCTTGAGAAATTCTGGGGTGATGCAGTTGAATTAACACCTGGTGCTGAATTAACTTGGATGCGTCAACCACACTATTATATGGGACTTTATCCATATACTTACTCTGCTGGTTTGACTATCGGGACGCAAGTTGCGAATAAATTACGTAACGAAGGCGCAGCCGTTGCAGAAAACTGGACACGTGTCTTAAAACTTGGTGGCTCAATGTCTCCTGAAGATTTAGCTAAGGAAGCAGGAGTTGATATTTCAACCGATCAACCATTAAAAGACACGATTGCTTACATCGGTTCTCTGATTGAAGAGATTGAGGTAATCACTGAGGAATTAGATCAACAATAATTTTTAAAAGTATTACAACTATATTACCGAAAACAGCTTCGAATCAACATTAGTTAAAAGTTGATTTGAAGCTGTTTTTTTGCGTTTATTGGATTAATTTTGCAAATGAGTGTCTAGTTATTTTTTAACTAGAAGACAGGTGTCTTTAAGTAATTCCTCTTGGGAGACGCGTTTCTAGTTTATGAGTACTCAAAAATACGGCTTTAAATTATGAGTTCTCCGGATAAATCAAAAGAACCCATAAAATAACGCCTATTATTTTCTGTTCTCAGTCAAAATCAAAAGAACACTAAAAAACCTACTAAAATTTCGAGTTCTCCGAAATCAGCATCATTACATTCCATCTCCTCGATACAAGACTAATCCTGTTGGGGTAACCTCATAAATGGTGTCACAGACTTCTTCTAAAAATAGTATGTCATGGGATATCGTGATGAGTCCTCCAGAAAAGTCACTAAAAATTTGGCGCAATTCTGATTGAGATAGTGGTGAAAAGTTTCGAGTTGGTTCATCCAAGAGAATCACATTGCTGCCTTCGATACTTATTTTTAATAAAAATAATTTCGCCTGTTGCCCACCTGATAAGCGCTCAATTGGTTGGTGCATTTCCTCAGGAGTAAAGAGGCTTGATCCTAATGCGGTCATTATTAAAGTTTGTTCTTCTTTTTCACCAGTTTGTGTTAAAAACTCAATTGGTGTCTGACTGAGATCGAATAGTTCCTTATAGTCCTGAGGCATATAAGCAAGTTCTATGTCGGTCCGTTTACTTAAATCCTGATAGAGTATATTTAAGAAGCTGGTTTTCCCTACTCCATTATCGCCGAAGAATCCTACTTTGTCCTCACTCTTAAAGTCAAAATTAATATGCCGGATTAATCCAGGTACTGGTTGATTTACGTCATAGTCATAGAAGTTTAACAGGCGCTTATGATCTAAAGGTTTCACACGGTTAAACTCAATATTAATTTGATCTTCTGGAATAGGCTTTTCAAGATGCGATTCACTTTCACGGTTGAATCGTTTTTCTTGGGCATTAATATTTTTCATTTTCTTGGCTAACAGTCTGCCTGCTGTACTATCTTTCGTCGCATTTAACTGACTGTGCAGTTTTTGTTTTACTTCATTGTTAGCAATCATCTGTTCTTTATGTTCCTGGGCTTGTTTGTTTGCGACTTGCGTATGGCGCTCAAACTTAGCGCGTCTTTGGTCAACATAGTCTTGATAAGTGAGATTGGCTTCAGTGAATTTAGGCTGTGTTTTATGTAAGACTTGTTCTAAATGAATGACTTTGGTTGCGGTTTGTTGAAGTAATCGTTCATCGTGAGAAACATAAATAAATGTCGCATCTTCAGTTTGAATAAATTCAGTCAGCCATTCCATGGTTCTTAAATCTAAATTATTACTTGGTTCGTCCAATAAATATAAATCAGGTTGGGTAGCCATCAACTTAATCATCTGTAACTTAATTTGTTGTCCGCCTGATAATTGCCCTAGGTTTCTATCATGATCTATACTATCCAAATCGAAGTTTAAACGATTGGCTGCTTGAAATAGCAGATTAAAATCGAGGTCATATAAATAATCCATCCCATATAAAAATGCGTTTACTGTTAAATTCAGTGTATCTCTATCAAGTAATTGCGGTAAATATGCCATACTTTTAAAGTGATTGTTTAATTGCCCTTGGACAGAAATATAGTCGGGAGTTAAGTCTGGATTGTAAATCCATTTAAGGAGCGAGCTTTTCCCCGTCCCTTCTCCGCCAATGATGGCGGCGCGGTCGCCTGGATTAACGACAAAGTTGGCAGATTCAATCAATTGGTGGTGATTATGTGTGTGATACATGTTTAAATTTTGAATTTGTAGCATAAAAAAATACTCCTTTGTTGTGGTCTAGTAACGCCAACATGAAAAGAGTAGGTAAACTTAAGTGGACACAAAAAGACATGGCATCCTCTCAAAATAAGCAGACTTATCCCTTGTATATTGGGTCGGGATTAAGTTTAGCTACTCTGAGATTAAATGCGCATGTCTAATTGATCTTCCTTACTGTATTGTATTTGAATTTAGTATATACCAAATGAATGTACATTTACAAGTACGTTAACATCCTTTTATCAACAAAATGGTGTTGAAATCTGTGCTATAATAAAAATATTATTATAAATGAAAGAAGTGTCTATTATTGAAAAAGTTTTATCAATCGATTATGCAGTTTAATCACCCTAATGATAGTAAAGTAAGACTAATACTCGCTGGGTTATGTACGTTGATTATCAATTTAATTGGCTACGTTACTCAAATTTACGAGATTAACTCATTTGGTTCCCTCGGTATTTTTACTTTCTTACACTACAATCCTTCTGATAACCGCAGGGTGATGAAACGATTAATTTTTACTGGTTGTTTTATTGTGATTGGTTTTACTGCAGGGATGATTGCTACTTTGAATATTTGGCTCGTTCCCGTCATTATCAGTATTATCGGTTTTATATCAAGACTTATGTACCGCATCAATAACATTGATAAACCGGGTGACATTTTTGTTGTATTGGTGACTGCGATTGGTACAACAATTCAAGTACCTTTTGTAGAAATGATTCCCTTGAGTCTATATGTCAGTCTTGGTGTCTTTTTATCTATCACAATGGGTTATATAGCTCTGAAGATAGAAGGTGTTGAACAGCAATCGCTCAAAGTGCATACTACACTCATGACACGAATTAAAAGAAATCCTCGAGCTATCATCGATAGTTTCTTCTATGCCATTACCCTATTCTTTGCTGGCTATATAAATTTAGCTCTAGGATTAGGAAACTATGGTTGGATCGTTGTTTCCACTTCAGCAATTTTACAAGGTAATACCTTATCACATATTATTAACCGTCATTTCCAACGTATTGTCGGAACTAGTCTAGGTGTACTCACTGCAGCTCTAATTATCGCCTTTCCAATGAACATATTGACTAAAATAATCCTGATCGTTGTATTTTATATTATTGTTGAATATTTTATCCCTCGTAATTATTCCATTGCGGTATTTTTTATTACAAATATGACCATGATTCAAGGGACATTACTATCTACGGATAATTGGCAATCACTATTACAAGTTAGACTCGTGAGCATTATTATCGGTAGTATCTTAGGTGCTATATCTGCACTACTTCAATACCGTATTTACGATTATTTCAGTAAAGAATCCATCGCTGAAAAGAGTCAGGAAATAAAATCAGAAAATTATAACAGATAATTGAACAGGACTATTGATTATAGTGCTTTGCTCTTTCAATAAGATCTTCAAAGATTCCTAATTGACTTGCGTCCTGCTCGAACAATACTTCAGGATGCCATTGGACACCAATAATTAATGGAATTTCTTCTTTACTTTCAAATCCTTCAATAATTTGATCAGTGCTCCATGCAGTCGGTTTTAATTTGGGTGAAAGTTCATCTACCATTTGATGGTGGACAGAGTTCACCCAAATTTCTTCATCAAATAAACGGTTAAAGTAAGTATCTTCAACAAATTTGATTTTATGAGTCAGTTCTTTTGGTTTTGATTGTTGGTCGTGTTGAATTGACGTTTCAGGATATTCAGATAAATCTTGATATAATGTTCCTCCTAAAACAGCGTTAATCAACTGATGTCCTCGACAAACACCCAATACCGGCACTTCGTGCTCCATTGCAGCTTTAAATAGTTGTGTATCATTATCATCTCGTTCTGGTTTTGTTGGGCCATTCTTTGCTCGTATTTCTTGATCATAAACAAGAGGCGAAACATCATGCCCACCAATAATGATTAGTCCGTCCAGGACAGACATAATATCATCAGCAAATTCACCGGCATTCATTGGCAGCAAGTGCGGAATACCCCCAGCTTTGAATATCGCATCTGAAAATACGGTTTGAGAATAGTTTATTTCTAGCCCTCGATATTTATCTGTCTTTTCTAAGAATCCTGTATCACTTATTATTCCAATAATTGGTTTTTTCATACTCTTGTCCCTTTCAAATATAAGTTATTTCTCATTATAATATTACTCTATTTTAACATCAAATCAAAAAATCCGATCATTGTTTTTACACAATGACCGGATCTTTTATTATTCTTCTTCTTGTTCAACTAATCCATAAACTGCATTTAAAGGCTCGACATATAATACGCCTTGTCCTTCTTGTTCTAAATCACAACTATCATAAATGGCTTGACTCACTTCTTGATAATTTGATTCATTCACAATAATCCAGACAATATCACGCATAGGTTCGACTTCAAAACTTAGGAAACGCTTTGGTTTACGGCCAATACCTTTCCCATGGATAATTGTTCCTCCTTGAGAACCTGCTTGCTCGGCGATTCGAATAACATTACCTGCACGTCCTCTAGGTACTACTGCATAAATTAAATACCACATAGTTTATATCCTCCTAAAATCTGTGTAAGTAAAGAATATCTCGTGTAAAGCCAATCGCTCCTGCTTCATTAAATTGAATACCTTCATAAGCGTCAATGAATTCTTTAATGTCTAAAACATCATCTGAATGGACAATTTGCATAACGATATCCTTCTCTGGTTGAACGATTGTTCCTGAATACTCATTAGACATTTCGGCTGTACCGTGTCCTCGTATTAAGATATGTTGTAAGATATCTTGTCTCTGAGTAGCATCAATATAATCTTCACCCTCGCCACGATTACAAATAATCGTCACTAAACGGTAAGGTGCTGGTAGAGTATCTTCAACTTTTTCATACGCCGCATTCCCTTCAACACCGTCGTATCCAGATAAACCAGATAGACCAGATAATGGAGAAACGAGTAAGAAATTCTCCCCATTTTCAACTGATGGATAACGGTCAAGAATATGATTGATTACTTTTTCCAAATTATCGCGGTGCGTTGCTTTCATTAAGACTTCTTTTCGTTCACCTTGCATTTCTAATAAGCTACTACGATCATCTTCATCGAAGCATGCCGCTAAATAGGCTGTAGCTCCACTGGTTCCTTTGCGGTGAAAGAGATCATCGATTTTCTCAGCGACACGAACACGTGCGATGATTGAAACTAAATAAAATTCATGTTGTAACTGTTCTGTATTGATCAATGATTAACCTCCTATTTATATTTTACTTGATAATCATAAAAGATTCCGACACATTGTAACACAACAATCGGCGTTAAGGAAACAATAGCGATTACTCCAAATCCATCAGTTATAACATTCGCTGTTGGAACATAGTTAGCAACACCTTGAGTAAAGGGTAAAATAAATGTCGCTGTCATAGTTCCGGCCGCGACGCCTCCAGAGTCAAATGCAATACCGACAAAGAGGTCTGATGCAATATATTGTAGAACTAAAGCTAATGCTACCAATGGCAAGATAATATGCCAAATAGCTAGTCCTGGAATCATTACTCTTAATAATGAGAATACAACCGATAAACCAACGCCGATTGAAAGACTAATGGTGACTAATCCTTGTGGTATCATGCCCGAAGTAGCATCTAGAATTTGATCATTTAAAACGTGAACGGATGGTTCAGCTAAAATACTCACCATTCCTACAATTCCACCAATTAATAAAATAATCCAATTCGAGTAGTTTTCAGCTAAAACATAACCCATCTCAGTAGCTACACCTAAGAATCCTTGGTTCACTCCTGTTAGGAATAATGATAACCCCACAAGAATTAACCCTACTCCAAATAGCATACTCTTAAACAGATTTTTAGAAACGCGCAATTCTTTGAGTCCTACTAAAATTAAAAAGACAATGACTAATGGACCGATCGCGATAAATGAATCAATGATTGAAGAACCTAATTCTCGAATAAAATCCATCAGGATATTTGTATTGTCTGTATAAATTGCTGCTGGCCCAACTTCTGAAGATAGGGAATCTACCCCAGCAATAACACCGTATAATATAACCGCAAAAATTGCACCTGTAGATACAATTCCCAGTAAACCAAAACTATCAGAGTTATCGTCCTCTGATCTATATGATTGTGACGCTGCTCCTGCACCAAATGCTAGGATAAAAGGCACAGTTATTGACCCAGTAGTTGATCCAGACGCATCAAAAGCAATGGCAATAAATTCTGATGTTGAAAACAAACACAGTATTCCAATCGCTATATAAATTATAGTAAAGCTATGCCTTAAATTTAAATCTTTCACGATACGGTAGACACCAAATGATAGTAGTGCCCCCACTCCAACCGATACGGCCATTACAAAAATCTGTTGAACTATTGCTCCTTGTGTCATCGTATCTACTTGAATACCCAATATTGTTAAATCTGGTTCAGCCACACTTGATATGAATCCTAACGCGAATACCCCTAAGAGTGCTATCCACATCTTCTTATTACCAATTAAGTAGTGACTGAATAAATCTCCCATTCTCTCGATACTCAAATCCACACCTGTTAAGAATAAAGGTAATCCTATTAATAGGAAAATCACTCCAATAATAAAGCGAACTACCGCCATCCATGCTAATGGTTGAAGGATTATTTGTATTAGCAAAATTACAGCAACCATCGGTAATATAGATGTTGCTGTTTCTTTAAAACTATCTATTAATCGACTCAGAAAAATCCCCCCGAACTATTTTTTATATATAATCATTTTATCATAATTACGCCTTCGACTCTTGTTAGACGATTAAAGTTTCTTCAACAAAAGATTGTAACCGCATTCATAAATAAGTATATTTTAGTTAGTGAAAAGAGTAACAAGTCGAGTTGTGGCATTTCATTTTAAGAAAGGAATCATACCATGGATGCTATGAAACAAACTGACAGTATTGTCGTCATTGATGATGTGAGTAAATTTTATGGATCGAAGAAAGCACTTGATCAGGTTTCTTTTACACTGGAGAAAGGAAGAATTTATGGCTTTGTTGGTGAAAATGGCGCAGGGAAAACAACATTAATTCGGCTACTTGCGGGTCTCGGTGAACCAACTACCGGTACAATCTCACTCTTTGGTCAACCACTCAGTGAAAAAACGGCAGATTTACGAAAAAAGATTGGCTTTATGGTAGAACGCCCTATTTTTCATGACGACCTCACTGCTAGGGAGAATTTAAAGCTACAAATATTTCTAGGTGGTGTCTCTGATTATAGTAATATCAATCACCTTTTAGATCTTGTTGGACTAAAAGACATTGAAGATCGTCCGGTAAAGGACTTCTCACTCGGAATGAAGCAGCGAGTTGGTATCGCAATGGCATTAGTGAATAATCCTGAACTTTTGATTTTAGATGAACCTGTCAATGGACTAGATCCTGTTGGTATGGTGGAAGTGAGGAATATTTTAAAAAATCTCAACCAACAAGAAGGGATTACTATCTTTCTATCGAGTCATATCTTATCCGAGTTATTTCAATTAGCGACAGATTATATCATTATTCATCATGGTCAACTCATTAAAACAATGACATTGGAAGAATTAATTCATATTAATGCCAAAGGTATTTGGGTGGAGGTAGATGAAATAGAGAGGCTGAGGGAACAAATTTTGATTGTTTCCCCTACTGCTGAAATTATCTTTGACGGTACCAATGCTGTCAAAATTACAAAGTCAAACTTAACGACACGTCAAGTAGCCAAAATCGGTTTGGAATCAAATATATTAATTACTGGACTAACAGAAGTTGGTGAAAGTTTAGAAGATTACTATTTGAAGTTGTTAGGAGGTAGTTATGAATAAGATTCTAAGTTATGAATTAAAAAGTCTATTTCTGGGTAAGATGAAGTTTAGATTACTCATTGGTATTTTACTCCTCGCATTGATCTATTTAATAATGGCTCTTTCCGGTGATATTCCTAACGGAATCACCGCTCTTGGAGAATGTTTATCATTTACTTCATCAATCATGGTTTTCATCACACCTATCTTTGCTGGCCAATTTCTCGCTCAAAGTTTTGAAAACCGTATGATACAAAATGGTATTATGGCTGGTCAAAGAAGGTCTAGCATTGTAATCGGAAAGTCTCTCTATTTCTTCTTTTTATCCATGTTGTTTTTGTTAATGCCGACAATCATCGATGCTTTGATTATAACTATTTTCAAAGGTTGGAATAATTCAGGACTTTCTATTGATACTGAGACTCTGTTGATTCAAGCTTTACTATTTATATTACTTATCTCCGCCACTTATATGGTTAATGTTCCGATTGCATTTTATTTCAAAAAGACAGGACCGACTATCGGATTCGGTCTCTTAATTTCTATCTTACTGTATTCCTTCACCCAAGAATTAGTTCAAAGGGAATCGCTGCACTCCTTGATTAAATGGTTCCCATTAGGTAACAGTTATTTTGTCTTTACCGAAACTGGAGGAAAATTAGTTAATTCATTTGTTGTTATCATACTCTGGACAAGTATCTGTATTTTAGTAACCTGGATGATTTTCCGAAAAGATGAGTTGAAATAGTAAATTAAATAGGGTTCGATCTTTACTATGAAAGATTGATCCCTATTTCTTTTGTTTTTGAAGTTATTCTAATTGCTTTAATTCCATCAACAACTGAGGTCCCATTACAGTTGCAGGCACTTGCCTATTTTGGCCTATCGGCAAATTCGATAATATAACCACACCGATTTGGGCTTCTTTATCAAATCCAATATAACTATTATAATTATCAGTCGCTCCATTATGCCAAATGATATTATTATGCGTATCCAACATCCAAGTCATACCAATACCATCAATATACAGATTAAATTCTTCTTGCTGAGAACCGGCAACATCCGCTAATTGTTGATGGGTGAAAGCTAATTCACTTTCTTTATCAGACATATTTATTGAAAGATAGATTAACATATCTTCGATATTGGATACAATTGCACCTGCAGGTAAATACGCAGCATTATCTTCCCACTCCCAATAATTTGTTAAATCCCCTTGATTATTACCTGATATCCAAGTATTTTTCATCCCTGATTCTTGAGCAATATATGTTTGTATGAGTGATGTATAATCTTCTTGATAAATTTCCTCTAATACTAATCCTAAAACAGAAATTCCAAAATTTGAATAATTAAACTGTCCTATATCTTCATTATTCAAATTCACTTCCTCGATGCGTTTGATTAATTGATCCTTAGAAACTCCACCTAGCATATTTTGTCCCTGCAAATAGCGTGGTATCATCGTATCCCATTCAAAATAATAAGCCTTGTATCCTGAAGTATGTGTGAGCAATGCTTCGATATTTGGATATGAACTATCTTGACGTGATTTGAGTGGAAGGTAAACATCAATCGTATCATTCAAATTTATAGCATTCTCGACAATTGCTTTAGCAACTAGAGCCGCTGTCATTGTTTTTGTAATTGATCCTACTTCATAATCATACACAGTCTGAGCCCTGTTTTGACCATATACTCGCCATGATGATTCCTCTCCATTGATAAAACCAACGGTTATCAGGGCGTCGGAATTATTTTCTATACTTGATTCAACCATTTGATCAAATGATAAGATCCATAGTTTCCTTGTCTCCCATGCTGTAAATTGATGGTATCCAAAAAAGCAAATACCAAATATCCCTATCATTATTAAAAAGTATTTTCCAAATCTTCTTTTCCTTTTTTTAACCATTTTGGAACCCCCTCTCTAAAGGAATACCGCAACAAAACTATCTCTTTAGTTTGTTGCGGTAAAATTAGATACTTCGATTTAAAACCCTAGATTTTCTAACCAGTCATAAATTTGCTTTTCACGGTTTACTCTTTGAACTTCAGCTGAATTATAGTTTCCCAAGTTTAATTCAGCATGAATTTGCCCATCGACTAAATATACAATCCGACTCGCACGTGCAGCCACATTTGGATCATGTGTCACGATGACAACCGTTGTTCCATCTTCATTGATTTGATTAAATATATCCATTATTTCTGTCGTTGCTTGTTGATTTAAAGCCCCTGTTGGCTCATCGCCAAATAATAAGGTTGGTTGATTGATCAACGCACGGCAAATGGCCGCTCTTTGTAATTGTCCCCCAGAAACTTGCTTAATATCATTTCCACCAACTTGTCTAATACCTGTCATATTGAGTAAATTATCCGTATGTTCATTCACCTCTTCCACAGATAAAATACCTGCCTTTAAACCAGGTAAGCTAATATTATCGCGGATGGATAAGTTTTTAAGCAAATAAGAATGTTGGAAGATGAATCCCATATTTTTTAAGCGAATTTGACTCATTTCTTGATCATTTAAAATAGTCAAATTCTCGTCACGAAATTTAACTTGCCCACTATCAGGTTGATCCATGCCACTTATATTATATAAAAGGGTTGATTTACCTGAGCCAGATGGTCCCATAATAGCCAAAAACTCACCTTGATTAATCTGCAAATCAACGTCATTCAGTATAGTTTGATTGTTATATGATTTAGTAAGTTTTACTGCCTCTAATATATTGTTCATAGTTAAACCTCCTATTCATTAATAATATCCACGATTTTATATTGATTAATTTTGCTTGAAACAATGTATGTAGTAAGACCAACAGTGATTAACATAATAAGAGGTACCACACAAAATACTATTAGTGGGTTCATTATCAGATCAACTTCTTTAATACCTAGACCCAGCATGCTGAGTACTAGATTGATAATAAAATTGCTTGACAATAAGGTTAAAATTAACCCCAACACAATACCACCAACTGTCACTATCGAGGATTTTTGTATGTATTGTTTTTTTACATCGAGATTAGTAAAACCAATTGCCTTTAAGGTTGCGATACTCGCGCGGTCTCTTGCTAAACGCAATTGTAAGAATAGAACGGTAATTAAAATAGCCATAAATAACCCCACTCCAACAATCAGGAATACTAAACCTTGAATTTGTTGGGTGACACTTCCTAATGTTTGATCTAGAAACTCTGCCATTGGAGCCACATTAACACCTTGCCCAACTTGTCCTGCCAGTTGTTCAGCGACTAATTTAGGATCAGCATCATCCCTTAAGGCAAGTGACATCGTGTATTTATTACTCTTTAATTCTGGAAAAGGATGACTGGTTTTTGCCGTATAGCCACCACTTGTTACATCTTGATAGATACCTGAAAGGATCAACTCTTCAGAATCAAAAGCAATGGTATCTCCTATTTCTTTTCCTAAGCGTTCAGCATTCATAAAAGAAAGTGAAATTTCATTATTCTCATCCGGTGCTTGTCCTTCAATATATTGCAAACTTCTTCCAGCATTTTCACCGATATCTATATGAACATTGACTCTTTCATCATTAAGAGTCCTTGTGGTTGCACTAACGCCACGATAACTTTGATACCTTTCAATTTGTGGATTGGTATCTAATAAAGGTATCAACGCTTGATAATTACTCTCAAGCTGTTCATTATTTTCAATCTCGATTAAAATATCTTCAACATCACTCCCCATATAAGTAGCGAAACCAGGATCTTGGAAGGTAGTTAAAAGATTTAGCGGGAATACTATCATTAAAATCGCTAATAAAACAACCCCTGATACAATGGCCCATTCTTTAAATTGAAAGAATACCTCCCAACTACTCATACGCCAATTCAATGAGCCGAATTTCATTCTACTCAAACCATCCCGTGATAAACGCTTTTTGGTACTCCTAGAAAAGCCTTTGCCACTTACCAAAGCATCTACAACACTTAGTTGATCAATTTTTCGTAAAATTCTCCGGCAGAATAGCATAATCAATCCGTAGATTAGTACTGCAATAACTCCACCTAGAATTAAAGCAAAGCCCGTTAAACTCGTCTCGCCGAAAGTAGTATTAATTCGTTCTGTAAAAGGATCGCTAAGGAAGATTGAGAGAAGAAAGCCGATTATCACAGCAATCAGTGCTAGAAAACGATATTTACTGAGATAAATTTGACGAATATCTAAATTGCTAAAGCCAATTGCTTTCAAAACACCAATTTCTTTAATATCTTCCTCTAAGGCAACCGCAATTGTGAAACGAAGACAAATGAAAGCAATAAAAATTAAAATAATACTCACAGTTAACAGGAGGAAAACAGTCGTTAAATCAGTGAAGGCACTAAGGAGGAACATCATTGTATAAGTGACAGCTTGACCATTTTGAGGTAAATTAGCATCTTCGTAGAGCGTTTGGAAACTACTTGCCGTATCTGAATCAGAGAAATAGACTTCAATCAAATGTTCATATTCACCCATCTGACCAGCTAACTGTTGATAATCTGTATCACTTAATAAAATTCGCGTAGAGGAAGCAAGTGTAGAGTTCATTTGAGCATCAAGAACGAAATCCGTTAACATAAATTCAGCTGTTACATCTTCGTCACGTATTGTTACTTTATCACCGATTTCTAACTGATATGGTTATTTTAAAATAATCGGCATCGCAATTTCACCCGGTAGTAATTCAATGGTTTCATGATGAGCGTCTAACAACAAATCTTTACCAGGAGATTGCGTAACTAAACCGATATCTAATTGGTTGTCTGCTAAATTAAACGAATCATTTTCTTTAGTAATAGTAATATTTTCGCCATATACATTTATCATCGTTACAGTTTGCCAATCAGTCACTTCTGCTTGATCAGCCATAAATGCGTCAATTTCAACCTGATTAATATCTCCCTTATGCATTTGTAAAAAATGCGGTGGCTCTGCTGTCTCATAGAGCCGATTAACGGATGTGATTGTTTGAACTGCCATAATAACCGATAGAACTGCTAATATAGTGGATAACGTCATAAAAAGAAACAACGTTAAATTGATCATTTTATTTCGCTTAAGATCATTTTTTATCATATTCCATTCCATATCTCCACCTCCATTATTTGAAAACCCTTACATATCCATTCATCTTCATTATACTTGTATTTTAATTCACAAACAATAGGACCAAAGACTTGTTTAACAAAGAATCTTCGAAAGTTATCTTATTGATTCCATTTCCTAAATATTTGATTATACTTAGAGTAAATAGATAAATTAAAAAAGGATGTGCAATGATGAAAGCAGTCTTGCTCCAACGATACGGCTCAAGTGATGATCTCATTTATACTGATATACCAATGCCTACTCCAAAATCAGACGAAGCTTTAGTTCGTTTAATGTATACATCAATTAATGCTGCTGATTTAGATTATGTCAATGGTCACCCTTTAGTAAGATTCACTGGACTTCGAAAACCAGGCTACCCGATTCTTGGTTCCGATTTAGTTGGCGTAGTTGAAGAAATTGGATCGGACGTTACTCAGGTCCAAGTTGGGGACATCGTATGGGCAGATACTTCAAATCCTTTAAGGTACGGTACTTTTGCTGAATACACGGCGTTACCAGCTATTAGTCTACAGAAAATTTCAAAAGATATTGATTTAAAACAAGCAGCATGCTTGCCGAGTGCAGGCGTTGTTGCGCTCCAAAATATTCAATTAAAGCACCCTGCTAAAGCTGGAGATACAGCTTTAGTTAATGGAGCTGGTGGGGGTATCGGAAATATTATTGTCCAATTATTACACCAAGCAGGCGTTGAAGTCACCGCTGTTGATAAACAAATCAAACATGATATGTTAAAGGAAATTGGAGCTACTCATACGATTGATTATGAAACAACTGATTATCTCAAATCTGGAAAACAATACGATTTTGTCTATGACCTCGTTTGTTATCGTCCTTTATCTGAAGCAACTTCTATCCTGAAAAAGGACGGACAATTTATTATGCTCGGTGGTTCAACCGCTAACATTTTGCGCGTCCTAACAACTGCACCATTCTTATCAAAGAAATTTCAAAAGAAAATTATTCTTGGCGCCTACCGTACAAATGATCATGACGACTTAGCTCAAATGCACCAATTATTACTCGATAAAACGATTCAACCTGTCATTGACCGCATCATCCCCCTTGAAGAAACGATTGAAGGAATTAAAGCATTGGAAACAGGAAATGTGTTAGGGAAGATTGTCATTCAATTTGAATAAATTAAACACTAAATGAAGTTATCATTTGTAATGATAAATTCAGATTGGTATATTTAAAATGAAAATACCCATATTGGAGGGATAAAAATGGAAAGATTTAGTGTCAATGGAAGTCTAACTGCCGCTCCCGGAAAACGAGATGAGTTACTGCAATATTTATTAGAAGCTGCCCAAGAAATGGAACAAGTAGAAAATTGTTATATTTACAGTGTCGGTATTGATCCAGAAGATGATGCAAAGGTTTATGTTTATGAAGTATGGGAAGACCAAGATGCTCATCAAGCTTCCTTGACGTTAGATGTTTTCAGAAACCTCATCGAAAAAGCTAAACCAATTATTGCTGGAATGGATGACTATCCTAACTTAATCATTAAAGGTGGTAAAGGGATTAAATAATTAAAAACAGTCTTTCTGCTTGAAATTTCCAAGTAAAAAGACTGTTTTTATTTACATTTTAATCATTTGATGAAGGTGTTTTTATAACGACTGTTCGATGATATCAGAAACTTCATAAATACCTACTCCAAAGTGATTTCCTATTAGTTGATCCATCATTAAATCAAAGGTCATATGTTCTTCTAATATCACTATTTTATCAAACTCTTGTAGGTAATCTCTGAATTCATCTAAATCCATCAAGAAAGCTTCACGTGCTACAACTTCTGTAGAATATAAAAAATACATTGCTGCAAAACCAGTATAATAATTTTCAACATTTTCCACATCTGTCGTCACAACTAAGTACTTATCATTATTCAATTCAAAATTATGCCCTGTAGCTTGCATAATTTGAGCCGGTATAGACTCATTGAATTGAGTATTCAAATATCTCATCCCATTAACTTCCGAAATTAATAAAAGGAGTGAACCAAAGCTTAACAATATAGAACTAATCTGATATAGCTGTTTACTTGCAAGTGATTTATAACTTCGATAATTTCTAGCCAAAACATTTTGCTCGTAAAACGAATAATCGACTTCACGCGCTAATGAAAAGTTAGCAAGCCCCAAAATAAATATAATCATACTTGATGTATAACGTTCAATCCCGGCCAAATTAACTGCTTCTTCCACTGGCATCGAAAACAGGAACATAAATACAATACCCAAATAGTATACTATGTAAATAAAATTTCCTAACACTAACATTTTTAATAAAGAGTTTGGTCGTTTTAAGTAAAATCGTATTACTAAGAAAGAAATCAATAATATCACATTAAATAATATAAGCCCTTGCGTTGAAAGTTGCCCCATATCAAAGAAATAATTAATTATTTTATCCAAAATCTCTTGAATTACTGTGTTATCTTTTTCATTAAAGATAGTTTGATAAGTTGTCAAACTCACTTCGTGTTTGGTGACTGGAAAATTAGCCTTAACATACACATTCCAATAAAGAATTGGTGTCAATGATAAAACAACCGTTAGAAGTGAGATGCCTAATATCTTCCAATCCTTTCGTTGAACTACATGAATTTTTATTATCTGGTATAAATAGTAACACCAAACAATAACAGCAAAGATCATCCCGCTACTCTTAACTAAACAAAGAACAGCCGTTGTTAAGAATACCAAAATTGACATTTTTAACGGTTGATGACGTGTACTAAATACCATAGAGATGCCTGCCAAGGCCAATACGGGTAAAACAAAATCCACTAAGAGATTATTCATTCGTATTGAAATGTTGTATATATTAAATAATGTTATACCAAGACCCATTAAAAATATAATCATCACTCTTGAACGATCACGTATTACTGCAAACATTGCATAAATAGCTGATGCAATGAATGAAAAATGCCCTAACAACATAACATTATCAGAGAAACCAGCAATTTTGACAGCGTAATATAAATACAAGGAAGTTCCCATTGGATACGAATTGTAGCTAATAATTTCATGCGTTGCATCAGGTAAACTGTTTTCAGTAAAAAGAAACTTTACAATCAATGCCCAGTGTGAAAAGTTATCATAATGTTCTAAATACGTCCCCCACAATGTTAAGCCAATCAAAATACAGTAAAAGAACATCCATAAATTAACGGTTGTTAAATTGGTTTTCTCAAATTCTTTCAAGTACAATCTTCGAATTAAACTATATATCCCATAACCAGTACTTAAACCAAACAAAAGATAGACTGTTAACTCCAATAAATCAAAATAAGCCATTATATAAAGAACTATAATTATAGTTAATATATGTGTAATCCACGAAAATAATCGTGATATTTGGATTTGTTCAAAGAAAAAACGACTCCCTCCATACAATGAAAAGACAAAAATACTAACTCGCAATATCGTTAACAGCATTCTCATCCTCCTTTCGGATCAACCATTCATCAATTAGATTATAAAAGTCGTCATTATGTAAGAGTTGTTCTAAATTATTGACTTTAAATTGAATGATCTCATCTTTTTTCTCTGAAAATGATAAATCAAATTTTACTTCATTTATGGGTAAAACAAACTCTTTTGGAAGTTCTACTTCATTTTCAACGTAAATGTACAGTGTTTCAAAGTTAAATCCTTTTAAAATGAAATCAACTTTGTTTATTCTTAAAAACTCATGTAATGAAATATAAGGCGTTTTATTATTAGATACTATTGTGCGTTTATTATTAGGTGATAAATGGTGTTTTATTGTCAGTGATAATCGGTCGAACGGTGTAACCCACGGATCACGGAAACGAGCAAGGGACATATTATAACCATCATATATTATTTGAAGGTAATCTCGGTAAGTTTGTTCGTCCATCGAATCTAATACAAAACTATATAGCCATCTATCATTGCGCTCTGTAATACGAATTACTTCTCCAAAAATTTCCACTTCAGATTCCCCTTGACCCAAAATCAGCAACACCTTTCTGTCTTTTGGGAAAAAAACAGGCTTATCTAACCAAAAGCTGAGCCCTTTTTCCGAGACATCCCATGTCCGAATTTCAGGTACATCTATTTGAATTTCAGCTAATCGAATAGGAATATCGCGTAAAAAACGCTCTTCTTTACGATAAATGGGTCTACCTAAGAAAAAGAGAACCGAAAACGTTAGATTATACATATGAACCAATAACCAAAAAGAAACCACACTACCATAGGCTATCTCACTACCAAATTTATTATAGTTAAATGAAATAAATCCAATCACAGTTAAAATCAACATCAATAAATGTGGCCACATCATACTTCGATGAGCAGAAGTATCATTCGTGGTTTTACTCGTTACTTTAAATTTATTTTCTCTAAATCCAAGTGTTTCTAAAATAACTGGTAGGATTAAATATGGAGCGAAAATGGTCTCTTGCACTTCACCCCAACTGGAAGTTCGGATATCACTAGCGACAAATTTTAATGATAGTTGTAATAATAAATAACCTGGTAACCAAAAAATAAATAATTGCCAAATATCAGTAACAACCACTCGTGTATTAAAAACTGTAAACATTACTGGAGCCATGATAAAAATGATTCGTCGTAAAAATGACCACCAATACAAGTAACTGTTTAAGAAGACTAGTTTTTGCGACAGTTTCAAATTTGAATTTGTGAATAATTTAATATTCCCCACACTACGCACAACACCTCGTGCCCAGCGTATGCGTTGATTAAACATTGTTGGTATATCCATCGGTGTTAATCCACTGGCCATCGGTTCCAAAGTTGAAATACTACGATAACCTTCTGAATTAATTAAAGCTCCTAATTCAAAATCTTCAGTGATAGTTCCCGTTGGAAAACCACCTGCCTCGTTAATAGCCTGTCTTAATAGAACTGTATTTGAACCAGTATAAACAGCAGCATCATGAGAATTATTTAGAATATTTACTTCCCTTGAGAAAAAATCTTGTTCATTAGGTAGATCGCCTTCTGAATAGAAATTGAATTGAAACAAATCTGGATTATAAAAACTTTGAGGCGTTTGTACGAACCCTAAAGGCTTCTCATTATCCTTTTGATCAACAAAAAACGGTACTGTCTCCAATAAAAAATCAGAATATGGAATCATATCTGCATCAAAAGTTGCGATTAAAGGAGAATTTGTTTGGGCCAATGCGTTATTCAAATTTCCTGATTTCGCTTCTTTATTATTTTCCATTCCGATATATCCTATATCAAATTTTTTTGCTAAAGCAGCTACTTCAGGTCGATTTGAATCGTCAGAAAGATGAATATGTACCTTAGATTTATCTGGATATTTCATATTTACACACCCATTAACTGTTTTATATAACAAATCAACATCTTCGTTATGAGTTGCTATTAAAACATCAATATGTGGATAATCTTCAGGTTCAATTATCGGTTTTATCACTTCTTTCGCCTTGAATTTACTCCATATAAAAATTCCCGCTGTAATTCCTGAAGTAACTTCACTAATTAATAATAAAACACCAAATAGTAAAGCATACCACGAATCGTGAATCGGTAGAGTAAATAAAGCACGCCAAACTAAATAAATGATATTCGTAATGAAGGTAAGTGCGAAAATAATAATGTGTTTTTTATTCAATACCATCACTCCCTAAACACAAGATATTTTTGAACAAAGAAACTAACAAAAAACAATAAACTGTCCACTAATATTTTAATAATAACTGTCTCTCCACTCTTAAATAGCAAAGTCAATAAGTATACTAATAGACTCGACAGAGCAGCTTGACAGATTACCAACACAAAGTATCTTAAAACACTCTTAGAACTTTGAGTTTTAAAAACATGATTACGATTCATTAAATAATTAAATACGGATGAAACTACTCGAGCGGATAATGAAGCCACTGAAATAGCTCCAAAATTTATATTCATCAATATTTGTATAATAAATGCATAGGCTACTATATCAATTAAAAAGGACAGTATTGATACCAGTAAATATTTAAAGAAAACACCATAAATTTTTATAGAATCACTGATCACATTGAAATGAGATGAACTGTTGTCATCAATGTAAATCGTTTCGATTGGTTGCATGATTATCGGTACGCCAAACTCCTTAGCAGCAATCAGCATGTTTGTCTCAAATTCATAACGATCACCTTTAACATCTAAAAGGTTCACCATAAAACTTCTTGGAATCACACGCAGCCCTGTCTGGGTATCATCAATTGTAATTCCCGTCGTTAACTTAAGTATGTTACGTGTAAGAATATTACCAAATTTACTACGCAATGGAATATCTTCATCAAAGCTCCTAGTACCTAGGACTAATCCATGAGACTTTCTGTCAGTCGCCTCAATGCATGCTTTTATATCCGATACTTGATGCTGACCATCCGCATCGACTGTAATTATGTACTGAATATGAGGATAATTATCCAGAATATAGTTCATTGCAGTTTTTAAAGCTGCTCCTTTGCCTAAATTAGTATCATGGTTCAATATAATTTCAGTATATTCCTTTGCTATATTAAAAAATTCATCATATTCATTATTACTCCCATCATTAATAACTATAATAGGAATTGTATTTAATTCCTGATGAATCTTGGCCAATAATTGAATTAGACGATTATCGGGGTTCAACGAGGGGATTACTATCATCATATTTTCCATAAATACCTCACCTGTCATGAATAAATTATTTATATTAAGTCGACAAAAATACCTCTTATAGCTCCACTTCATTCATTTAATGTGAAGCGTTGCTCATAAAAGGTTGCTATTCTTTATTTCATATGACTCCCAATAATTCATTCCGCTTTTGAATTTATCTTTATCAATAGTAATATGTACCAGAAGTATGTATAAATTAAGCTGTCTTTGGCAATTTTAATTCCACTATAGTTATACTATTTAATTGATATTCTATAGTAAATCATTTGCTACAAAATTATAATCTATTTATATCTTGTTGTATAGTTTTCTTTGATCATTTACTGTAATTATTTAAACTTCAATTTATTGGTAAATAGGAAGTGCTTTTCGATCTAAACAAATCAAAAACAGTCATCCTGCTCGTAACTTCAGAGCAGAAAGACTGTTTTTCGATATTTGTTATTTGTTAAAAGAAGCTAATCCTTCAGCTTTAAAACCTTTGACAATTAGGTAAACTGCTAAACTAATTTCATAAACACCGACTGGTAAAGCAATCAATCCCTTAAGTGTTGACCAAGGCTCTATGATGCCAAACATATCCAGAAAGCCTGATATAAAAACCAACACAGCTGTTAGCATACCAAAATATGCTAGGTTTTTTGGAATTAATTTTGACCTTGAGAATAGTAAACTATATAAAAATGTATTAATCCCTAACATAAAGTTCGGTCCTAATACCATTATCCAGCGGTGCATCCCTTGAAAGGCGTATCCTTGCGCTATTAAAGCACCTGTATCACTCACCTGACCTGCCGCAAATGCTTGACTGAGTGATATTAACACGAGTATACTCGCAAGTCCCAAACCAATAAACACGGCCTCCATAAATCGTCCTCCGAAGTAAGCCAGAGCGAGTTGGGGATCTACCCGTTTTAAATAAGGGGCTAGAAATGATGTTGTTCCTACTGCTGACACTAATAAAATCAAATCCATTACAGCGCCCCACAATACAGTTGTCTCCTGACCATTTTGAACGACTTCATAAAAATACTCTGTCATAATAGGTTCATATAGTATTACAGCAATTACAGAAGAAACGGCGGCTAAAATATAAAAAATACCAATTAAAATCGCATTTTGCTTATGACTTAACATTTGAAACGCCTCACTTTCTTAATATTTTATTTGTTAAGTTAATTATAATATCTTTAGTTTTGTATTACTTTCCAAATCTTGCTGTCTTCAATATTGATTGCGCTTACCTCGTCTTTAACTTATACTCAAATTAAGAACTAAATAAGGAGTGTGGCAAATGGAACAGTTAGCGATTATTGAATCATCCTTAGACTATATTGAACAAAACCTAAACCATAAATTAAGCCTCGACCAAATTGCTGATCAGTTTAATTTTTCCAAGTATTATTATCACCGCCTATTTTCAGCGGTTATGGGTGTGTCACTAAACAATTATATTTTAGAACGTAAACTCAATGCATCTGTTGATTTAATACAAAGCACAGATCAAAGCCTCACTGAAATTGGAAGTCGACTCGACTTTTCAACGCCTGCTGCCTTTTCAAGAGCATTTAAAAAACATTATGATATGTCGCCTTCTGACTTTAGAAAGGGAGCGCAACAATTATCCCCGACGCCTATTCCTGAAATTGTCCATCGGCCTCTGAAGAATTTAAATGGTGATATTGTTACTGATTTTTCGCTTGAAATCCGGCCTGCTATTAAAGTCTCTGGCTTAGTTTTTCGTATTGATATTACCCAAGACGATTATATCGCTACCATTCAAAGTAAATATAAACAACTCATTTCCGGCTTAGGTTCTGACTTAAATACACCCGGGTATGTCATTTATTCAGACTGTTCACCTGATAATCGAGTGTTCAATGTTATTGTTGGGGTTGAAGGTATTGTTTCTCTGGATTTGCCATTATTTTTTACAGTCGATGCCCCTGAGATGTATTGTGTGTCTTTTACTTATTCAGGGGAACTCTATCACATGGATGAGGTCTTGCAATCCGACTTTGCTCGCTTCCTTAAAATCGCTCGAAAAGAATCTAACCAAAATGATATTAATATGATTCAATATTTTGAAAATATTCAAAATCTAGATAGCCATTATCAATTACTCGTTCCAATTAAAGAAAATGACTTAGATGCATAATAAAAAGAGTAGAGCGTCACTTGAATTAAGTGAAAGTCTACTCTTATATTATTTGGTTAAATTATCATTGAACTAATCATAATGCCTGACCATATAATAATTGCTGTTAATACAGGGTTATATGTCTCATATTTCATTGGCAACAATTCCGGTGCTAAATTAATCATAGTGTGGATGAGAATAGCTGGATAAATTGAATAATCCGTTTGTACAAAGAAATAAGTTATTATAACACGGTAACCAATTGCTGTTAAACAATGGAAGAGTATCCACCATCTACTTCGCCCAAGTTGTAAGAATGGGAAAAGATGCCATAATTGCCACACAATCCCCACAAGGACACTGACTACAAATACGGAATCAATCGATTTCGTCGCAACTTGTGTCGCAAAAGCTGTCCACCCTATCTCTTCAATAACAGCACTTACAAAATACAACACACCAGCAAAGGAAATGGTTTTAAGGGATACATTAAATTTGGTACTCGATATCAGTCTTTTGTAATAAACTATATATGATATGCCATACATAATGATAGGTATGAACAGACTCGCTACCAGATAAATCCAATCTTTTGAATTAATAATAGAAAAAGTTGCCCATAATTGATCGAAACTTATACCCAAATTAAAATAAGAAAATATCAGTGCAACGATCATCGGAACTATAATCATTATCGAACTATTCGGTAATGAAAATGGCATCACATCAGTTAATTTATTCAATAATAAAAATGGCAGACTTAATGATAGAACAAGGAAAAAATAAATACTTAGAATATAATACTCTGTCATATTCAGTTATAAAATCCGTTTAATAAGTAAATTCCTAACACTGCATTAAATCCAGTCGCTGCTAAGACACTAAAACGTTCCGGAATACCGAAGTACTCAGCAGGCACTATACCAACACCAATTGCTCCTGCAAACATCATCAGTAACGCCAACAGCGCCCATCTCCCTAAATTTCTAAATGTTTTATCTTTGAATCCCGCATATATTATTAACACTAAAGAGATGATGGACAAAATAATGACAATCGGCGTAATCACATAAATATGAACCATATCTTGAAACGCACCCGCATTACCCGAACTGGTTAATGGAAACATCGAATAACCGATTGCAGATATCCAATTCATCAAACCAAATAAATAGATACCCCGCCGCAGATAACCAGTTAAGCGGTCTTCGATATAAACACACACTAGAGTGATCGAAACAATCCCTCCAATGTTATAAAGCGTAGCCGTTTGTTGCCATAACATACGTGCAGGTGAGTCTTGTGCACTCAAATCACTCACTGCTTGCGACATCCAATCGTAATTTAAATATTCTATCGGTGAAATTACCATTGCTAATATATATGATAAGAAACTAATAGGACCTAATAATCCAAGCCAATTAATCAGTTTGCGGTTCATAATTTTTCCTCCTAAAATGCTAGGCTACTAATTACAACGGAAATTGTGTCTACTACAGCACCGATAATAAAAATAGAAATATCAGTGGTAAACCAATGAGTGTCATTTCTTTTAAATGATGTAAGCGTTATCGTCATGTTCATTATATAACAAACTTTTGCGAAATGTTAAAATTATCCGAAATATTTTACTCTTTTGCGCAAGGAATTATAGTTTATACATTTTTCTTATATAATTGACTTATAAGTATAAGTGAAAGGAAGATTCTAAATGGCACGAAAGCATAATTCAGAAGTCTTAAAAGAACTGAAATATATCAAAAAAACTGTCCGACCTCTCAGTGATAATGAAACGAAGAAAAGCATTTTAATCACTGGTTCCACAGATGGCATCGGACTGATGACTGCACAATATTTAAAATCACGTGGTCATACGGTAATCGGACATGCTAGAAATCAACAACGAGCGAATGATCTATATGATATATTACCTGCGATTGATGATATCCTAATTGCTGATTTCACTCAGCTTTCTGAAGTTGAACAATTTGCAAAGGATAGCCAGCGTTTCAAAAATTTTGATACTATTATTCATAATGCTGGCATTCATGGTGGCACTAACTTGTTCTCTGTTAATGTGGTAGCTCCGTATGTATTGACTCTCTTAATGGATAAACCGAAACAGTTAATCTATCTTTCTTCGATGGACCATGGTTGGGGCAAATACAATTTAGATAATATTAAACAAAATAAAGTCTCCTATGCCGATACTAAATTACACATTGCGATGATCGCTTTAGCTTTTGATCAAGCATATCCCGAAATTCAAATAAATCCTATTGAACCAGGTTGGGTTCCTACAAATATGGGCGGACAAGGCGCTCCTGATGATATGGCAATTTCATATATGACACAAGTTAATTTAATCGAAGAAAAGATTAATTATAGTGGAACATTATTGGTTGATTCTAAGCCAGTAAAAAATCCAAATTCGACTTTATTGAATCCAGATGCATTAACTGAATTAATGGATTATTTAGCAGAAAGAACGGGTTTGACAGTATAGAATCTAATAAAAAACAACCTTTCAAGCAGTTATACTATCTGCTCAAAAGGTTTTTTTTTAAATCTTAACTAAAGTCAATGCGCATTTTTTACCAGCATAATATAATTAAATCAAATAAAAGGAGGCGATGATAATGATTTTAATTTTAACGGGTGTATCCATTATCTTGTTGGCTGTCGCTGCTGGATTTGCCGTCCTGGCCCAATCACTCTTTGCTTGGCTTATAGTTCTAATTCTTGATTTAGTAATCACTTGGGGACTATATCACAGTTTAAAAGATAAAAATCCACTTCTATCTCAACTTGCTGCGTTATTTCGTTTAGCTTATTCCAGTTTATTAGGTGTTGCGGTCAGTTTCTTATTGATTGCGGACAACACTTCATTTGAATTAATCTGGGCTTTTGGATTGATAATCTTTGGAATCCATTTAATACTCGTTGCACCGCTCACTCCGAAATATATTAAACTATTACTTATAATTGCTGGTTTTTCTTACTTGTTCGTTCAAATTGCAATTGTCTTTTTCCCTGAAGTTAATATCACCATGTTTGAAAATATATTGAGCATACCAATGGCGTTAGGTGAATTATCCCTGGGTATTTGGTTAATTATGAAGGGTTGGAAAGACGCTTCTTTATCCGACTTAAAGACTCCGGTGTCATCCCTAGAAAACTAGCTAATTGGTGTTGAGCTGCAAAATCTAATAACTCCGGTCTGGTTTCAATTAATGCCAAATAGCGTTCTTGAGGTGACGATTGTCTAAAGTTAGCATGGTTAATTTGATTTTCTCCAAATGACAATTCGACCATACTGCGTGTGATTTTTTCGAGCTCTGGATATTTAATACACATAGCTTCTTCAATATCATATTCCCCAATGAGGATGGTTGAGTCGATTGCACTAACATAAGAATACTCAGAAGGCAGTTGTTGCTTATAACTTCGAAAGTCAACAACTGCCTCTTCTTTCGTATAAAATTCGACAGTCTGCTCTTCTCCATCCTCACTTATAGTATATTGGCGGATACATCCGTCCAAAACGAAGAAACAAACATTGAGTATATCACCTTGTTCATGTAGGATCTGACCTTTAGGGTACTCAATTACCGTAAATTCTTGCATAAACTCTTCTAATTGTTGACCTCGAAAAGGAACGACTCGCTTCAAAAAATCCTCTAACATTGTAATTACCTCCTCATAAAAGGGTCATTTATCTTCAATATATTAGTGGTGCAACATGTCCGCCATTGCTTCCTTAGTAAGTGCTCGACTAAAATAAAAGCCTTGAATTCGGTCACATCCAAGTTCTCGAACTATATTTAACTGTTCCTCTGTTTCAACGCCTTCTAACACAATTTGGTAATTTAAAGACTTGGCTAAAGCAATTACGCCGCTTAGTACCATAAAATCGCGGTCTTCTGTTACATTATCAACCATTGATTTATCAATCTTTACGCTGGTGATTGGGAAATTTAAAACTGAGCTAAAATTCGAATAGCCTGTCCCAAAATCATCTAGAGCAATTTTAAAGTGGTCCGCTCGTAATTTTTTTAAATTATCCACATTTTGATCCACTTGCTCAAGAAGCGTCCCTTCTGTAATTTCGAGTTCTAATTTGTCTTTGGGCATCTGGTATCGCTCACACAAGTCGAGCAATTCCTCACGGAACGTAGCTTGCTCAATTTGTAATGGAGAGATATTTATTGAGATGGTTGAAAATTCATATCCATCATCTAGCCATTCTTTTGCGGTTTTAATCGTTTCTTCCATCACCCAATAGCCTATTTCATGGATATATCCTTTACTTTCTGCTAATTCAATAAAAGAGTTCGGTGGAATATTCCCTATCTCTGGATGACTCCAGCGAACTAGAGCTTCAATACCAATAATTTGATTTGTCCAAGGGTCCATTTGTGGTTGGTAGTGAACGGCTAGTTCATTATTTTTAACTGCATTTGGCAATGCTAATTCGATAGATCGATACAAATGGTATGCTTTAGAAATTTCTTTATCAAAGAATAAACTGTGGTTAAATCCACGACTTTGCGCCTGAACAAGAGCATAATCTGCGTATTTAATCAGAGTATCTATATCTTGAGCATCATCGGGAAATAATGCCACTCCAATACTCAAATGTAAATTAATCTCGACATTTTCGACAGGTATTTCTCGTCCCACATCTTCTAAAATACAATTTATCAAGTCTTTAATTTCT
Organism: Aerococcaceae bacterium DSM 111176; assembly: GCA_015863215.1. Taxonomy (GTDB): domain Bacteria; phylum Bacillota; class Bacilli; order Lactobacillales; family Aerococcaceae; genus DSM-111022. The sequence continues at coordinate 46,160 of JACBXN010000005.1, forward strand.
TTTATTTCAGAGTAGTTATTTATCCAAATAAATAGTAATTCATCCGAGAAACGTGAAATTTCATCAACTGGTTTTAGGTGACTTAAAATTCGGTCAGTAAAACTACGCATCACTTCTTCAGTTATGTTGGTCCTGTAATTATTAATTAAAGATTTATAATTTGTAACAGATAATCCTATCAATGCACTTTTTGTATTATTATTTTGATTCGCGCTCATTAAATTTCTAACGCGTGCTAAAAATATGCGGTACCCCATCATTTGCTTCATTGGTGTGCCGTCGTATGTCGTAGTTGTTACATTGTACAAAACTCCAAAATAACATTGAGTTTCAGAATCTATTTCCCCACGAAATAATACTTGTTTAAATTTACCGTCCTTACTTCTTATACGCATTGTTATTTCCAGTGATTTAGGTAATCGTTCCTGATATCGTTTAAACAAACGTAAAATAGTATCTTTATCTTGTTCATCAATCACATGATAAACAAAGTCTGGTAAATTGTTTATAAGTTCAGGAGCATAACCAGTGATTCCTTCTACAAATTCAAGTTTTTCAGAATTGTAATACCAATTGAGCAAACCTATCTCGCCTTTCTCAATCGCTTGATTAATTATTCGATCCATTTGATTTTGGTCGATTTCAGTCTGATGATCAATCACTTATTATCACTCCTAATAGACATTTTTGAATGGAGAATATTTTAAATATTATGCCATTTTATTTAATTAATTTTACCATATTCCTTGGTAATTAAAGTTAATAAATTAAATCATTTTACTCATCGTTAATTACTAACTAAATTATTAAAAACTTGTTCTATTTGATAATCACGAGAAACGTAAACTGAATTACGTTTCTCCTTTGCATGATATAATGCCTCATCTGCTCGATTAAACAAGCGATCATGATCGTCACCTTCTTGTAAATTGGCGATACCAACACTGATAGTAACGTCATACCCATTAAATGCCGTTTTCTCGACTTGTTCTCTTAAACGTTCTGCTACTCTAATAGATTCGTCAAAATCACATTCCGTTAGAATAACTGTAAATTCCTCACCACCGATTCGAGCTAGAAGGTCATCATTTCTTAAATTTCTTTGCATTATTTTTGCAAGTCTTTTCAAGGTTTTATCTCCTGCAGAATGTCCACAAGTATCATTGATATCCTTAAAGTGATCCACATCAATCACCAATAAAAATAATTCTGTTTGATTCCTGCGACTTCGTAGAATTGCTTCAGATAAACGATCTTGAAAGCGACTTCGATTATCTAAACCCGTTAACGAATCTGAACGTGATAATTCATAAAGTGATGTCAAATCATTACCAATATACCAAGCACCCATTATTAAAATAATAATAAGTGACAGGTCAATTATTTTATGGGTTAATTCACATTGTGCAAAGCTGTGTGAAGCGAACAATAAAATACTAATCATACCAGCAATCGTTAACAAAACTAACCTAGCATGATTATGAAATACTCGTTTCATGTTCTCCCCTCCTTCGAAATTAAAGTTTTGACTCTTCCCTCAAGATATTAATATATCTTCTTATAGTCAACAATAGTGTCTGTATAAAATCTTAAAAAGAGTCTTATAGATCCAAGTTATACTCGAAAACAATCGCATAAAATCAATGTAAATCATTACACATTGATTTTATGCGATTATGTTTATTTCTGTGTGATTAATAGACTACTTTCTTTCAATTCCAACGAGTTCCAATGCCCCTGGTCCACCGTGGGTCGAAATAACAGCGCCTGTACCAAACCATTCTTTATTCGTGGCATTATGGCTTTCCAATAAATCGTAGACTATTTCTTTTTGTTCATCGGTTATTCCTGGAGAACTTCCAACTCTTACAGTAGATGGATCAATATCATATTGAGAGAAAAAATTATCGATCATTTTCTTAATACAACGTTCAAAGTTACCACGGAATTTCTTTCCAGAAACAAGATAACCATTTTCTAATACAATCGTAGGGTGAATATTTAGTAATGTTGCTCCATGGAATACTAAGTTAGAGACTCTACCTCCGGCCTTTAAATACAATAAAGTCTGAGGTAAGAAGATAAATCGAATGCGTTCACGAAGTTCTTCAACAAACGCTACAATTTCTTGTGCAGTTGTGTCAGGATTAGCCTCGATAAATTTTGCCGTCTCCTGAACAATTGTTGACAGACCAAGAGTCACATTTTTGCTATCAACCGAGTAAATATTATCAAAATCCTCTGCCGCAATTTGTGCTGAATTATACGAAACAGTTGTTACTGCTGAATAAGCAATATGAATAATATGAGCATCTGGATTTGCTTCTTTTATTTCACGGAATGCCTTTGTAAAGTCTCCAGGTGTACTCCCTGAAGTCTTAGGCAAGGTATTTGTCTTTTCGTAATACTCAAAAACTTCCTCTACAGGGAAAGTACCATCTGGTCTCGTTTCGTCCCCCATTGTAACATGCATAGGAACCACTTGGATATTATAGCGATCAATAATCTCTTGTGGTAAATCAGCGCCACTTTCTGTCGTAATTATAAATTGTGTCATAATCCTTCAAACCTCCTAGGTTTAGATATATGTTATCTATTTCATAATACCAAATAATAAGCATCAAGGCTTGTCATTTGGTATATTTCAGCTGAATAATTATTCTTTACGCACTTATAATAATATAAGTTTATTGACAATGTATCAACTAATATCATTAAAAAGGCCTCATAAAACTTGTCTTGAAAAATACACCGCAGAAAATCGTATTTGAATACTGGATTTTATGCGGTGTACTAATTTTAATTATCAAACTATTTACCAATCGCTCCATAATGCCCTTCATATCGGCTTTGATTTATCCAATAGTTACACGTTCCTATATTTTACGAGCCCCTCTTTGTTTTGCATCCTGACGAATCTCTTCAAATAAAGCCTCATCAACAACACCCTCTTCTCTAAAAGTTGTTACTGCTTCTGCTATTATTTCATAGTTTAACTTTGTCCCTTCACTATCAGCAAGATAGTCAACCGCCCTATCAGAATTAATGCCAAATTGACCGGCAGTTTCTACAGAATCGATATTGGCACCTAAAAATATAAATTCCCAACCAAATTCTTCTTTTTGTTTTTCTATCAAATTCTTAATTTGTCTTGTGGTATATTCACGGCTAGAATTTTCTGCTCCGTCTGTAATAATAACAAACATAACGGATTCAGCACGGAAAGTTTCTGTAGTATGTTTCTGAGCATTAGCAATTTTATTGATCGTTCTGCCTATTGCATCAATCAGCGCAGTAGATCCACCAACTTGATACTCATTCTCTGTAATATCGCTGACAGCTCGGATATCAATCCGGTCATGGAGTAATTCGTAATAATTGTCAAACAATACTGTTGTAACTATACATTCGCCTTCCACAGACCGTTGTTTGTTTAACATGGAATTATAGCCACCGATTGTATCACTTTCTAATCCACTCATCGATCCACTTTTATCAAGTATAAACACCACTTCAGTTAAGCCCTTTTTCATAACTATCTCCTCCTAAAATTATATTACATATTTATTTTAATTTTTGTGAAGAAGTGAGTGGTCGCTTTCTAAGCGACAAATTAGAATTTGTAAAATACTTGTTCCCTAGAGAAGTGGTTGGTCATAGGCAAATAGCACTTCATTAATCGCGAAAATATCATAGTTACTGTTTACAATAAAATATTCAATAATCACATCGAACTTAATTGCATGGGAAAGCGTGTATCCGGCACTCTCTAAAAACTCATCCGTCTCCTCGATCGATAATTTTAAGCCGATGGCAAGCGCAATCGCAGTCCGTTTACTTGGAGAATAATCAATTTTGCTTCTAATTTTAGAAAACAATTTACGGTCTAGGTTAGCCCGTTTATAGACTTCAACATCGGACATACCTTTAATATCAATTAATCGTAACAGTGTTTGAGAAAATGATTCATCGAGATTAAAAACAAATTCATTCAAAGATACGGATGCTTTTTCAAGTGGACTATATGTATTTGCTTCTTCAAGCATTCTTTCTCGCTTTATTTCATGCGTGTCAACGTAGTGCTCATCGATATAGCTTTCAACTGATTCAAGTAGTTCATTACTCATTGTGAATGCTGATTTATCAAACACAACTAGAGTTACTTCAAGGTCATAGTTAGTTAAAAAATCTCTAATCGCCGAAATAGCGACTCTAAGTGCTTCTTCTTTAGGATAGCCATAAATCCCACTTGAAATTAATGGAAAAGCGATTGAATTCAAATTATTTTCTACCGCTATATTTAATGAATTAATATATGACAAGCGAAGAAGGTGTTCATTTTCTTCCTCATCACATTCTTTATAAATAGGTCCAGCCGTATGAATGATAAATTTAGCAGGCAAATTAAATCCTGGAGTAATAACCGCTTCTCCAGTTTTTATTGGCGCCAATTCATCACAGGCCGTTTGGAGTTGTGTTATTCCCGCTGCCTTAAATATAGCACCACAAACTCCACCACCCATTTTCAACTCTGTATTTGCAGCATTTACAATTGCATCTACTTTCATTTTAGTGATATCTTGACGAACGATTTTAAAAGGCATCATTTCACCCTTTCAATTAAATTATTTATTTGGTAATTTTTGGCCATTTTACCAAACATTACTTCGTCCAAGTAATGCTTGAATAGCTAAATTGATAATAATGACAATTCCAGCCATCATAATGTAAGTATATTCTTCCCGGAAATATAATGGCCAAGGAAGGAACAAAATAATAAACTCAAATACCCATCTGACCCATCCATGGAGCGAATTGGATGCATTTGGGGCAAAATATCTTCCCCAAATTACTGCAAATAATAAAATAGAAATAATTACAAACAGAATTTTGATAAAACGATTTTCCGATAATTGGTAGGCCATCATTCCATATAATGCAATTGCAATCAGTTCTAAAATAAACGCTAAAATATCATTAATAATTAACATCTTTTTCCTCCTAAAGGAATTAACTTATTTGCTCATAAACAAGAAAAATAGGATTACTACATCCTGGATAAAATGAATTGACCACGCCCAAAAGAATCCCTTTGTTTCGTTAATTGATTTTGCTAGGAACCACCCTAAAAATGCGCCCATCAAAGCTCCTGCGATACCACTTGGTGCGATACCGAAATAATGAATCCCTCCAAATATTACTGCTGAAATTAATTCAGAAACACGAGGGTCACCATTTTCATTCGCAATAATCGTTGTATAAGATAAACGAAAAATAACTTCCTCAGTGAAAGAATTCATTATAGCAAAGAGTAATATCAGAGGAATTTCGGGAAATAATCGAATTGTTATCCCGGTTCCAGAAGCCGTTTGGAAATACATTACTATTCCCGTTACGATTGTGATAATTAAACCAATATTTAACCCAATTGTCCGCCAACCTTCTCCTTCTTTGGGACTAAGTCCAATTAATGGAGCTGGCCTTACTGCTTCATCTATCCTATTTAGGTTAAAGTATCTGAGTCGTAATTTATCTGCTAAAAAATATAAAATTACCAAAAAGGTGATACTAACTAGAATCGTTGACATTTGGTATCCCGAATAAAAATTGAGAATATCTTTATCAAAAACTGAAATATTAAACCATGGATTTTCCATCAATATATACAACAGCCAAGCAGCTATTAATGACAGAGCAATGATCAAGATACTACGCCATGATTTCATCTTGACTTCCTCCTTCGAATTTTTAGGCAAAACCAATTTTATATTCTAATCATGTCTTAATTCTATTATACAAAACAATCAATTTTTGACCATCGAAATAGGACATAAAAGCTTAAATTTATATACCCAACAGCAATTAAATACCGTTTCAAAATTGAATTTATAAATTTTCTCAACGCAAAAAGTCTCCCTCAAAATGAAGGAGACTTTTTTGACTACAAACCAAATCCCAAACTACATTAACTTATAAAATACTGACTATTCTAAATCCTCATCTTTTTTCTGTCTTCTATTTTCGCCATAGATTATGAACGAACCTATCATTAGGATTCCCATCCCCCATAGCCAACTGATATTTCTATCACCAGTAGGTGGTAATTCTGAAGATGAAGGACCTGTTGGAGTTACTCCTCCTGTTGGATCTTCTGCTATCAGTTTATTTATGATGGTGTCTCCCTCGTAAGTTGTTTCATAATCAACAACACTTACTTCATTTACTGTGTATTGAATCTCGGTACCGTCTTGATCGTACATTGGTAAATCAGAGAAGTGGTATGTCCACTGTCCGCTATTATCCGCTGTAACAGCTTGACTTTCTATTATTTGACCATCAACGATTAAATTCACAGTGATAGATTCTGGTCTCTTACCTAACTCGTCATTATTATCTTCCCAAATCTTATCACCAGTGATAGTTACGGTATGCTCTACGTTGTAAGTATTAGTAATTGTTGTTCCGTCAATAGTTGTTGTATAGTCAGGAACGCCAACTTCATTCACAGTGTAGACATATCGATGACCGTCATCATTGAATTGATCTAGATTATCGAAACTATATAGCCAGTTGCCAGAAGCATCTGCTAAAACTACTTGCGTATCGACTACTTGGCCATCACGAAGTAACTCTACTGTAATTGATTCTGGTCTCGTACCTAGTTGATTATTATAATCATTCAGCCAAATTTTCTCGCCACTAATCTCTGTGACTTGATAGTCAAAACTATTGGTTAATAGTATGTTGCCTTGGTTAGCATCATTTATTGTTGATGTGTAACCTTCTGCAAGATTAATTTCAGAAATTGAGTAAACAATATCTTTCCCTTCTGATTTCTGTGGCAGATCAGACCATGTATATGTCCAATTGCCTTCCGCAGAAATCGTTACTACATCCCCAACTGACTCTCCATTTGCAAGTAATTGAACCACAATAGATTCTGGTCGTTGTCCGCCAGCATTATTTTGATCCAACCACGACTTAGTCAAGGTCACACTCGTACTATCCGGTGTTCGAGTATTAGTTATATCAAATCCGTCAATCAGCGTTGAATATCCTCCAACCGAATCTTCAGTTATTGTGTAAACAATTCTCTCACCATCCGCAAATACTGGTAACTCATCAAATGTAAACTGCCATTGATTTGCTTCTGTTACATTAATAGTCTGTTGAACAACTCCATCAGCTAATAAGTGAACAGTAATAGTCTCTGGTCTAACCCCATCTTGATTATCAGCGTCATCCCACACCTTCGTTCCTTCAATCGACGTTGTTGCTGGTGTGTAACTGTTCGTGATCATCAAGTTGCCATCGTTATTGTCTGTGACAATCGACGTGTAACCTGCTGGTACGTTCAATTCTTCCACCGTATAGTTGATCGCTGTGCCATTCGCATTTTCAGGTAAGCCCGTCCATGTGTATGTCCAGCCGCCGGTTGACGTTAATGTCACTACATCGCCTGTCGCTGTGCCATCCGCAAAGAGTTGAACTTGAACTGACTCTGGACGTTTGCCATCTTGGTCGTTACTATCTAACCATGACTTGAAGACGCTGATACTTACTTCGTCTGGCGTACGATCGTTCGTCACATCATAGCCATCTGTTGTACTTGAGTAGCCTGGAACATAATCCTCGGTTACTGTGTACGTGATTGGTGCGCCATCTGCGTATACTGGTAAGTTAGTGAAACTGTAGTTCCAGTTATCCGCTTCGGTTACTACCTGTCTTGCCACTTCCACATTGTTACCAAATAACTTGATTGTGACTGAATCTGGTCGGATGCCGTCTTGATCATCGTTATCGTTCCAATGTTTCGTTCCATCAATCGACGTTGTTGCTGGTGTGTAACTGTTCGTGATTATTAAGTTACCATCGTTGTTGTCTGTGACAATTGACGTGTAACCCGCTGGTACGTTCAGTTCTTCCACCGTGTAGTTGATCGCTGTACCATTCGCATTTTCAGGTAAATCTGTCCATGTGTACGTCCAGCCGCCAGTTGATGTTAAGGTAACCACATCGCCTGTCGCTGTGCCATCCGCAAAGAGTTGAACCTGAACTGTTTCTGGACGTTTTCCATCTTGGTTATTACTATCTAACCATGACTTGAAGACGCTTATACTTACTTCGTCTGGTGTACGTTCGTTCGTCACATCGTAACCATCCGTTGTACTTGAGTAACCTGGAACATAGTCTTCGGTTACGGTGTACGTAATTGGTGTTCCGTCTGCGTATACTGGTAAGTTATTGAAACTGTAGTTCCAATTATCCGCTTCCGATACAACTTGGCGAGCGACTTCCACATTGTTACCGAGTAACTTGATTGTGACTGAATCTGGTCGGATGCCGTCTTGGTCGTCGTTATCGTTCCAATGTTTGGTTCCGTCAATCGACGTTGTCGCTGGTGTGTAACTGTTCGTAATCATCAAGTTACCGTCACCATTGTCAGAGACAATCGATGTGTAACCCGTTGGTACGTTTAGTTCTTCTACCGTATAGTCGATCGCTGAACCGTTCGCATTTTCAGGCAAGCCTGTCCATGTGTAAGTCCAGTCACCCGTTGAAGTAAGAGTGATGATATCACCCGTCGCAGTTCCATCTGCATAAAGCTGAACTTGAACACTTTCTGGACGTTTTCCGTCTTGGTTATTATTATCTAACCATGACTTGAAGACGCTGATACTTACTTCGTCTGGCGTACGTTCGTTCGTCACATCGAAGCCATCCGTTGTACTTGTGTAACCTGGGACGTAATCTTCGGTTACTGTATACGTAATCGCTGTGCCATCCGCATAAACTGGTAAGTTGTTGAAACTGTAATTCCAATTATCTGCTTCGGTTACAACTTGACGTGCGACTTCCACATTGTTACCGAGTAACTTGATTGTGACTGAATCTGGTCGGATACCGTCTTGATCGTCATTATCGTTCCAATGTTTCGTTCCTTCAATCGACGTTGTTGCTGGTGTGTAACTGTTCGTGATCATCAAGTTGCCATCGTTATTGTCTGTGACAATCGACGTGTAACCTGCTGGTACGTTCAATTCTTCCACCGTATAGTTGATCGCTGTGCCATTCGCATTTTCAGGTAAGCCCGTCCATGTGTATGTCCAGCCGCCGGTTGACGTTAATGTCACTACATCGCCTGTCGCTGTGCCATCCGCAAAGAGTTGAACTTGAACTGACTCTGGACGTTTGCCATCTTGGTCGTTACTATCTAACCATGACTTGAAGACGCTGATACTTACTTCGTCTGGCGTACGATCGTTCGTCACATCATAGCCATCTGTTGTACTTGAGTAGCCTGGAACATAATCCTCGGTTACGGTGTACGTGATTGGTGCGCCATCTGCGTATACTGGTAAGTTAGTAAAGCTGTAATTCCAGTTATCTGCTTCGGATACCGTTTGACGGGCTACTTCTACATTGTTACCGAGTAAGATAATCGTGACCTCATCTGGTCTCACGCCATCTTGGTCATCTTCATCTCGCCAATGTTTCGTTCCGTCAATCGACGTTGTTTCCGGTGTGTAACTGTTCGTGATCGTCAGGTTACCGTTAT
>JACBXN010000006.1 GCA_015863215.1 Aerococcaceae bacterium DSM 111176
ACGATGAAAGTTATCGAATGAAACATCGGCAACGAGTTTTTGATTAGAAATAAGTGCCGAATCTTATCGAGCAGAATCTGCAGAAAACTAATTGGCAAAAAGTGCCGATTTCTACTTGACGTTAACAGAATAAACGTTTTGAAGAACTAAAGCCTGATGAAGGCGATTTTCTTGCTTGGCAAAATGCTTATACAAATGAAAAGGGTACTAGAGATCATCCTGCAGAAGACTATTCATTGGTACTCATTGTAAACTTTATTGATGTTAATCAAAATCCTTGCGAGATTATCTATGAGATTTGTCCGATAATTGATTATTGGGAAGACAATGATAAATATGGTGATTCTTGGTATCATTACTTGTACCATGAAAATAAATCAGAAAAGGAACAGCCTTTTAAAGCTAAACTTACGTCCCGGTTTATTGATAGTTCATTAACTAGGAAAAATTATAAATTTATCAATAAAGAATATTATCGATCTAACCAGAGATTTTTATAGATTCTTCTTCTTCATCACAAAACTCTAAATATTTATTAATCTGAAATATTTTTGTTACAGTAATCAAAACTTCTATTAAGGAGAATTAATTATGATTCATATAGTAATCGAAGAGAAAACTTTACAATCAGAGTTTGTTTATGAAATTGTAGATAATAAAGATAAGTTGGGTCCTCATTATGAAATTACGACTATTGGAGGAACTTCTATTATGAATTGGGTACCAGCTCAATATGAAGTGGCAAAAAAATATATAAATTTTGGTCAATTACCTATTGTTATGAATGGTACGGAAGTTCCTTACAGTTATCGAATAGAGAAAGATTAATTTAATTCGGATCAAATTTATTATTTGAGATATCATATACATCCATACTCCCCACCCGACATATCCATTTCAATCCATACCTTACCCCCGACACATGTTGAATGTGTTGTCAGCCTGATTCGAAAATAAGCATTCAACTGGAGATAAGTATATTTGATATCAAAGTAAATAATGAACGTGCAGTGCAGTTCCGAAAATGGGCAGGACAGGCTGTTTATGTCTGACTATGACAGATATTTACTTGAGTTGGAAGAGAAAGTTAGAGAAGAGTAAACGGGAAATTTGAATTTTACAGGGAGGTTAGATTATGATTATTTTGATAGCAGGAGCTTCACATACAGGAAAAACAGCATTGTCACAGAAGCTGCTTGAAAAATATAAATATCCATATTTTTCAATAGACCATTTGAAGATGGGTTTAATAAGAAGTGGCAACACGGAACTTACCCCAACAAGTGATGATTCAGATTTAACAGCATATTTGTGGGCGATTGTTCGTGAAATGATTAAGACAGCAATAGAAAATAAGCAGAATTTGATTGTGGAAGGCTGTTATATTCCATTTGATTGGGCGAAAGATTTTGAAAAAGAGTATCTTGATAGTATCAAATATTATTGTCTTGTAATGAGTGAGGATTATATTAGAAATAATTTTGCAGATATAAAAAGCTATGCAAGTATAATCGAAAGTCGTTTTGATGATGATTGTTGTACTTTGGATTCAGTGATAGAAGATAATAGGCAAGTTTTGGAACACGCCATCGCACACGAAGTTAATTATATACTTATTGATGACGAGTACAAAATAGATATTGATTTAGAGAGATAAATTTCAATTCCACAGACATATTCCCACAAACGACTCAATTACAAAAAGGCTATGGACTTGTTCCCGTAAACGGTAAAATAGCAACGACATTGAGCCTGTCGTATCGACACATGTTGAGACGCTTGTGGTTTGTAACATTTTAGCGAAAGAACTCCCTAAGTCTTTAATTGTAGTTGAAGTTCAGTTCATTAAAATAGTTGTAATTGTAAGTAATATTTTTAAATTTAGTCGACTTTATTGTGCACAGATTATCGGGTGGGTAATTAAATCCTTTGCTAATATTGAAATTGAAAGGAGGTTGTTTGATGGATACGTTAAGTAATATGAATAATGCATTGACATATATTGAAGAGCACTTAACAGAAGAAATTGATTACAGTGAAGTGTCGAAAATTGCTTACTGCTCAGAGTATCATTTTAAAAGGATGTTTTCATTTTTATCAGGAATTGGTTTGTCAGAATATATTCGAAGAAGAAGATTAACGCTGGCTGCTCTTGATTTGAAAGATACAAATTTGAGAATAATCGATGTGGCTGTCAAATATGGTTATGATTCAGCTGATTCGTTTTCCCGTGCTTTTCATTCTATGCATGGTATTCTTCCTTCAGAAGCAAGAAGTGAGAAAACGCAGTTAAAAGCCTATCCTAGAATGACCTTTCAATTATCAATTAAAGGAGGATGCGAGATGAATTATCGTATTGTTGAGAAAGAGTCGTTTAAGTTAGTAGGATTTAAGAAGAGAGTCCCAATTATTTTTGAAGGTGTCAATCCAGAGATTGCACAAATGACCGAACTTTTAACACCAGAGGTTATTAAACAATTAAAAGCAATCTCAAATGTAGAACCAATGGGTATTATTAGTGCTTCCACTAATTTTTCAGAAGGAAGAATGGAAGAGAAGGGCGAGTTGGATCATTACATCGGGGTAGCAACTTCAAGTGATGAAACAGGAGAATTCGATGTATTGGAAATAGAAGCCAGTACTTGGGTTGTTTTCGAATCTGTTGGGCCATTCCCAGAAACACTTCAAAATGTTTGGGGAAGGATATACTCTGAATGGTTTCCATCTTCAGGGTACGAGGTTGCACCGGGGCCAGAAATTTTGTGGAACGAGAGTCCTGACACCGAAAATCCAAAGTACCGAAGTGAAATCTGGATTCCAGTAAAGAAAAATAACAACTAATTATATCACTGTTATGGTTGAGGGCGCTCTTTAGTAAGAGTGTCCTTTTTATTTAAAATCTCAAAAGAGATTGTTGATATATTTCCACATACAAAAGCTTACAGTGGATATCTTCTCTCTAAGAGAAGAATTTTCAGGCTGCTAATATTTAACAGTTATTCCATCATATTGAAATTAGAAAACAACTATGCTTCACGCCAAATGAGATTGGATGAATGAGTTGATGACTTGGATAAAAAACTAATTTTTGATGAATTCAATGAAAATGAACGCAAAATATTGGCTTATTTATATGGGAATGAGCGGATTACAGTAAAAATAGCTGCTGAATTAATTGAAATGATTACAGAAACAACCAGAAAATTTTAAAAAAATGTTGGAAAAAGGAGCAGTTGGATGGCACGGCAATTCAAAGAATGACCCCAAACAATACTATTCGCTTCGCTAATAGAAATTTTTAACCTTGTTAGTTTAATAGTAATTGAGAGTAGATTTGGTAGTAGTTGGGAGTAATTTGACAGTAGTTTGCTAGTAATGACTAATATCATTCAACTACCTCACACTTCCGACAAATCAAAATTAATCCAAAGCTTATGCTCAACACATGTTGAGACGGTTGTATTGCTGTCACGAGTGCACACAACCAAGTAAGTAAAACCCTTATAGCACAAGGCTTTTTCGGTTCCTATCGTTGAAAACTGGTATAGGGGCTGGAAAAGCCTTCTGTTTTTATGGCAAATAGCGGTTTACGGGAGTATATCGACTGCTTTTTGCACCCTTATCGTTTCCATGGTGAACACCGGCGCAAACGAAAATGGGTTCACTTTAGCGCGGGTATAAACATGAAAAAGCGCCAGAATGATTGAATTCAACCTGACGCTGCCAATATTATTACAGGCTCAGATAATGCTTGAGCCCAGCTTCGATTTCTTCTCTTGGGGTTAATACTTCGCGGTATCCCTTTTTCTCAATGACGCGCATCTTGTCAATGGAGCGCATCTCATCAAAATGCATGCGGCCTTTCTTGCCGTTGCCCTCATCAATATCCATCTCAAAAGGCTCCTTGGCTGGGCTGGAATCCTCCTTGATGGAGGTCAGCGGAATGACCGTCAGCTTCTGGCCATTGTTCTTGGTGGGGTTACAATCGGTGACAATACTGTTATAGGAGCCGGAAGTGTAGTGACAAAAAGTATTCCTTCCAATGTAATTGCGGTAGGTGTTCCGTGTCGTGTTGTACGAGAAATTGCAGCTGCGGATAAGGAACGCTATCCGGTATATAGGGGAGAGTGATTTGTTTCAATTTTATGGAGAGAATGAAAGCAACGGAAACTTCAGTTTTTATTACTATTACAATTACGAAACAAGGACATAGATTATTCTCTATGTCCTTGTTTTAGTTGGGGTTTACACTTTTTATTATAATCATATTCATTTCGGATGGAGATTCAACCATACCACGACCTATCCATTCTTCTATTAAGCCATAAATACCATATGCAAGCCAGGCACGACCATATGCGTCGCTATTCGGGAGGGATGCTGTTAGTTCCATTTTCTTTTTTATTGTATCAAGCAATATTGAGGACAGTCCTTGTTTGTGAAGGGATAAATAGAATGTCCTGTTTTCTGCGAAATGATTAAAAAGATGCTCAAAGAAGTTTAGTATATTGGCTTCAGGATTCTTTTCGAGAGCTTCTCCCCAATTGCTGATTAATTCATGTGCATATGTCGCAATTACATTATCTTTGGAACTGTAGTTTCGATAAAATGAGGCTCTACCAATCATTGCTGTATCACATAGTTCTTTGATTGAGATGTCACTAATATCCTTTTCCTCAAGCAGTTGAATTAGAGTATGAGTAATTTGTTGTTTGACATACGTGTTTTTTTCTTCATTATTCATGATGATACAATTCCCTTCGTTTGTCTCATTTTTGCCGAGACACTTGTCTCAACGCATGTCTTAAGTTACTATATGTTAAAACGAAAGTCAAGAAAGAAGGTTATTGTGATGAAGAAATTTTTTAAAATATCTGGCTCTATTTTGACGGTATTATTAGCAGTTTTTAGTATTTTATGTGTGAAGAGTTATTTTGAAAGTAAGAAACCGGTCATATCAGAAGGTTATTATAAAGACTTTAAAAGTTCTGCCGAACTGGAGTTGAAGTATTCTGTTCCAGGACCATATGAAATATCTTCATATATTTTCGATATTGATGATAAAAGCATCGATAAAATCAGAGTGTGGTATCCTTCAGAATTGGAAAGTGAATCAAAAAAATATCCAATGATTATGGTGGTGAACGCTAGCAATGTTCAAGCATATAAGTATGAACCATTCTTTGCTAAGCTTGCATCTTGGGGATTTATCGTTGTTGGTAATGATGATGGGCAAACCGGAACCGGTGAGTCTTCTGCATTTACATTAGATTATGTGTTAAATGTTGGTGAAAACAATATTTTATATAAAAAAGTTGATGTAGATAATGTTGGAATCCTAGGTTACTCACAAGGTGGAGCCGGGGCTATTAGGGCGGTAACAGAGTTTCAGAATGGAAGCATATACAAAGCAATATTTACAGGTAGCGCAGCATATCCATATTTGGCCAAAAACATGGGATGGGAATATGATTCTGCTAAAATAAGTATTCCGTATTATATGACAGCAGGAACCGGGAAATCTGATGATTCAGGTAAAAATCCAGAAACAGAATTCGGCGGAGTGTCCCCGTTTAGCGCTTTAGTAGACATATATAACAGTATCTCTAATGATACTGAAAAAGTGGTAGCTAGAGTAGTTGGAGCGGAACATGAGGACATGCTGTTAAGAACAGATGCGTATATGACGGCATGGTTCCTGTATCAGCTACAGAATGACAATGAAGCTGCAAAGATTTTTGTCGGAAGTAACGCAGAGCTTCTACAAAATGATAATTGGCAGGATGTAATGATAAAGGAGAGATAAGAAATGGCAGAGAAAAGTACAAAAAGCAAGGCTTTTAAGATGATAAAAGTAATTAGCATTATTATTGGAATAATTGGAATTCTTATAATTGGGTTATACTTCTATATAACAACTCATCCACAAATCATAGTTGGGATGATTCAAAATGCAATGTATCAAGATGCTGGACCAAATTCTTTTGAACCAATTTATACTCCAGGTGAAGGCGAAAAGGCTGATGGTCAGTACAAAATAAACGATATTGCCTATGGAACGGAGTACCCAAACAGCTTTCTGGATATTACATATCCTGACTCAAACAGAGAAGAAGATAGACCAACGTTGTTTTATTTTCACGGGGGAGGATTCTTTGGGGGGAGTAAGAATATGGGTGATCCAATGGCTGCAAGTGATTCTACTGCATTAATAGATGACCTTTGTGCGCAGGGCTATAATATAGTCAATGTTGATTATGCATTGGTTCCTGAGTATCATTTCCCGGTTCCGCTTATTCAGATGAATGAAGCAATTAGATTTATTTCAGAACATAAAGATGAGTACAATATCAATATGGATAAAGTAATCATTATGGGAAGTTCTGCAGGAGCTATTATGACTGCTCAGTATGGAACTGTTATTTCAAATCCTGAATATGCTGCGCTTTTATCTATAGATCCTGCTATAAACGTGGAACAGGTTTCGGCAGTAGTGGTGGATGATGCGCCAATTGATTATCAAAATATGACACTATTATGTAAAATGCTTGTTGGAAATTATGTAAAAGGTTCTATTTATCTAAATAAAGATGAACTGAATAAATATGAATGTATACCATATATGACAAAGGATTATCCGGCAGCTTTTTTGCTTGGTAGTGAGTATCGTAATGATATGAATTCAATGGCAGAAAAATTGGAAACGGTTGGGGCGCATTACGTATTAGTTGATCCATTTGCGGAGAATGGTATCGCACAGCCGCATTGTTTTATTGCAGCTGAAAGAGTTGATCCTGTGGCGGAAGAAGCATTTAAGAAACTTATAGGTTTTCTTAAAGAAAGGATACTCTATAAGGAACATTAAATTGAAATTTTATCTTTGCAAGTGAGACGACAACTTTCAGTTTAATCACTCAAAGGAGGTTGACATGCCGGATATAATTAGGATACTAATTAAAGGAGCATCTGGATATGGTCCGGTTGATGAAGCTTATGAGGATAAGCTGGTTATCACTTCCTCATCCATCAGCTATGAGTACAAGCCGCATCCGATGAGCCAATCTGAAATGAACACTTATAGAAAGTGGTCATACAAAACGACCAGTCCAGTTTTCAAGGAACTGTTCAGTAAGGTTGTGGAGATGACTCCTCACATTCTATATAACGATGAGAAGTTATTTGCCACCGATATTGGCCCGACAATCATCATGGCTACATTCGATGACAAGCATAGAGAAACGGTAAATTACTTCTGTCCGAGTGAATTTTTCGAGGAATACTTCCGCGTTATCAAGCAGATGGTTCCAGGCTGTGAATATACGCCTGCGGTGTTGCTGACTGACGAGGATTTTGAGGATGAAGAAGAATAACCTTTCCAACGTTTAGGGCGCACGATAGTGGGTGCAGTACTAAAGGCAATCGTTGAAAAGTAAGGTGTAAAAACAAGACCGTCCTAGAGAACTATCGTTCATGTTGAGTGTGTAGTATTATTTGAGAAAAAACATTAAATTCAAAGAAATAGATGTCCTACCCATGCACGGATTACCTAAGAAGACAAGCAAAATGAGCAAGCTGAGTGGCTGAAACATTGTATGTTTATGGTATAATTCATGAGGGAACAAAGTGACTTCATAAAGGTTGGTTTAGAAAGCATATGAGTCATGTGAAAAGAATATGAAAGTTGGATGTTTTATATGAAGCAATTTATTAAACATTCCCCCTTGGCTTTGGCCAAGTTGATGTGTTTGTGTGAAAACCACCAATTCTAATAAACATATTGAAAGGGGAGGCTTATGGAAATAATTATATCTTCAATGTTAGTTTTTATCTCTACGTCCATCGATTATTTGGTTGTTTTAACGATTCTTTTCTCTACCATGAATACGGGTAAACAACGATCAATTTATATTGGCCAATATATTGGAACGGGTTTGCTCGTTGGCTTTAGTCTCATTGCAGCGTACTTCCTGAACTTTATTCCACAAGATTGGGTGATCGGTTTACTTGGTTTACTTCCTTTGATTCTAGGGATTCGGGCTATCTTCATCGATGAAGATGTAGATGAAAAGGACTTGGAAGAAAAGATGTCGCATAGACAGTCAGAAGTTGCGAGTGTGGTTGCTCTAACCATTGCGCTTGGTGGTGATAATCTTGGAATTTATATTCCTTACTTCACTGGAATGTCCTTCCAGGAAGTCATGGTTGTTATCCTTGTATTTATCATTGGGATTTTTATCTTATGTTATTTATCCAAACGACTGGCTTCGGTTCCTATGATTGGTGAAGTAGTTGAGCGTTACGAAAAAGTCATCGTACCAGTCGTTTTCATCGGCTTGGGTATTTTTATTCTGTTAGAGAATGGTACGATTCAACATCTTTGGTCACTGATTGCATAGAATTTTAAGCAGCTTCACGGATAGTAGAATATACCATTAAAGTAGATAAAGTTGAGCTGAAAGCTGAGATACAATACAACTGAGATGTCAAAAAGACACAGAGTGATGCAAAAAATTTGCATCGTTCTGTGTCTTTCTTTGTCCGTACTAAAAATTAGTCGTTAATGGCTTTGTATATTACGTCAGTGTACGTGAAGTTAAACAAAAGGTTCAAGATGGCGTCATAATGGTCTCTGCTCATACTGTTTTTAAATTTTTCATAATCATTAATCTGAGAATTCCCAATGCAACAAATACAAGTTCGACCTATGTGTGCACCTTTTTCTGGCTCTTTTGTACAAACTAAAAAAATCAAATCATGTTCATTTGCATTGCCAGATTGACTCCTACGAAACCTGAAGTGAGGCATAACCTGCAACTCATCTAACCCATTCACAAACTCATTAAAACGAATACTCTTTTCTGGTAACAATACAACCACTCCTAGTTATTTATTCAATTAAAAAAAGCACAACGAGATTCGTCGTGCCAAATAACTGGGTTAGACTCATCTTTCTCTTTCGAGTTGGATTTAGCACCTTGCCGTCGGTAGGTTGCTGAAGCGTCATCGGGCCAATTCCCTCTGCTTACTCTGGATAAGTTGTGATTTTTAATTGTATACTAATAGTAACATAAAAAAATATTTTTGACGAGTAATATTTAGTGATAAGTCATTTATATAAAGAAGTGAAAATAATGTGGTATGAGGATGAAGCTTTGATCAATTTATCTATTCGACATAAAGATGCTATGGATAATAAAATTGTTACTGAAATAGAAGAAATATCATTAGACAAAGTATATTGGCAAGGACTGTCTAATTCAACAATAGTTAATTATTCTAACCTTCTTTCAACTTTAGGTAGGATACCATCAGCAATTCAGAAAATTATAAAAGTTGCAGTAACTGGATTTAGTATGGCAGTAGGAAACTTAGACGGTTATTTAAAACATTATGTCCAGTTAGATTATAATACAGGGCATAAGAACTTCTTTTTATATGAGATGCGTCTTTTATTGAAATTTGTTACCGAGAACAAGGACAGCAGTTTATACCCACAAGCATCAGAGAGGTTTCAAAAAGAACTGGATGATGGATTAAATTTTTTTTGAGGGAGTAACCATTCAATCGCTAGATCTTAATGATATTTTATTGTTTAGAGAAGAGATATCAAAACTGGAAAGTATCAAACAGTTTAACCTTTAATACACTTAACGATTATGACACATCAAATATTAGAGATAATGATGTTTTACATTTCCCGAGTATGATTCGTCCGATATCAGAAAAACAACTTATATTTGATGGAATATCCAATAAAAAACATATTTTTCAGATGGAAAGGTGTATCTTGTAAATTTACATGATTATCGAGTATATGGAATGAACATTGACAAAATTAAGGCAGGGTATAGAGCAATTTATTCACACTTTGACCGGATAGCTTATTTTCTTAATGAATATTACGAATTTGGGATCCCTCGTAAATTTGTCAATTTCAAAAAATATTTGGAACGCAACTACAAAGAAAAAACAAACAGGGAAAGTAATGATATTAATAAACGTTTGGATGATAACTACCTTGTTATTTATCCAAATGATTGTCTTCGGTTTAGTTTTTTTAATTGAAAGCTAGCGTATTTAAATTGAACGTCTGAAATAATCATAGATATAATTCAAGAGATAATAAGCAATGTAGCATATATCAATATATTTGCTTGGAAGTTTGCTAGTATATATAGAGAAAAGCAAAGGGGAGGAGTAAATTATGACATATTCATATAAATATATTGTGATAGGTGGCGGAATGGCTGGAGCGAATGCAGCGATTGAAATTCGTAAGCATGACCCTGAAGGCTCATTATTGATTGTCACACGGGAAGCTGATAAGCCTTACCACCGTCCACCTTTAAGTAAAGAATTCTGGACACAACCGAATTATCCAAAAGAGTCTATCTACTACGACTTAATCAATGATAAGTCGATTGATTTCTTAACAGAGACCACAGTTAAACGAATCGATGCAGATTCACAGGCTATCGAAATTGAGAATGGTGAAGTCTACCAATATGATAAGTTGCTTTATGCCCTTGGTGGTGACCCTAAGTGGATTGATGGCCCTGAGAGTGAGCGCGTCCTTGCGATTCGAACGTTAGAAGACTACCGCGCACTACGTCGCTTAGCCGATAAGGGGAGCAAAGTGATTATTGTAGGTGGAGGCTGGATTGGGGCAGAGCTTGCAGCTGGTCTTAAGGTTAATGACCTCGATGTGACACTTATTTATCCAAACGAGATACTAAACGAAAAGCGTCTTCCGCTAATGCTTGCAAAGAAATTTCAGCAACGCTTTATTGAACTTGGAGTTGAATTGATTAACAATGCTTATGCAGATAGTTACAGGGTAGAAGGTGATCAGGTACATCTAAAACTAAAGGATGGGCGTGAGTATACCGCAGACACGCTGATATTCGGAATTGGTGTCCAGCCAAATCTTGACTTAGCAGAAGCAGCTGGCCTAGAAATTGGTAATGGTGTCATTGCCGACAAATATTTACAGACTTCTAACGAAAATATTTATGCCGCTGGTGATATCCTTAATTATCCAGACGTTATTATTGGACGAAATCGCTTCGAACACGAAGACCAAGCAGAACATTCTGGTCAGACAGCAGGGCGTAACATGACGGGGGCTAAAGAAGCTTATAGCCATGGTGCACCGCTATCATATACGGATGTCCTAGATATTTCTATTGAAGGTGTCGGGGAACTAAGTCGCAACCGTGATGATGCGATTATTGAAGAAGTTGATGGTGGTTATATTGTTTATTATCTCTTTGAAGGGAAACCAACAGGCATTTTGACATATAATGTGAAAGTCGATCTGGATAAAGCCCGTGCCATTCTTGCTAACCCACCAGAAAGCTCTGAGGGGCTACGAGGATCATTAAAGCCTTTGTGACTAATTAGTAGCTTTGAAACAGCATTGAAAGAGAGACTCAACAACTAACCTTTCAGGCATGCTGTTGAGTCTTTTTTGGTGCTTAGAATTTATTTATTTTCTTTTTTACAATCCTATGCCTCATGCTTGTAGAAGTTGAATTTTAAAATCAAATCGATATGAGTATTTATGAAAAAGCAATGATTGTACATCGTCAGAATGCTGAAAGTATTTCCCATGAAGAAATGAAGCGAGAACTTGGACTATGAAGTAAGGAATCGAAAACCCAAGGTTAGTTGGTAAGTCTTTAACTGGTAATTTTAATGGGCAGTGGCGTTACAGGATTGGTGATTATCGCTTAATTTGTCACATCGATGACAATGAACTAGTTATATTATCTTTGGAAGTAGGGCACAGAAAAGATGTTATAAATAGTTATTGATTTAAGAACGTAAATACTTATTAAATTAAAAGATAATTCAATGATATCCAATTAGAGTAGACAACATTTGAACAAGTCTTAACAGAGTTAAATTAAGAAATTAGTTAAAATAAATAATTCAACAAGCTTTTTAGTCAGTTTTTATATTGATTAAAAGGCTTTTTTAAAATTTTGGATAAAAGTTGGAACGAAATAGTTTCAGCTCTTTTTTAGTAAAATTAATATGATAGAAATGGTAACGTAATCATCCGTTAGAGTATTGATTTTATACAAAGACGAGGCTAAACTATATGAAGATATTTACATCGTATTAGTAAAAATTATAGAAAAGAAGGTTATAGTATGATAATGAAATTTATGAATAGAATTCCGGCAGGAAATTTTATTGTGCCACTAGTTATTTCAATGGTCTTATATACATTTTTCCCTAACTTATTGAGAATTGGGACAATTACGGAGTCATTCCTTTCAGCAGATGGATCAAGCTTTGTTATTGGAATGTTATGTTTCTCATCAGGGACAACCATTAAGTTGAATGACTTAAAAGATCTTATTAAGTTTCAAGGTAGCTTAATATTAGTTAAAATGATCCTATCCTTAGTTTTAGCATTTGGATTTTTATTCATGTTTGGTTTAGAGGGAATTTGGGGTATTTCAGGATTGGCTTTTGTAGCTACAATTATATCTACAAACCCAGCTGTTTATGTTGCACTTTTAACTGCGTTTGGTCGTGAACGCGACGCGGGAATTTATCCTTTCGCTGGAATTATAGCACTTCCGATTTTACCATTGATTGTTATGAGTGTATTTGCTTCAGGTGGTTTAGCAGGTGTGAATTGGATGCCAGTGATTTCAGTATTTGTTCCTTTATTTTTAGGGATGATATTAGGGAATATTGATTCATCATTCTCAGACATTTTTGCAAAATGTTTACCAGCTCTTTTAATGTTATTAGGATGGACTTTAGGACAAGGTATGAACTTTATTGAGGCAATTAAATCAGGAGTACCAGGTATCTTAATGACTGCATTCTTCTTAGTTGTTACTTTACCTGTTGTTTTTATGTTTGAGAAGCGAGTACTCAAAGGGGAAGGGTATTCATCAATTGCTTTAACAACCATTGCTGGAGTATCAACATCAACTCCGGCAGCTGTTGCAGTGGCACTGCCTGAATTACAACCCTACGTTACTTCAGCTACAGCGATTATCTTAACAGGTGTTGTTATTACATCTATAGTAGCACCATTTTTATCAGCGAAATTAGCCAGTAAACGTGGCGACACTTTTTAATAGTTTATGGGAAACGACACAATGTTTAAACATATTGTGTCGTTTTTTTGATGTTTACTCAATTCACGGCTTTTGTTGTTGATTGCTCGCAATGATATAATTTAAAATGAATAGGAGGCTTTACTATGCGCTATGTACTTTTACTAAGAGGTGTTAATGTAGGTGGTAAGAATAAAGTGGTGATGGCTGACTTAAAAAATAATCTTGAAGTAATGGGATACACTCATGTGAAATCATATATTAATAGTGGCAATGTGTTCTTTAATAGTGAGGATGCAGTGGAAGATATGAATGAAAACATTCACACTCATTTCAGTCATACTTATGATTTTGAATTGTTATTCGTCATCCTTGGTGCTGATGAGTTTATTCAGGAGTATCACAATCTACCTGAATGGTGGCAAGATGATTTTGCCCGAAAAGATGTTCTGTTTTACACTGATTCTATTGATAAAGCCGCTTTGAGACAAACGATTGAGATTGAGAGTGGAGAAATCTATCAATACGAAAAATTGCTTTATGCACCGGGTGGCGCTCCAAAGTGGATGATGGGCTGGAGAGTGAGCGTGTCCTAGCTTTAAGAAACTTAGAAGATTACCGAAACCTCCGAAAATTAGCCAAACCTAGGAGCAAAGTCATTATCGTTGGAGGAGGCTGGGTTGGAGCAGAAATTGCAGCAGGTCTAAAGCTCAATGATATGGATGTGACGCTTGATTTTCCTAATGAAATATTAAACGAAAAATGACTACCACGAATGCTTGCTAAAGAATTTCAACAGCGCTTTGTAGATATTGGCGTTTCCTTGATAAACAATGCCTATGCTGATAGTTACAAAGTAGAGGACGATCAAGTAAGTCTAAAACTAGAGAATGGCGCTGTATTGAAAGCGGATATTCTTGTTTTAGGAATTGGATTAAATCCAAATGTTGAATTAGCAGAAGCAGCTGGCTTAGAAGTGGGTAATGGTGTTATTGCTGACAAGTATTTGCAAACTTCCAACAAACATATCTATGCGGCAGGAGATGTGTTGAATTATCCAGATGTAATCATAGGACGTAATCGTTTTGAACATGAAGAGCAAGCGGAGTATTCTGGGAAAGTAGCGGGACGAAACATGACTGGCGCTGAAGAAGTTTATAATCATGGTGCGCCACTCTCTTATACGGATGTCTTAGATATTTCTATTGAAGGTGTTGGTGAAATGAGTAGAAACCGTGATGATGCGATCATTGAAGAAGTTGCTGGTGGTTATATTGTATATTATCTTTTTAAAGGCAAACCATCTGGAATTTTAACATATAATGTGAAAGTTGATATGGATAAGGCCCGTGAAATTCTGGTTAACCCACCGAAAACATTAGATGAGCTAACAGGGATTTTGAAGCCTATTTAATTGATTTGTTGATTACTAGATAGCTTCAGAATTGAAAAAGATGATAAAAAGGAATATTTTATGGAAAAATTTTCAGATAGAGTATTATCATATTTAAATAAAAACAAAGATAAAGAGTTCTACATCTATTGTTTAGTCGATACTAGTAACGATGAGGAAGAGATATTCTACATCGGTAAAGGGAAGGGGAATCGTGTCTTTAATCATGAGAAAGCTGCCTTTAATAAAAAATTAGAACTGCTATTAGAAAGTGAAGATAAAACTGAAGACTTAAAAATTAACAAAATCAGAGCTATTAAGGCAGAGGGATTTCCAATAAAAAAAGTAATTTTAAATTACTGGTTATCAGAACGAGAAGCCTTCGCGAGCGAAAACACTTTAATAAATTTATTGAACATTTTTTCGCATCGAAACCTAACCAATAAAGTAAATGGTCATGGAGTCCGGGGAATTGAAGTGGGTGATTTGGAAAGACAGTTTGGAAGTATCCCAATGTCCATAACTGAATTACAAACTGACGAACTTATACTTGCTGTCAAGATAACAGACTCCCTCCAGTTAGATAAGGATGAAACGTATGATTACCCTTTCTACTATAGAGATGACCATAATCTAAAATCTAGAACGTTAGGGACTTGGAGAGTTGCGAAAGATAAAGCTGAAAAAGTTAAATATATTTTAGGAATCAATACGGGGATAAATAATACAGTGGTTTCTGCTTATGAAGTAACAGGATTTGAACCAGGTATTGATGAAAAAGGTCGTCAACGTTTTTGTTTTCACTCAAACTCAAAGAGTGAAAATATAATGAAAGCATTAGGGGTATATCAAATGGCTATATATGATTTAAAATTTGGGAGTGGTCAGTCAATAGTTTATATTAATAATCATTCAAACCACATTTCCAACATACTATAATCAATTATTACATGCCCAACAAGACATGTTGAGAGTGTGGTTGTTTTAGAGAAAACCCGTGAAGCGACGAGAAGATAAAAATCATTAAAATATTAATAGATATGATTATATCAGCTTTCCTGCTCCAATTGTGGTTAGTAAGGAAGCTGATTTTTTAGTATTATATGGAAACTGGTAGACTGTGGAATATGTAACAGCAACCTTTACTAACTGCCTCATTATTAAATCTTGTTATTTAAGTG
Organism: Aerococcaceae bacterium DSM 111176; assembly: GCA_015863215.1. Lineage (GTDB taxonomy): Bacteria > Bacillota > Bacilli > Lactobacillales > Aerococcaceae > DSM-111022. The sequence goes on from JACBXN010000006.1 coordinate 15,660, forward strand.
CCTCTATTTCAGTATGTTATTATTAGTTTAACTACAATATGGAGGGTGTATCGATGGATCGAGAAGATATTTTTGAATTTGTAATAGATACATTTGATATTAAACCAGATTACCCTTGGGAAAAATTTCCTGATTATGCAGCTTTAAGGCATAAAGAGAATCAGAAATGGTTTGGCTTAATAATGGATGTGACTGCAGATAAAATTGGGTTACTAGAAAATCAAAAAATTGATATTCTCAATTTGAAAGTCCGGGAAGAATTTATGGGTTCTCTGAGGAAAAAAGATGGGTTTTACCAAGCCTATCATATGGATAAAACACACTGGATAACAATAAATCTAGCTGAAATAGAGAGTGTTAAAGACATTGAAGAATTAATAATAGATAGTTTTGAGCTAACGAGTTAAGTTTCGAATAAAAATTTAGAAGGATGGACATGAAAGGTCCTTGAACGTATAATTATATATTTGCCTTTGGCACCGTATTTTCGTGGAAAATGCAGTAACTTTATACTTGTAGGTCTATTTCAATTATTAAATTGCTTATACAAGTGTTTTTGCCTCGAAGTCGCTGGGAGTAAGATAATAAAGAATCGTTAATTATTAGATGACAAATTAGAGATATTGATTTAAGACTTATGAAGTCAGATTCAATAGAACTTTGGTTAGGAGTTTTAAAGCGTATAATAACTACAAGCCTCATGCGATAGCTGTCCAAGAATGACAAGCATAGCGAGGAAATGATTGGAGACAGCGAACCGTTGAAAGTATTGTAGTTTTAAAGAAAACGCGTGAGACAACGAGAAAATAAAAGCGCAAGATAATATATTTTATCAGCCCTCTTATGTCCTGTTAGGATAGTAAGTGGGCTGTTTTTTGATCATTAAAATAAGCCAGGTGGCATTAGTTTCACAAAGAAAAGAAGTATTATATAATTAAACTGCATAATGTTAGCGTTTTATATATGTGAAAGTCAGTATTTAGAAATAATAGTTGAGTTGTTAAAATCAAAGTTACTGAGTGACCAACAGATACATTAACAATAAATTAAGGAGATCAAATCATGGAATTTCCAGAGATATTAAAACCATTTGCAGATGATTTACTAGCGACTCGTCAAGAAAGTTTGTTAATAGGTGTAAAGGAAGATAAGACAGAGCCATTACAAAGTAAATTTGGAGGGAATCCTTATTGGCTAAAGGATGAACCTTTTCCAGTTGGAATCGATGGTGAACCACTACTACTGTTAGCTCAAATTAATTTTGCAGAAATTGAAACCCCACTTAAGCATTTTCCTACAATCGGAATTCTACAGTTTTTTGCTTCACCGGGTACTTTTTTTGGTATGAATTTAGATAACATGACTCAGCAAGATAATTTTCGTGTAGTTTATCATGAGACAATTGAACAAGATGAATCAAAATGGTTGACAGCAATACCCCTTCCATCCGATGGTTACTTCCCTGTTGAAGCAGAACTTTCCTTGTCTTTTTACCAAAAAGAAGAGTTAATCTCTCAAGCTGACTTCCGATTCTGGGAGATTGTTGATGTTCCAGAAGATAATTGGGAGTTACGTCATGAGATTCAAGAAACTTATTTTGAAGATTTTTATCATGGGCAAGGGCATAAAATAGGTGGTTATCCTTACTTTACCCAAGATGACCCGCGATTATATAGTGGATATCCGGATCATTTGATTCAATTATTGCAGATGGATACTGACGACTCAGGGACTAAGCCGATCATTAGGTGGGGAGACTTAGGTGCTGGACACTTTTTTATTACTGAAGAAGATTTGAAACGGCGAGATTTCTCAAATGTAGTATATTATTGGGATTGTTTTTAATTCTTAAGATTGAATTTTCTCACAAAATAATTTTGCAAGTCTTACTAATATTGTTTCAGGAGGATGAAGGACGATGGACATTACAATTCAAAAAAAGGAAGCATTTAAAGTAGGTGGTATCGACCGAAAAGGAATCTCTTACACCTTATGCCCTGTGGTTTGGGATGATTTATATAATAAATTTACTCATGAAGAGCTCGCAACATTAGGTAAAGGTCAGAGTGTGGGTGTTTGTCATGATTCGCAAGTAGGGGAAAAGCTTAATTATATGGCAGGCTATATAATTGAAGATATTGAACAAACTAAAACTCTGGGACTGGATATACTTGAAATTGAGGAAGCCGAGTATGCTGTTGTTGAATTGAAAGGTCCTGTTCCGGAGTGTATTCATGACGGATGGAAATATGTGTATGAAATATTCTTCCCAGAAAATAATTTTAAACATTCTGGACAAGCTGACTTTGAATATTATTTTGAAGGTGATATGACTAGTTCAGATTATCAGATGGAACTTTGGGTTCCGATCGAGAAAGTGACTGATTGAAATTTAATCTATTTAACCGACCAGAATTATGATGAAAATGAAGGAAGGGATAAAGAAAAGTGAAACCTAATATTTATATAATCACACTAGCTGTTGACGATCTGGATAGGTCCCTAGCTTTTTATCAAGATGGACTAGGCTTGGGGCAAGCGACACATGGTGGCGACCATATTCTGTTTGAGTTGCAAGGTGAATTGACATTGGTTCTGTTATTGCGTACTGAATTTGATAAAACAGCGGGGCAAACTGATACGTCTGGTGACTATTCAAGCATCAGTCTAAGCTACCAAGCTGATAGCAAACAGGAGGTAGACGAAATATTACAAATGGCTGTGTCATCGGGCGGGAGTTTACCAAGCGAGCCGCAAGAACATGATTGGGGCTATAATGGTTATTTCAAAGATCCTGATGGACACTTGTGGGAGATTGCCTATTTTAATTCTTAGTACTAAGATGTCAAAAATTTAGACTCTGGAATGGGTGAAAGGAAATATGATGGATAATGATATTTCAAAGAGTTTAGAAATCTACAAAGAACAATTAGCCAAAGGTGATATTCAACGAGCCTATATTGCTCTGACGAAATATATAGTTGAATTAAAAACTAAATTTCCTCTCGAATATAAGACAGGAAATATTTCTTTCGGCTATCTTGATATAACCTATTTCCCATTTTTTAATGATTATTTAAGAGAACACAAATTAAAATTTGGTATTGTTTTAAACCACTCTAAACTACAGATTGAATTATGGCTGATGGGAAGAAATGCTTCAGTACAGAATGAGTATTGGACAATCCTTAAAAAGTCAAAATGGAATGAAGGAATTACCCAAATGCCTATCTATTCTGTACTTGAAATTTGCCTTGAAGATAATATTGATTTTAGCAATAAAGATACTATGACAGAATGTATATTAGAAAAGGCTATAAGATATGCTAAAGAAATCGAAATATACTTGAAGAATATTGAGTAGTTTATTCGTTTAAGAGAAACGTAAAACATCATTTATGGGTGAATTATTCATAAAATGGACACAAACAAGCAGTTTGTCGTTTAAATTGTTCAAAAAACCTAAGGCACATTTCTTAATGATTAAAACAAAAATCAGTCTGTTTTCCTTTCAAATAAGCATATAGTTACTCTTTTTATACCTGTGGGGTCTAATCGTAAAGATAAAAATAGTATTTATAATACGAGATATTGTTAACGCTTTCTTCAATAAAAAGACTAGCAATATGAATGGAATTGCCCGATGAGAGTGGTATATTAAAGTTAATCTTAGTAAAAGGAGCTGGATATTTATGAAAAAGTTTTTATTAACTGCTGGTCTTGCTTTAACATTGTCTTTGCCGGTCTATAGTGTACAAGCGCAATTTACTGTGACACGTCAAGATGCAGTTGAGTGGATTCAAACGCCACCAAATAGTGAACCTTTATCTGAGGAAGATGCTGATGGATTATTAGCTGAATGGGAAGCTGCAACTTTAGAAAATGGAACAATTGCTAATGAAGATGGAACTATATCGCCTGAATATTTACCTGAAGATCTTACGTTAGATGAGGGCGGAATTACGGAAATTTTAACTTATCTTGAAGAATTCCGTGTGAATGAAGAAAATCCAGAAGAAGAAGTATCTGAAACAGGAGTATCACCCGAATCAGAGGAAACAGAAGGTGAAGAATCTGAAATCGTAGAGGAAGAAGCAGGTCCTTTAGCAGATTATCCTGCCTATCAACTACTTGTTGATGAATATTATACGACAATTATGGAAGCTGACTTAGAAAATATTCCTGAGTCATTGAATACTGATGTTGTGGAAGAAATAGTCAATGAAGAAAGTGAACGTGATTTATACTATTCTTTATATGACATCGATGGAAATGGGATTGAAGAATTACTCCTATCGTTGGACGATCAAATATTTGAAGTATATTCTACAGACGGTGAAATTATTTCACCATACTTTAACGATGAATATTTATCACAAAGATCTTACTTAACGTTATATGATAACGGTCATATGATTGTTCAAGCCTCAGGTGGGGCAGAATATTCTCAGTATTCTCTCCTTGAAATATCTGGTGACGGACTTGTGGTTACAGAGTTAGACAGAATCATGTATGACAGTGTAGGTGCCCCAGAAGGTACACCATTCTACCGAGAATCTGAACCGGAAGTGTATTATACACAAGAAGAGTTTGATGAAATGTTTGGCTTAACAGAAACCTTACCTCTCGATCCTACAGGATTTGACAAGTACCCAATTATTCCAGAGGGTAATGAAGAGGAAGAAGGAGAAGAAGAAACGGGTTATTTTGACCCAGAGCTCTTCCCATATGGTGTAGATAATCTTGACTTAGGTGAAATGGCAAGCTTTAATTTAGACAGTGTCAATGCTCCAAGTCAAATCGATGTAGATATAGTCGGTGGGCGACTAACCACAAGTTTTAATGGAGAAATGGCAAACACTTATGGTGTGACATATGATTATATTCCAACCACGCCAATCCGTGTCTTTTCACAAACTAACCCTGGTGAAATTAAAGATGTTCAAGTTAACTCTCGCATTACGGTAAACGAGATACTAGAAGGTGATCAATCTGAGATAGTTGGTCAAACATTCTATGTCTACTACAATGATGAGGGTGGCATTTCCTTAGCGACTCCGAACTTCGCTGGAAATGTGGAAGAAGAAGATATGGACGTCATGTTAGAATACTACACGCAATAGAAAAAATTTAAATATAATGAACCAGCCAACAGAAAATTTCTAGTTGGCTGGTTCATTTTTATGCTTTAATGTTGCGTTGAATATTTGAAAAGTGTACTAAACGATCTTTAAAACAACATTCCCTTTCTTATGTCCTTTATCAACATAAGTGTGTGCTTCAGCAGCTTGACTGAGCGGATAAACGGCATCAATGGCGACTTTTAATTGATCAGCCTCAACTAGTTCTCTTAAGAAGTTTAAAGCATCAGGTGTTTCAGGTGAATTTTGACCGGGAACAATTTTTCTTTTACTCGTCATTTGTGTCCAAAACATTGGAATACTGGGTAAGGGGATGGAGATATTGATATAACTTCCATCATCCTTTAATACCTTCATGCAATCTGAAAATGAACTTTTACCGACTGCTTCAAAAATAATGTCATATTTCACACCGGATTCAGAGAAATCATCCTTTTTGTAATCAATGACATGATCGGCTCCTAAGGATTTTACTAAATCCACATTGGTTGTACTACAAACGCCAGTCACCTCTGCTCCAAAAAATTTGGCAAGTTGAACGGCATAGCTACCAACACTACCTGAAGCACCGTATACGAGTACCTTTTGACCTTCTTCAATGTTTACTTGTCCGAGATGGTGTAAAGCGGTACGTGCGCCAATTGGGATTGCAGCAGCTTCTTCAAAACTAATATTCTTAGGTCTAATTGCAATCGGTCCATCTTCTGGCATGCACTTATATTCAGCATACGAACCTTGACTATTCAGGGTAGCAGCAAAAACATGATCACCTTCTTTAAAGCGCGTCACATTTTTCCCGACAGATTCTACTACACCAGCTAATTCCATACCTAATATCTTGCTCTTAGGAGAGGTAATCCCTAATGATATTCGAGCTGGAATCCAGAATGTAGTAGGGACTTTAAAGCCTCTTGCTCTGGTGTCAGCTACAGTTACAGTTGTCGCATGTATTTTAATCAGTACTTCATTGTCCTTAGGAACTGGTTTTTCTACATCTTGATATTGGAGAACGTCAGGGGGACCGTATTTTGTATAAACAATGGCTTTCATCATTTTGATTCCTCCTAGGTAGAGTGAATTTATTTTAGTTGCCTATCCATTCAATACTCAGCTCAATGCAATGACAATGATTAAACTATTAAACAATCGTAAGACGCCACCCGCTACTTTCCTATTCATAGACATTATAGCATGTTATATAGTCACATTAGAAATGGAGTGTATCGATTGTGGTCCTGTAAGTAATCTGTTGTTAACTACGGATGAATCTGTCGTATTTAATTGCAAGATACTATATATTTTATAAGCACTAAGAATAAGATTGTTAGTGAATATAATCACTATTTTCAATGTAAAAAGTGAAATAAAAATGTTGTAATTTAAATGAATACATATGAATATATCGTTATAAATATTAAAAATGAGACTTTAAAGTGGTGGAATACATGAGTATTACGCACCAGGAACTGAATACGCCACCTATGATGGTGTCTTTTGGAAACAATACGTCGGTATGAGATATGCGCCAGGTGTACCGTGACCATTCCATAAAAGGTTATTTGGCCAGTTTGTTTTTGAGACAGGTAAGTTTATTTCACCTAGAATGATTGTTACATATAAGAAAAAATATAATTTTCACTACAAAGTGTTCATTAATATAATGGATTTGAGATTGCCATTCATAACAGTGCAAGTATAACTTTAAAAGGGCAAGAAAAAAGCAAATCAATAGAGTGTTATCAGCTTTCTTATGTCCTGTTTTGGATAACAAGAGGGCTGATTTTCTTTTTAAATCGACTCATCACATCATTATTTTTCCTAAACTATAGTTTATTAAGAAATATGGGGGGATTGAATGAAACGCAAGAGTGTCTTCATAGGTGTAATTTTATTGTTTTTTAGTTTATTCTTTTCAACCGCTGATAGGATTCACGCAGTAGAGACACTGCCATCAGGAATTTCAGATGAAGAAATTGGTAGTGTAATCGATGATTATATTAGCGAAAACCAAAATACAACAGCCGCTGTTTCGATAGCGGTTTTTCGTGGTGAAAATGTCCTTTATAGTAATAATCATGGAATGTCAAATATTGAAGAAAACATTCCTGCAACTGAAGATACTGTCTATGAGTGGGGATCTGTCAGTAAACTCTTAGTCTGGGTCAGTGTGGTGCAGTTGGTCGAAGAGGATCAATTAGATTTAGAGGTAGACATAAGTAATTATCTACCCGAAGATTTTTTTGCAGAGTTAGATTATAAGCAATCCATAACGCTCACTCATTTAATGAACCATGACGCTGGATTTGAAGAGAGTATCTTTGAAAATACTGCTGAGACGGAAGCAGATTTACTGACTTTAAAAGAAGCTTTATTAGTAACCGAACCAGATCAAGTTTATGAACCAGGGCAAGTAACTGCCTACTTGAATTGGACGACGGCATTAGCTGGTTATATAGTTGAGGTGGTAAGCGGCCAACCTTTTTACGAATATGTTCAAGAGAATATTTTTGACCCACTCGATATGACAAGAACCTCAATCCATCCAACTTATAGTGATAACTCTTTTGTGCGTGAAACCCTACTAGAACAGGAAGGGTACACGCCTGATTTAGAGCCTATCGGTGATGGACTATACTTTTTGAATCTCTATCCAGCTGGCTCAACTGCTGGTACTCTAGAAGATTTAACGACGTTCGCTCAAGCACTTATTCCAAATTCTCTGGGATCAGCGAAGCTGTTTTCTGACAGCATAACTGCAGAGAAGTTGCTTGAACCAACAGATTTTTATTCGGGCACTAATATAAGTAAGAATAATCACGGTTTCTGGTCTCATGAATATGAAGTTCAAGCCTTGGGGCATGGTGGTAATACGAATATGTATTCTTCCTATCTTTTGATTGATCCTATATCCAAGGTCGGTTTAGTTATTATGACCAACCAAGGACCTGAACTTGTTTATAACTACAACCTTCCACCACTTATCTTTGGCCAATTAGGAGCAATGGCAGAGGAGAGTGGAACTTCAGATAATGAAGATGTGGTTGGAAATTACTATTCTGCACGAATTACCCGAAATGGTATTGGAAAAATGGAAGTCTTGACGAATCTTTTCTTTTATCAACCAGTTAATGAAATGAATCTTAGTTCTGGATACCTTGGTATGGACGTCCAGTTGAGACAAATCGCACCTAACACATTTATTATGTCACAGATGCTTGGTGACCAGAGTGCTTCTTTTCTAGCACGTTACTCTGATGACTCGGGACGGAAAAAATTAGATATGCCGATGAGTGATCTCTTGGAAATGAATGTTGATGCATACTTATCTGTCGGGGTCACTCTATTATTTTTCGTTGCTTTTTTCTGGAGCGTAGGTCTCATTATTTACAATTTATTTAGATTCATTTTCCTAAGAAATAGTCGCCAGGATCCTTTTAATAATTACCAAATTATTGTTGCTTTCGCAATTATAGCTCAGTTTTTCAATGTGATTTGGGTTATTAATAGAATGCTTTCAGAAGCTAGTCTTGCTTTAATGGGACCTCATGTGATTTTTAGTATTATGATGGCCGTCATACCTATTATTTATGCTATTCACACTCTCAGGTCCTGGTCGGGCATGTCTGCGGGAAAATGGGGTAAACGATCTTATATCGTAACATTAGTTATGGGGCTATGTATGACCTTGTTCGTTATCGTGTTGGAAATGTATTATATCTGATTTGAATACTCTAAATTTCTAAAAGGACCTGATTGATAATGAAATTATTTGGTAAATATAGACTTGGATTTGATGTCTGGGCATTGATGCTGTTCATAATTATAATGATTCCTAATGTTCTCTGGTTTGTTTCCCCAGAGCAAGCCCCTCTGACAAGCGAAAGTTTAGCTTTACATTGGATAGAAAGGATTGCTTCCATAGCCCAAGTGGTCTTAATCGGTACATTGTGCTTCATTATTAATGAACTAAGAGAAATACCTATGAATAAATGGAGTACTACTAGCGTTTGTGTAATGATAGCCTTATATAGTTTGGGGTGGGGTTTCTATTATGGTGGAGTAATTAACTTACTTACAATACTCACGCTATCTGTAACTCCAGGTGTAGCGTTTCTTATATTTTCAATAGCAAGAAAGAATATTATTGCCGCCTTATCCTCTGTCGTTTTTTTGACATGTCATGTTATTGCGAGTGTGGGCAATTTGTGGTTCCAGTAATGAAAGAATATAAAATGAATCACAGCACTGTGCTTAGGTAGCATGGTGTTGTGATTCTTTTTTATAGTATAATTAATGTGAAGTGTGAGGGATTAAAGTCAAAATAAACAAAATCTGTCCAAAGGTATTTGAGACTCAACGGATCAAAAAATGGATAAACGGAGGATATAAAATGCGAAATAACCAATTGATTAATATTTCCTTTTTGATACTTGGTATATCACTGATAATAATATTGATTTTATATATCACTTTTAAATTCATAGCACATAGACTAGAAAGGCAATATCAAGAGGAAGTTATAGCATTATTAGCTGTGACCGATGCTGATAATTCAAGTTCAGAGACAGAGAAAAGCGTTAAGAATGTTTTCCTTCCTTTTAATATAAAAAGACAAGATATTACTAAGTTAGCTCTCATTAATTTTGAGGAAAATCCCGAATCATTATATAAAGGTTTAGAGCTACAATATATAGAAAATAAGGATGCGGTTGGATACCGTGTTTTAGCTTATCGTAATGATGATTACATTGATGTTTACGATGATGAGACTTTACCTATTAATCCACAGGAAGACTTCAATGTTGCAGGTAAGGGGGCAAAAGCACATGTTAATACCAAAATGACAAACCTGCGATTTGAGCAGGACGAACAAGATAATGTACATATATCATTTTCTTTTTATGATATATTAGACAGACCGATTAAAGTGACTATTGATGAAAGAATTAATAGAAGCAGTACACCACTTAATCTGTTAGCACCGATAGGATTAAGCTCAGAAAATCCGAACTATTTTCCACTTTTTTGGCTATATAATTTCAATTTTATTAGAACCAAGTATTTACACTGTGAAATTTCGATTGATGGGAAAGAAATTGAACCCGATCCTTTTCCAGTACCATTCCCCATTCAAGGACAATTGCGTAACTTTATACGATATACCTTTGATTCACGCCTGTATTCTATTTTTGACGTGAGCAAAACGAGGCTGAAGGAAGTTCGATTAAATGAGAATAATCAATACGCTTCTAATGATGTCGTTTATCAATTCAACAGTGAGGGTGAATTATCTTATATTAAGGTAGATACTACCTACGTAACCTTCGAGCCGAGTTTAAGCTTACTAAAAGAACAAAATGGTGCGATAAATATTATTACTGAAGATGCCATGGGCTATATTAAAGGAGAGTATAGCTTTGAACAGGAAGATCCATCCAATGTTCGTTTCAAATGTAATTTTACCCAGGGCTGGAAAGCAAATGTCCATCTACCAACACATAAAATTGTTGTAAATAACAATTCGGTGTTTGCGACATGGCCAAAACAGTATTACTATATCTTGGACATTAATTTAGACACTAAAGAAACGAATAGCGTGTGGGAAAATCGATTATAAGGTAGAATAGTTAAGGCAGATTTTCTTAGAGTGAATAAAGTTTAAGGAGCAAACATTATGGCATTCGACTACAAAAAAGAATTTAAGGAATTATATCAACCTAAAAAATCACCGAGTATCGTAGAGGTCCCAAAAATGAATTATCTTGCGGTTAGGGGGAAAGGAAACCCTAACGCGGAACAAGGGGAGTATCATCAGTCGATTGAATTATTATATGGGATTGCCTATACAATTCGGATGAGTTACAAAGGTGATTATCAAATTGACGGTTATTTTGAATATGTCGTTCCGCCACTTGAAGGATTTTGGTGGATTGATGATTTAAAAGGAATGGATTATGACCGTAAAGATGAGTTGAATTTTATTTCATTAATCAGGCTACCAGACTTTGTCAGAGAGAAAGATTTTAACTGGGCGATTGAAACAGCAACAAATAAGAAACAAACTGATTTCTCTAAAGTCGAATTTTTCACTTATGACGAAGGTTTATGTGTTCAATCAATGCATATCGGTTCCTATGATGATGAGCCTGAAACGACTAAACAAATGGCTGATTACGCCAAGGAACAGGGTTATGAAATTGATATAAGCGATACGAGACACCATCATGAAATATACATTAGTGACCCGAGAAGAACAGAAGAAGCCAAATTAAAAACGGTTATTAGACATCCGATAAGAGAAGTGAAATAATAATAATATTAAATCTAATATTTAGTCTGAGTTTATCTAATTAATACAGAAAGTGAATTAGATAAAACTTGTTATATTAGTTTTCTTATAAAAGAATAGAGAAACTTTGAATATAGGGTTTGAGTCATGATTATAATAAGGACTATCCTTGAGGCATTTATTCTAATTTTCATCTCATTTGATAGAACTAATGTTCGTATAGTGGTATACTTTAATAGAATAAATCATGGAGGTGCCACATGGAAAATCAATCTGAAATTATTATTTATTTTTCAGAAGATGGAAATACCAAAGTTGATGTTCGCTTAGAAGGAGAAACAGTTTGGTTAAGTCAAAGTCAATTAGTCGAACTATTTTCAACTAGTAAGTCTAATGTCAGTGAACACATAAAAAATATATTTGAAGAAGATGAACTCAGGGAAGAGGCAGTTGTTCGGAAATTCCGAACAACTGCTAGTGATGGTAAAAACTATTCAGTAAGTCATTATAATTTGGATATGATAATTTCTCTTGGGTATCGAATCAAATCAAAAACAGCAACACATTTTCGACGTTGGGCAACTGAACGATTAAAAGAATATATTATAAAAGGGTTTTCCTTAAACGATGAACTACTTAAGTCTAGTGGCGGTGGGAATTATTGGCAAGAGTTACTTAATAGAATTCGTGACATTCGTTCTTCAGAAAAAGTAATGTACCGACAAGTTTTAGACTTATATGCTACAAGTGTAGATTATGACCCAAGAAGTTCTGAATCGATTGCTTTCTTCAAAATTGTTCAAAATAAATTACATTTTGCAACTCATGGGCATACAGCTGCTGAACTAATTTATAATCGAGCAGATTCCACTAAAGAATTTATGGGATTAAGAAGTTTTTCTGGTGACTTCCCAACACTAAAAGATATAAAAATTGCGAAAAATTATATGACTGAAGAAGAATTGAAAGTATTAAATAATCTAGTTTCAGGATATTTTGATTTTGCGGAAATTCAGGCAATGCGACAAAATTCAATGTATATGAGTGATTATGTAGAACATTTAGACAGAATTCTATCGGTCACAGGAGAGCAATTACTTGATGGATCTGGTAAAATCAGTCACAATAAAGCGATGAAAAAAGCAACGGAAGAATATCGGAAATTTCAGGCGAATAATTTGTCACCAGTTGAAAATGAATATTTGATGCATTTAAAATCTGTAGAAAAAGAAGTGAAAAGGAAAAAGTCATAAACGAATAGTGGAAAACCAACAAAAGAAATTTTTACACTTTTGAAAGCACCCTATTAGAAAAATGAAATGGTTTTAATACAAAATAAAAACATATTAAGGAGCATATAAGAGTAATTATGAATGAAGGCACAAAGAGAGCCAATATCCAAATTGGTGGACAAGTAAGAGTAGTCCAAAAAGCAGATCAAAGAACAGGGATACTAACTGAAGGTGTCGTTGCTAAGATATTGACTAATTCGCAAAATCATCCCCATGGGATTAAAGTCATGTTGAAAGATGGTGTCGTTGGTCGAGTTAAAGAAATCATAGCGGATGAAAATAAAATTTTATAACTGAAAATCATGTGATATGCTCATTGTGTAATTGAGTGGTTGAGGAATATGACTAGATACAATTGATATAATCAAATAGTAGCACCTGACTTTTAAGTATTAAGAGTCGGGTGCTTTTTGAACGGGTACCTAATTCAAAGGTGGCTTTAGTTTAATAAAGAGAACAAATAAGATATAATTATACTTAAACTTGCAAGCGTTTTATTGAGCTAGAGAATAGTGTTACCATTTATCACATACTGTTAAGGAGGAGATTTTTTGAAGAAATTTGATCAGGAACATGAATTGCTCGAAGATATGTATCGGGATGATTATTATCCTAAATTTTTGGTGGATAAAATTAGGAGCCTAATTGAAAATGTGATTGTTTATTTAGAACAAAGTGAAACGGATTTAGTGAAGATTCAAGAGAAGTTCGATGAAATGACTCTGGGTATTAATGATCTAGCTGCAGAGTTCGATGAAAATGATAGTGACCTTGAAACCAATGCAAGGGAAAGCATTGGAGAATCAGTCAGGCATATATTAAACTGGTTCGACATTGATATTGATATTGAAGAAGCAATTCGGGAACGAGAATGGTAAGGTGAATGGATGTTATCAGCTAAAATAAAGAAGATGGCAGAAGAGCGCGGTTGGTGGGATGATCAGTTTTCCCAATCTTATACGGATGTCTTACAATCAATTGGTATCGACCTTCGGACTCCTTTTGCTGACTTTTATTTACATGTAGAAGATGGTCCAACTTTTTATAGTCGAAAAGAAGAAATTTATCAAATTTGTTGGTTTATTTTAAATACGGATTATCAGAAAAGACTTGATATGACTCACCAATCGCTCAAACTTCCACAAGAGTATATTCCATTAGATGGATTCGAGGGGGAGGGTGGTTATTTTTATAATCGGCAAACCCAACAAGTTTTGTTTATCACCATTGGTGATAGGTTAGAAGCTTTTCAAAAGGGGGAACTAAAACCCCAATGGCCAGACTTTAATGCTTTTCTTGAGTGGTACTTTGAACTTGAAGAATAGACTGAAACAATTTGAGAGGGTGGGAAAATGTTTCAATTAAAGACCTTTTATTCAATGGAACAACTCATTAAATATGTAAAATATGATTTGGATTTAGGTGACACATTTTGTGTTTATACTAAAGATAATGACACTCTTGACTTAGATATTGACTCACTCTATTGGGTCGATGATTACCCTGATGTTGATGATGTGGACAATGAAATTTATCCATCATCTGTCAGTGAGAAAAACTTGTACTATTGTTATTCAGGGCAACAATTTGCAGATGTGATTAATGTGACACAAGCAGGGAAACCTGATGCAACAGTCGAAGACTACATCAAAGCATTAAATTACTATTCTCAGCATGATACCTTTCTTGTTTTGTAGATTTAGTAAGGTGATAAATGTAGAGAACTGAAAATTATTTAAAAATTAGCTGATTTGAACAAGGAGCGGTTTATATGGGATATTTTGAATTTAAAAATTTTGAAACTTCGATCAACTTAGGTGATGAACAAGAGAAAGTAACTTTAGTGATTTCCGATGACTTAGAAGCTGCTTATGAACCACTGCCAGAAGATTATGAGAAGAAAATAGTGCATTTTCTCGATAATATTGATCAGTGGTTACCTCAAGTAGTAGCTAGAATTGATTCAGAGTTCGATAAACAAGTAGAAAAAAAGCTGACAAACATTTTTATTTTATCAGAACCTGATGAAGATGACCTTATCTTTGGTGTGAGTTTCTGGATCGCCGAAGATACGGAACATGGTAGAGGTGCAAAGATATCAATGAATAATAATCAGCTTATTGAGTATGGTCATGCAGAAGACGCTTTTTCATAAATAATTTGTCTGACTGACATAATATTCTAAGATTCAAATTACTTTAGCAACAAATTAATAGCCAAAATTATTTTATAACAGGAGTGTTAATAATGGAATTTCCTTTTCAAGAGGCACCAAATACTGCAACGATTACTTGTTGCCATATAACGGATCATGGTGAATCGATTCTTTATGCATCTCATGATGAAGATGACGGCATGTGGCAATTTTTATGTGGGCAAGCACATGAGACCGATGATCTACGATTGGTTGCTTTAAAAGCAGTTTTTGATTTTGATCCTTCAATTGCAGTATTGAAAGATACCCCATTGGGTTATGAAGCAGAAAGAACAACTCAGGATGAAGAATGGGTTATTAGAGGATAGAAGGAGATTATTTTATGATTTATAAATTTACAGAAGTTTTAAATGATCTCATTAATTATTTTATTCTTGGTGACTTGTTACTTATGCATAGTTGGAAAGAAGCGAATAAACTTTCAGACGATTTAGCTACTGAATTCACGACAAATGAAAGTGCGGATGTAGCCTTTAGCGAGGGAATCATGATTCCAATGCCCGGTATTGAAAACTACCCTTATACCGTACTGTTTAATCTCTCTGAGGATACATCAGAATTAGCCAAGGAGAGCAGTCGATTACAGTTCAAAAGAGAGGGTTATTCTCTTAAAATAGAAAATAATATGCTGGCACTTTTTACTTGGCCAATCTTGAATCAATTTAACCTAGAAAATATAGAAAAATTGATTGATTTCAATCGGCAACACAGTAATCCTATTATTGAAATACCAAATGGTTGGTATCAAATTGAAATTTTAGGCGGTGAAACTCTACAAGAACAACGTTATGAGCCGACTTTAGAATTTATGATTCAGCCAGTTGATGCCCCAAAAGTAGTGACAGCTGATATGAATATGAGCTTTCAGATTATAAGTTCAGAACACTAACTAGTGTTATCAAGGAAATTGTTAGGGTAAAAATGGACTAAATCACGTTTTGACCCTTTTACCGATAATAGCTATAAGATTACTTTCTGAAAAAAGTGTGATAGAAAAGCAAAAAGAGAGTTTAGGTACTGTGCCTAGACTCTCTTTTATAATCTTAACTATTTCGATAACATTACTTTACTTATAAACCCAATGGCCTGGATCTACTTCAACTAGCTTATTTCCTGTATCATAAAATGATTCATCTGGTTTGTAGATAATCCGCTGACGCTGTTTTTCATAATCAGGGTCAGGTAGGGGGATGGCTGACAATAAACTTTTCGTATAAGGATGTTTCGGTGAGTTGTATAAGTCATCTGCATCAGCGATCTCTACGATTTTTCCTTGATACATCATGCCAATTCGGTCACTAAAGTATTTCACCATAGATAAATCATGGGCGATAAACAGGTAAGTCAAATTATGCTTGACTTGTAATTCATCCAATAAGTTAATAATTTGAGATTGGATAGAAACATCTAACGCTGATATTGGCTCATCACAGACAATGAATTTTGGCTCAACCGCAAGGGCACGAGCAATACCAATTCGTTGACGCTGTCCTCCTGAAAATTCATAAGGGTAGCGAGTAGCGTGATCTTTATTTAATCCGACGGATTCCAATAATTCATAGACGCGTTCTTGACGTTCTTTTGCATTACGGACGAGTTGATGTACTTCTAAACCTTCCGCAATAATGTCATTGACTTTCATGCGGGGATTCAATGATGCGTATGGATCTTGGAAAATCATTTGTACTTCTTTATTGAAGGCTAATCGACTTTGCCTAGTTTGTCTTTCTTTTGCGGATTCGCCCTCGAAAATAATATCTCCAGCGGTAGGTGAGAATAAATTTACGATTGCTCGACCAATCGTAGATTTCCCACTTCCAGATTCTCCAACTAAGCCAAAGGTTTCACCTGGGAGGATATCGAAACTAACATCGTCTACGGCTTTAACCTCATTCGGACTACCTTCATTATAATACTGTTTGAGGTTTTTGATCTGAACTAAGGGTTCTATACTCAAGATAATTCACCTCGTTTCTGTTTCTCTGCGAAATGTTTGTACCGTTCTTGAATTGTAGGTGGCACGTCAATGCTCGGTGCTTGGGGATGTAATAACCAAGTGGCTGCATAATGACCAGGTCCAACTTCAAATAATGGCGGTTCTTTTTCAAAATCAATTGCCAGTGCGAATTCATTACGATAGGCAAAGGCATCTCCAGCTGGAGGGTTCAATAAATCTGGCGGAGTACCAGGAATAGCATATAGACGTCCTGTTGATTCTGGTGTCGGCATTGAATTTAACAACCCCCAAGTATAAGGGTGTTGAGGGTGGTAATAAATATCATCAACAGATCCGATCTCAACGATTTTACCGGCATACATTACTGCTACTCGGTCAGCTACATTAGCGACGACTCCCAAATCATGTGTGATAAAGATAATCGTCATTTTCTTTTCAGCTTGAATTTTCTTCAATAGTTCAATAATTTGCGCTTGAATGGTCACGTCTAAAGCTGTAGTTGGTTCATCCGCAATCAGGACTGCTGGGTCACCAGCTAAGGCAATCGCAATGACAATACGTTGACGTTGCCCACCAGAAAATTGGTGAGGATATTGCTTCATCCGTTCTTTAGGATTTGAAATACCACACAAGTCTAATAAATTAATGGCTTCATCAACTGACTGAGAGCGACTCATTTTTCGTTTCTTCTCAAGTACTTCGGTAATTTGGCTTCCAATGGTTAGAGTGGGATTCAATGATGTCATCGGATCTTGGAAAATCATCGCAATTTCCTTACCACGAATCTTTTCCATTTCTCTATTGGATTTCTTTAACAAATCTTCTCCTTGAAACAGTACTTCGCCACTTTCGATTAAAGCATTTTTGCTTAACAATCCCATAATCGAACGAACGGTGACCGTTTTACCTGAACCAGATTCACCAACGATGGCTAAGGTTTCACCTTGGTATAAGTCAAAATTTACACCACGGATTGCTTGTAATTTACCAGCAAAGGTTTGGAAACTAATCCGCAAGTCTTTGACAGATAATAATAAATCTTGCATCAAATCACCTACTCTTTCATTTTCGGGTCGAAAGCGTCACGCAAGCCATCCGCTAATAAGTTAAAGGACAACATCAAAATCGAAATGACTGCAGCGGGGTACCACATAAGATGAGGTAAGAAACGGAAAGTTTTATACCCATCGTTAATTAAAGTCCCGAGTGATGCATTTGGGGCTGGGATACCGATTCCGATGAAACTTAAGAAAGCTTCAAAGAAAATAGCAGACGGTAAAGCGAACATCACTTGTACAATAATTAAGCCCATCATATTTGGTAAAATATGCTTCAACATGATTTTATACACTGGTTGCCCCAGAACTTGAGCCGCAAGGACATATTCTTGTTGTTTTAAGCGAATTGTCTGTGCCCTTACAACTCGGGACATTGTAATCCAACTGGTTAAAGCGATTGTAATAATGATCGACAGTAAACCAGGACGCATCACCAAGAGCATTAGGACAACAATAACTAAGTTAGGTACACCTGATAGAATCTCAAGAATACGTTGCATCAAACTATCCACTCGTCCACCAACCCAGCCTGAGATAATTCCGTAGGTAATCCCAAAGACTAAGTTAATTAATGCTGCAGCAAATGCTACGATTAATGAAATTCGTGTTCCAAAGATAATTCGTGACAACAAATCGCGTCCTAAACTATCCGTCCCTAAGTAATAATAAACATCTGAAGGGACATCTGCTTGTGCATAACTATCAACTACCGTTCCACCACGGTTTACCGATGTACCGTTGAACCAACTCCATCCTTCCAGTCCAGGAATCTTTGGTGGAAGATTGGACCAAGCTGGATTCTGAGCATTTGGGTCATGGGGAGCAAATAAAGGCGCAAAGATTGCGATGAAAATAATGGCGATAATCACAAAGAGAGAAATCATCGCTCCTTTATTTTTCTTCAATCGACGCCAAGAATCTTGAAAGAAATTCAGTGTCGGTGCGACAATCTCTTCGTTATAATCAGATTCAAAACGTTGATCTTGTGTAAATAAGTTGTCATCAAGAGAGCCAACTTTATCAAGAACTTCCTGATTGTATGTTGTTTGAGGTATTTTATTATTTGCCATTTATTTACCTCCTCCCGCGACACGCATTTTAGGGTCAATTAGACCATACAGAATATCTACAATTAATATAATTACGACTAAAATGACTGAATACATAATCGTTACGCCCATAATAGTGGGGTAGTCGTTAACGAGAATAGATTTGGTGAATTGCTCCCCAATTCCAGGAATTGAGAAAATATTCTCAACTACTAGTGAACCAGTCATTAGACTTGCCGTCACAGGGCCAAGTATCGTCAGTAAAGGAATAATCGCATTACGCAAAGCATGCTTTCCAATAATATAAAAGCGTGAGAAACCTTTAGCTTTGGCTAATTCAATATAATCACTATTTAGTACTTCAATCATCTCTGTTCGGATGAATCGCGCTGCTTCAGCCATCGGAGAGATCGCTAAAGCAATAGTTGGCAAGATACTCGATAAGAAACCATCACGCCAAAAGGCGATGGGTAACCATTCAAGTACCACAGCGAAAATGAATTGTAAAAGCACCGCAAAGACAAAGTTCGGAACAGAACGCCCACCAATAGCTAGCACCGAGGTAAATGTATCAATCCACGTATTTTGCTTTACGGCTGCGATAATCCCAAGCACAGTACCAATAGATGTTCCTAGCACCATCGCTTGGAGACCTAGTTGAATTGAAGGGCCAGCTCGGTCAGCTAGAATTTGGGTAACAGGGATATTATTGAACTGAAAGGATACCCCGAAATCCCCTTGTAAGACATTGCCAATATAATTAAAATATTGGACATATATTGGTTCATTTAACCCATAAGTCTCATATAACATTTCGATTTGCGTCTCCGTTAACAGTTCCTCATTCGCGAAAGGCGAACCGGGCAGAAACTGTAACAATAAAAACGTAACAGAAATGATAATGAACAAGGTTATGCCCATAAGTAATATTCTTCGAGCTATATAACGCATGTATTGTGACATTTTTCAACCTCTTTCTACTAAAACATGTTACTTAATCCAACTTAATCGGCCGTATGACTTGATAATTATAAAATGATTCCAGTTCTCAATTGACACGCACAGCTATTATTTAGCTAATGCCCAATCTGTTGGCTTCTTCTAGATTATACACTAATAATTCTCCAGCGACATCTTGGTAGACTTCACTGACTTATTAGGGCAAAGTTACGTGACACTTTGGCAGTTACAGGTAATTATAAAAAACAAAAGCGAGGCTACTGCCAATATAGAAAAAGCCCCTTTTACTGGAAAGTTTCCAACAAAAGAGGCAACTAAATTGTAAACTGTGTGTGTCTAAAAATATAGAAATCCAGATCGACTTATTAGATTATTCAGTTACATATGTCGTACGTAAGTTAATTGTTCGTCCAAATGGATAAACTTCAAAATTTTGTACACGTGGGTCTAATAGGTATGACGATGAAGCTTGATAAATTGGTGCTGTCGCTGCATCTTGGCCAACTCCAATTTGTTCAGCTGCAAGTAATGCTGCACGACGTTGCTCTGGATCTGTCGCAAATTCCACTTGAGCTGACTCAACTAAAGCATCATACTCTTCGTTTGAGTAATCTCCGAAGTTAATTCCACCGTCTGTACGGTATTGCTCGATGAAGTTAATCGCATCTTGATAGTCTGGCGCCCATGTTCCATAGAAGAAGTCGAAGTCAAGATTACGTTGGAATTCGATTCGGTTTTGTAGTGGTACACTACGGATTGTTAATGTTAAACCTGGTAAATTCTCTTGTAATTGAGCTTGTAAATACTCAGCCGTACGACCAGATAAGTCTACATCTGAAGTTAATAATTCAAGTTCTAGAGAATCAACACCTAACTCTTCTAAACCTGCTTGCCAATCAGCTTGTGCTTCCTCAACGTTATACACTAAGACATCGCCTTGCTCGTCACGGAAGTCTACGCCTTCTTCATTCACATCAAAGCCAACTGGAACTAGGCCGTTTAAAGGCGTAGATCCATCTTGAATAACTGAGTTAGCATATAATTCTTTATCAAATCCTTGTGCAATTGCACGACGAATATTAGCGTTCCCTGTCGCTTCACGCGTTGTGTTGAAACTCATGTAACCAACTGTAGCTTTTGGTACTGAGTGGAAGAATTCACTACCTTCGTATTGTTGTACAAAATCATCCGTTAAGACTGCATAGTCTAATTGTTGAGCATCAAATAAATCTGCTCCTGTACCTGTTTCTTTGACTACTTGAACTAGGACGTCTTCTAAATAAACATTGTCTGCGTCCCAATAGTTCGGGTTTTTGATTAAATTCCATTCCAAGTTCGTTCCATTCCAATTTTCAATGGTGAATGGCCCGTTACTTACTAAATTCTCTGAAGATGTTCCGTAACTGTCGCCAACTTCCTCAACGAATGCTTGGTTAACTGGTAAGAAACGACTACCTGTTAACAGCTTTGGTAAATAAGGAGCAGGGTACTCTAATGTGATTTCAAGTGTTTGATCATCTAAAGCGACTACGCCTAATTCATCTAATTCCATCTCACCATTACGGATCGCAGCGGCATTCTTAAATACTTCAACCGTTGTTGCAGCTACTGAACCTGAGTTAGGGTCAACAAGACGTTGGTAACTATAGACGAAATCGCCTGCCGTTACCGGATCTCCGTTACTCCAAGTTAGTCCGTCACGTAGTTTAAACGTATATACTAGACCATCATCACTGATATCCACCGATTCTGCTTGACCAGGTTCTACTTCACTTCCTGTAGTGACACGGTACAGACCTTCGTTAATTTGTCCGATCATATCTGACGTTGGAACATCATTATACAGAGCACTATCAAGTGTTGATAGTTCTCCGTTCGTTGCGATGCTCAAAGTTTGAGCAACCGAAGGGTCTACATCTGGCGCATCTTGAGCAAAAGTTGCTACGGGTGCAACAATACTTGTGATAGTTAAAGCGCTAACAATAAATGAGACAAAACTTTTCTTCAAATTCATTTCATTCACTCTTTCTTTATTTTTTCTATGATTCTAATTTAGCACTTTTATTAAGATAGTCAACAAAATGAGCTCGTTTATGAACAAAAGATTAAAAAATATGGAATAGAATGCGGAATATTCAGTGAAAGTTAATGAATAGAAGTGGTAATGTGGAATTGAAAATAATTGATAGCTTTAATTTTCTAAAATTTAATTGAAGCAAGTAGATATGAGTTCTATTTATAAATGAAAACGAGTACAATAAAAAAGAAGTTAATTGGAATGTTAGCATGTTTAAGGTTATTTCTTGAAAGAAAATTGAAAAAATATTTGTTTCGAGTGTAGATAGGAGAATCATATGATTAATTGGGGTATTTTAGGAGCAGGGCACATTGCTCATCGTTTTGCCAAGAGCTTAGCGCATGTAGAAGATGCAAAATTATATGCTGTTTCAAGACGCAGTATGGAAAAAGCGAGAGAATTTGGTGATCTTTATAATAGTGAAGTCTACTATGATAATAACCAGAATCTCTTGAATGATCCAAATATTGATGTCGTGTATATCGCTTTACCGCACCAATTACATTTAGAATGGGCTCAGAAAGCTTTGAAAGCAGGCAAAGCAGTATTATGTGAAAAGCCAGCTGCGTTGACATCATTGGAGATGAAACAAATAGCTGAAGTAGCGAGTACTGAACAACGTTTCTTTATGGAAGCAATGAAAAATCGATTCACTCCTGCTGCAAACTCGATTAAAGAACTGATTCAATCAGGTACAATTGGGGAGGTTCAAGAAATCAACACTTCGTTCTGTATCGATTTGGATGAAGCATCTGCGACATACCACTTAGAACCTGTTCATGGTGGCTGTTTATTAGATATAGGTATTTACAATATTTCGTTAATCGAGGAGTATCTGGGAGAGAGTTATTCCGTTTCAATGATTGAAGCGAATACATTACCCAATGGTGTCGAAACCTATGTCAACACCATTATTGAGAGTGATACGATTACAGCGACCATAGAATGTGGCTTTGACCGCGATAAAGAGAATAGAGCGATTATTACTGGGAGTAAAGGAACATTAGTCATTCCAGATTTTCATAGACCTCACTCATATACATTATTAAAAGAAAATTCAACGGAACCACAAACAGTAGAAATTCCATATGAAGTTGATGATTTTTACGGCGAAATTACGCACGTTATGGAATGTCTTAAACATCAACAAATCGAAAGTCCAATTCATCCATTAACGTCATCGATTCGTTTAGCGAAAATTGTTGATGATATAAAGCAAAAAATCGCTATTTAAAGTAACATTTACCAATAATAATCCGACCAATCTGGAATCACTATCCATTTTGGTCGGGATTTATTTATCGTTAAATTCGCAAGCCTACATCCACTTATTACGTTTAAATAACCAATAACAAACACCCATCAATCCAATCGTAATAACACTAATAATTAACATTGACGACCCAGCACCCTCACCTGGGACGGGGACGTTCATTCCCCAAAATCCACCAATAATTGCAGGAATAGTCAGGATAATTGACCAAACGGTAAGAACGCGCATAATTTGGTTCATATTGTTATTAACCACGTTGGAAAGAATATCACTAACTTTTTCATTAAATTGTTTTAATTCGTTTACCATTCCGCTGGCTTGGTGTAACTCGACATTCACATCGCGTAATAAACGAAAATCAAATTCATCAGCATCCATTTCTTTAAACTGTTCTTTTAGCCGATTTAGTACAGCTTGATTATTGTTGATGCCTGAATGGAAGAAGACAAGGGCTTTATTTAATTTCATCAAACCGTAGAAGATATCGTTTTTCGTTGTTTCTGTTACAGCCATTTCCAAATCACGGATTTCTTGGTCAATTTCTTCTAATAAGTGGATATATAACCGAGATACAAACCATAAAATATTAAGCATCAAGCCTAATTCGTCGACACCTTCAAATGAATTTAAATTTACATCAGTCATGTTATCAAGAGACTCTAATGAATCCAAACTAGTAATGATTACTAACCCTGGCTTCGTTACAATCGCAATTGGCGCAGTTCGGTAAATATCACGAAAGTCTTCTGTTCGTTCTTTGAAGGGATAATTGAACAAAGATAATGTAAATGCTTCGCCATGTTTATTCGTATAAGTTTCAAAGCGAGCGACCTCGTAACTGTCTAATCCGCTAGTAATAAAATCTTCAGGAATATCAAATTTAGTGGCAATGCTTTGTATTTCTTCTTGATTAGCTTGTAAAAGGTGGTAGTAGTCAAAAGAGTGACTAACTCCGATTTTTGTAACAGTTAGTGTTTGATGTTCAAGCATAAGCATCTCCTTGTTTTGCATTCTTTAGACTTATCTTACCATGTTACTATTGGTATAACGACTAATAACATAAGTTAATGCATTATACTGTTAAAGACGCAGTAAAGATGATACCTAATTGGCTTGTAATTCGGAGTGTTTGATTATATATTAATATTATTACATTAAACAAACATTGAGAACTAATAAATGGAGGACTATAATTGAACATCGAAATTAGACCATACAAAAAAGAAGATATCTCGGACGCCATTCATATTTGGAATGAAGTTGTTCAAGATGGTATTGCCTTTCCGCAATTGGATTTATTGGATGAGGAAAGCGGAGATGTATTCTTTGTAGAACAATCATTTACAGGGATGGCCTATAATACTGTAACCAATGAAATTGTCGGATTGTATATCCTTCATCCGAATAATGTTGTACGATGTGGGCATGCATCAAATGCGAGTTATGCAGTAAAAAAGAAATACGCGGCCACAAAATTGGTGAAAAACTCGTTATTCATAGTATAAATAAATCAAAGGAATTAGGATTTAAGCTATTACAATTTAATGCGGTGGTTAAATCGAATGTTTATGCCTTACGACTTTATGAAAAGCTCGGATTTGTTAAACTAGGAACGATTCCTGGTGGTTTCTTAATGAAAGATGGCACTTACGAAGATATCATTCCACATTACCTTGTTTTATGATATCAAAAAAACACCCCAAAGCCTGATTTAAACAGGATTTGGGGTGTTTCATTAGATTTAAATTGATTATTCAAATACGCCTTCATACCATGATTCAACCGTTTCTCGGTTTTCATCAATCCAGTTTTGTGCGGCAGTTCTGTCATCTGTTCCATTTTGCATAGCAAGTGTTACAGAGTCCATATCTTCAATTTCCCATTGGAAATTATCAACGATTTCATACGCTTCAGGATGATCCTCTTCAAATCCTTCACGTACTAATGTATAAATATTTTCGGATTCACCATAAATTAAATCTGGGTCTTCTAAGAATTTTAAATCATACTCTTGGAATTTCCAGTGTGGTGTCCATCCAGTAATGACAATTTCTTCTTGATTTTGAATCGAACTATCAAGAGATGCAAGCATTGCACCTGTTGAAGGTGACTCCAAGTCCCAGTCTGAAATGTTTGAATAGTGAGACATTGCTTCTTCCGTTTGAGCCATGATTCCGGCACCAGGTTCAATCCCCATGATTGTTTGATCAGCTTGAGAATCTAGTTCCTCAATGGACGATACATCCATATATGTAGGGACAACTAAACCACTACGAGCGCCAATTAAATTTTCACCTAAGTTAACCACATCATCTTCATAAGTCTCATAAATGGTACTATGTGTAACGGGTAACCAAGCTGCAGTCATCACATCCGATTCACCAGATGCAAGTGACTCATACATAATCGCATTATCAACAGAAACCATTGTTACATTATAGCCAACTTCTTCAAGCACTAAGGCAAGAACTGTAGAAGAAGCTACCTCAGTATCCCAAGGGGTATGAACAATTTGAATGTTTTCTCCAGATGTTCTCGAAGAGAATTGAGTGTTGTTTACACTGTAAACAACTTCTGTGACGAGTAAAAGCCCGAGCACTGCACCGATTATTTTGTGAAGTGTTTTTTTATTCATTAAATTCTCCTTTCAAACTTAATTCGAACGTTCTTTATTGGTACTTTGTAAAATACGGTCAATCACAATAGCTAAGACAACTAGAGCGAAACCTGATACGAATCCGGCTCCTGCTTGACCTCTTTGAAGTGCCGTTAATACATTTGTACCAAGACCTGGCGCACCAATCATAGAGGCTGTAACAACCATAGATAAAGCTAATAGTACAGTTTGGTTAGCACCGGCCATAATTGTTGATTTGGCGTTTGGTAATTCTACTTTGAATAGCTTTTGCCAAGATGTACTACCGAATGAGTCCGCTGCTTCAACGAGTTCTTCAGGAACTTGTCTGATACCTAAGTTTGTAAAACGAACAATAGGGGGTAGTGCGAAAATAACAGAGGCAAAGACCCCAGGCACCATACCAATTCCAAAGAATGAAACGGCTGGAATTAAGTAAACAAAGGCTGGCATTGTTTGCATAAAGTCTAAAACAGGTTGAATAATTTTTTGTGCGGTATCACTCTTCGCCATTAGAATACCAAGTGGTACACCAATAACGATTGAGATTAAACTTGCGACAATAATTAAAGTCAATGTATTCATCATATTGCCCCATAGGTTTTGGTTATGGATATACAATAAACCAATTCCCGCAAAGATCGCTAAACCAAATTTCTTACCGGTCACAAAGTATGCAATTACCATCACGATAACGATGAATGCCAATGGTGGGATAAACATTAAAAGACGTGTCATCCATTCCATTGAAAATGTTCCGAATTCGTTTAGAGAATCAAATAACACATTAAAATTGGCAGTAATCCAATCTATGAAATTTGCGATCCACTGTGAAACAGGTAGTTGAGGGAACATGTCTAATAAACTACTCATTAATTTCTTCCTCCTCAGTTTCAATTACGTCAAATTGAGTGTCTGTTGTCATTGCACCAATCACATTACCACGTACAATAACACCTTCTAATTCACCTTCATCAGATGTAACAGCGATTGGTGTTTCCGATTCGTGAATAACATCGAATAAGTCGTCAATTAAAGCACCTGAATCAACTTCTGGTACGTCTGATTGAATGATACTAGAGATATCATCGTGCCCTGAATGTAATAATTCTTCAACTTTTTCTCTTGTAACATAACCAATTAATTGGTCTTGACCATCAACAACCAGGATATTACTCATACCTTCATCTGTCATAATACGTAAAGCTTCTGCAGGTTTTTCTTCGCTTTGAGTCACTGCTGCAGGTTCTTCCATAATATGTTGAGCTGTATATACCTTAGTACGATCGATATCTTCAACAAATCGTTTAACATAGTCATTTGCTGGATTAGATAGAATTTCTTCACCTGTACCAACTTGAACCACTTCCCCATCTTTCATAATCGCAATACGATTACCTAGACGTAGAGATTCGTTTAAATCATGTGTAATAAAGATGATTGTTTTATTCATTGTTTTTTGCATTTCGATTAATTCATCTTGCATATCACGTCGAATAAGTGGGTCGAGTGCGGAGAATGCCTCGTCCATTAGGAGAATATCGGGGTCATTTGCTAATGCTCTAGCTAGACCAACACGTTGTTGCATACCACCAGATAATTGATCAGGGAATTGATCTTTATATGGTAGTAATCCAGCATTATCTAATGCTCTTTCCGCTTTTTCTTGTCTTTCCGCTTTAGAGATACCTTGAACTTCTAATCCATATTCAGTGTTCTCTAAAATTGTTCTATGTGGGAATAAGCCGAAGTTTTGGAATACCATACTAATTTTCTTACGCCTTACATCTCTGAGTTCTTTCTTGTTCATTGCTGAAACGTTGTCTTCATCAATGTAGACATTACCACTTGTTGGTTCGATCAAGCGATTTAACATTCGAACTAGGGTTGATTTTCCACTTCCGGATAATCCCATAATTACGAATATTTCACCTTCATTTACTTCAAAGGTAGCCTGATTGACACCAATTGTAGCGCCAGTCATATCTAAAATTTCTTCTTTTGTTTTGTTTTCGTTGACTAATTTTAATGCTTTATCATCATTTTCACCAAAAATTTTGGTCAATTTTTCAACTCTTAATTTACTCATGTAGACCTCTCTTTTCTTGTAATCTAATTGTAAAAATCACGTTATTCACAATAGCATAGCAAGTGGATCATGTAAAATATCTTGACTATGTGAAATTGCTTATAGTGGATTGTTATCGTATACATACACTGTTATAGAGGTGTTCTAAAGATTTGATTAAAAAACAGGATAAAGTGTTTTCAGAAAAAGACGATTGTGTAGGGACAGAATGTCAGTGGTGGAAAAAGTTGTGTAAAAAATATCATTAATGTCCTACCATAGATTGATAATATTTGAAAAACAGGATATAATAAATGTAATACAAATGTATACAAGGAGGGTATTATGAGCATAGTTACATTTAGAGTATCAGATGAAGAAAAAGAGTTTTTACAAAATATGTCGGAGTTAAAGGGCGTTTCCTTATCTGAATTGGCCCGTGACACTATATTGTCGACCTTGGAAAATCAAATTGATATTGAAATATATGAAAGAGCTTTGAATGAGCATCGTCAAAATGACCAGAGTATTTCGCACGAAGAAATGAAAAGAGAATTGGGACTATGAGGAATGGATATACCGTTCGCTACGAAAAGAGAGTCCAAAAGAATCTAAAAAAGATGGATCGTTTTCAGGCGAGTATGATTATGTCCTGGATAGATAAAAATTTAGAGGGTAATGAGAACCCGAGATTAATGGGAAAACCATTGTTTGCTAATTTAAGTGGTCAGTGGAGATATAGAATCGGTGACTATCGCTTAATTTGTCATATCGATGATGATGAACTGATTATTTTAGCGTTAGAGCTAGGACATAGGAAAGATATCTATAGATAATTGTATTTATAAAGTGTATCTCAGTCAGCTTTCAATAATATTTTTAGTGATAAAGTAAAAATATCATTACATCTATTAGGATCCTATTTTTGTGAGTTTCCTATATTAGCAACTATTAGAGGGCAAGATTAGCATTTATGAGCTGATAGTACCTTGCCTTTCGAAACTAAACTCACATGATTGATCAATTTTTCAATAACTAAGGAACGATTGTCAAAGGCAATCTCCCTGAGATTGAAACACCCGTATAAAAACCTTGAGTATGACAAGGAGTTTATACGGGTGTTTATTGATCAGTAATTTAATTATGATCAAAACCATCTCGTATAATTCGCTAGTATGCACATGCCTTATTACTTGTATCTGTAGATTATTTACATAATAATAAAGTTATGACACGCTGTAATAAAATGCCAACTATAAAAGGAAGATAATATGAAATATTTGAAGTTAACTGTATTCACGATCTTTATGTTCCTAACTACTGGGGTTCTTATTAGCATATCAATTAATCCATGGTTTAGTTTGAATTTATTTGAACAAGAATTCATGAATACTCGGCTTAATTATCAATTGAGTGGACTGGTGCTTGCTATGGTTACGTTAGGAATTACATACCTCTTTGCTGATAAAATCAGATTGGGATACTTAAATTTTAATCGAGAAGGTAAACTTTTAACCGAACGCTATCTGGGGATTAATGAAGAAGGTGTATGGAAAGAAGACGGGTGGAGTTATGGATTAATCATGATGGTGATTATGGGAATAACGGCATTTGTTGGGGTATTTCAAGCTGGATTCAGCTTTTCGCTTACCAATAGCCTGATAGCCATCATATTTGCTGCGACGAATGCTTTTACAGAAGAAGTAATCTTTCGCTTATCTTATGTGACGATGGGGGCGAATGAAACTTCTTCCAATAGATATGGCATAATAATGGGGTCAATAGTTTTTGGTATTATCCATTACTTTGGAATAATGCCTAATGGTATCATCGGAGTGATTCTGTCGCTATTCTTAGGATATTTCTTAACAAAATCAATGCAAGAAACAAAAGGCTTTTTCTGGGCATTTATGATACATTTCATGTTGGATATTGTGATTATGTTATTACTATTTAATGCAAGAATGTAGACAAAGCGAAAGGAATTGATCCATGAACACTCAGTATTTTGATGAATTTACCAAGATCGCAAGAGCAATAAATGCACACAGCATCGTGCCTGTGTTGATGGGGTCATTAGGATTAGAATATGTCACTCAAAAAGAATGGCATCCAAGTGACATCGATATCCATGTTGAAGGGGATCCAAGAGGATGGGATGCTCCAGATGAGTTGAGAATTTATCAATTTGAATTGATTTATGACGTAATGAAAAGTCTAGGATATCAATTAATTGACCGCCACTAACATGAATTTCAAAAGAATGACTTTTCTGTCGAATATAATACTTTACCTGAATTTGCAGGAGTAGAATTAGGCCAGTTGACGCTGGTTAATCAGAATGGTGTACAATTTTATGTACCGACGCTTGAACAATTTCTTAACATATATAAATCCTCTGTTAAGGATTCGTACCGTAATGATCAAAATAACTTTAAAGATGTAGCTAAAATTGATTACTTAACTAGTCTTCTTAGCAATTAAAATCCCTAAGAATGCTAATGTATTCTTAGGGACTTAAGGTATAAATATTTAAATCAAAGGTTCATTATGTTTATTGAAAGTTGAATTTATTCTATTTTGGCCATAGTACGATTAAAGTAATGATAGTGCGAACAATAATATGGCGCCAATCAAAGGTACTGGTAAAAACACCACCAATAATAGCAGTAAATATTAGCCCAATGAAACCAATATAAAATAAGTTGTAAGGCTGAGATTGAATCGCAACATAGATCAAACAAAGAGCAAAAATTGGATAGAGCAGGTGAGACCAATGGAAATTGCCTGCAAAAATTTGTTCAGCAATGGAGAGTAGAGATAGGGCGCCGTAGAGAAACGAAAAAATTCTTAAGAAAAACATGTGATCACTCCTTAAATATATTTGTTATATTTATTTTAAAAGATGGAGTGAACTCCATGTCAAGAGAGGAATGATAATTTGCGAACGAAT
Organism: Aerococcaceae bacterium DSM 111176; assembly: GCA_015863215.1. Lineage (GTDB taxonomy): Bacteria > Bacillota > Bacilli > Lactobacillales > Aerococcaceae > DSM-111022. Next base: position 46,627 of record JACBXN010000006.1, read on the forward strand.
GAAGTAGTAGATAAAACGGGCTTGTCGAAAGACACCTTGAGATATTACGAAAAAATTGGCTTAGTGTCACCAAACCGTGATAATTATGCACGTGACTACACTCAGAGTGATCTCGAACGCTTGGAACATATTCAATTTCTAAAGAAGTTAAATTATTCCTTACAAGAAATCCAGCAATTTGTCACACTGGATGATCAATTTGAAGATGCTCAGGCGATTGAAAACATGACTCTTGTTGAACAAAATGAAATATTGGAATTATTATCAAATAGAATACAACTTTCCGAAGAGAAAATTACTGAACTAGAAAGTAATTTAAAGCGACTCAAATTGATGAAGCAGCGTGTGGAGTCATTATCACCGAAGGAGTAAGATTTTAAGAACTAATAGCCGATTATGATGAACGATAAGTCATCCTAATCGGCTTTTTTATTTATAGTTAGAGAACTGAGAACATATTATTTTCGAGCAGTTAGAATGAATCGAGAGGCAGTTTGATCGTCATTTTCATTATCAGCATCATAGATTACTTCAAATTGAATATCCTGAAAACCAATATCAGATAATTGAATTGATAATTTATTATAATCTACACCATGATGATTGTGAGGAGAGGGCGCCATTTCAATAATAAATAATTGCCCACCGACATTTAAGTTGTTGTATAGGTCAGTTAGGATTTGTTCATGATCACTAATGTGATGTAAGACAAGTGAAAGAATGAGTGTGTCCATCTTCTCAGGCAGAATTAGCTCATCTTCCATGTTTAATTGGAGTGTATCTGCATTAGATTTTGTTTCTTGTTTCTTTATTTTTTGATTAACAATGTCGAGCATATTTGAAGCCCCATCGACTAATAACATGGAGTCGAAGTCTTCTAGTAGATTTAGGCCAATGAGTCCAGTTCCACAACCTAAGTCAGCTGCTTTATTCGGAGACTTTGGAACTTTATAGCGTCGAATAGCGTCGACGACTAATTTGGCCATATAAATATTTTTTGGGGTATCGTAGTGGTTGGCTAATTGATTAAATTTTTCTATATGATTATTCATATTAACTCCTTATTTAGTTATAAATTGTGCTTCACTGGAATTAGCGATAATTCCCATGCCAACCATGTGCCCTTGGCTAGCAGAAACCATAAGTTGGGATGGCCCTTTTATATCGCCAGCCGCGTAAATTCCAGGAATATTTGTTTGTCCCATCATGTTTGTTGTGATATAACCTGATTCACCGATTTCTATACCTAATTCATTAATGAAAGGTAGTGTATTATCTAAGTGGGTTGCACAGAAACCGCTAGTTCGCTCTAATTCTTTACCGCCTTCAAATGTTAAGCTTCGTAATTCGCCATCATCACCATTTAAGGACGAGATCTTTTCTTCAATTATAGAAATATTATTTAATTCTAGGATTTCTTTTTGTTGGTCGTCTAGCCAATATTGCCCGTTTGTGGCAAGAACAAGATCATCTGTCCAGTTTTTTAATAGTTTTACTAGGTGGAACGCTTGAGTATTTTCCATAATTAGAACAAGAGAGCGGTCTTTCATTTCCCAACCATCACAGAAGGGACAAGAGAAAATGCTATTACCATAGAATTGTTCAATATTTTTTACGTCAGGAAGAGTTTCTTTCAAACCAGTGGCAAGAACAATATTTTTAGTATGAACCGTTCTCCCAGTCAATGTGACTAGTTTAAAAGAGTGTTCACCTAATTGGTTGATTGATTGGACACGATCATTTTGAATAGTAATGGTTGGGTATTTTTGTAAATCGCTTCTACCTACTTCTCTAAATTTATCCGGTGTTATACCATCTCTGGTTAAGAAGCCATGAGATTCTCTAGTAACGGCATTTCGTGGCTTTTCCTCATCAATAAGTAGTACTTTCATTTTGCCTCTTCCTGAAGATGGGGCGGCACTCATTCCTGCGGGTCCACCTCCAATAATTACAACATCAAACATAATAATTCCTCCAATATTTTCTATTAAAGACTCAGATTGTCTGTAATTGGTATAAAAATTAGCCAGAGACTAATTTTTAGCGGGTATTTGTGATAGTATACCGGCAATTGTTTTTTGTGATAACACCTCAAGCATCTTGTCTTCGGCATCTGAAATAGCTTGTTCGATCAGACATTTATGATGATGCGCTTTACCATTTTCAGACATAAAACATTTCAGTAAAGCTTCCTGTCCTTCGACGGCTTGAATAATTTCAAGAAAAGTAATTTGCTCTGGTGATTTTAACAAACGATACCCACCGTTAACACCAGGAGTGGACAGTATTAATCCCGCTTTAACAAGTTTAGTAAGTATCTTAGATAAATATGTCGGTGATAATTTTTGCCGATCAGCTAAATCTTCTACCCGAACAGCCTCTTTTTCACCGTCCATTGCTAGGTGTACCATTGAATGAAGTGCATAATTTGTTCCTTTTGAATATTTGATACAGCATCCCTCCTTAATTACAGACTCTTTTTGTCTGTAATTGAATATAATTTAATTGCCTTCGGTTGTCAATGATTTTTAATCAAATAAAAAGCGTACTCGTTTTCGGATGTGTTATGGAGTGTATTTATCTTAATCTTTCTTATATTTATCAAAATGAGCGATCTTGTTATCTTAATATTATATTATTTACAATAATCATAAGTGGTCTGACGATAAATTTATGATAATTAATGGTTGAGATTTACGAAAAAACACTAAATGAAACCAACCAAGAATAATGGTGCCTTTAATAATGAATAAAAAGAAATTATGTATTGAAATCGTTTACTTCTTGAATACATCTGATGACTCGGCTTATAATAATATTCGAGGTATAGAATATTTTGAATGGAGATTTGAAATGGAAAAGAATGTAATGGTAACAGAGAATACGGCAAATCCAGCGCCGTTAGGTCTAATGGGATTCGGTATGACTACGATTTTATTAAATATCCATAATGCAGGGTTCTTCCCAATGGATACGATGATTTTAGCGATGGGGATTTTCTTTGGTGGTTTAGCTCAAGTAATTGCTGGAATTATGGAGTTTAAGAAGAATAATACTTTTGGAACAACAGCATTCACATCTTATGGATTCTTTTGGTTAGCACTAGTTGGGTTAAACGTTATGCCACTAATGGGCTTAGGTGAAGCACCAGGTTCTTTATCAATGGCGTCATTCTTATTTATGTGGGGCTTATTTACTTTCTTTATGTTTATCGCAACTTTACGTATTAGTAGAGCACTTCAAGTTGTTTTCGGAACATTGGCTATTTTATTCTTCTTACTAGCAGCAGGAAATTTCACTGGTTCAACAGCAATTTTAACATTCGCTGGTTATGAAGGAATTTTATGTGGATTTACAGCTATCTACGCTGCAATGGCACAAGTAATCAATGAATCATATGGTAAAGAGATTTTACCAATTGGCGTGGTTAAATAAATTTAATTAATTATTCTTGAGTGTTGATCGTTATCGGTCAGCACTTTTTTTCTGCATATAATATGAAGCAATCGAAATAGACGAGTTCAAATGGCTTCAGAAATACCGATTTCAATAGGTGACAGCTGACCGATATACCCAGACCTTTCTGATACATAATGACGATTAATCCAGGTTAGTCGTCTTTTTAGGGGTATAAGTGATATTAAACATATTATATTACGAAGTTTGTCACAAAAGGTCACGAAACAATGTAAATGGGACTGTAAAATTTACGTTTTTTACATTTTTATTTTTTGTTTTAAAATTATATTACAATAACATTAAATTGTATGAACAATTACTATATTGATTTCTATTTAATTAATGTTAATGAAATGAAATCAATGATTTTATGAAAAAAATTAAATTATTTTAATTCTTATTTTTATAATATAATTGAGATAAATATTTAGTGAGACATTGATTGTTTCTGTTATGAAGGCATTACAGAGCATTGATACTTAGAAAAAAATATTGTATATTTACTGTGTGAACCTTTAATTCTCATAAAGTTTCAGAGTTAATTTATAACACTCCTCATTTTTTTCTCATATTATTGTTTCTAATTGCATCTGATCATATATCAAAACTCTTCATATTGACTCCCATTTGCTTTTATATTTGATTTAGAATATCAAGATTAGGAGTACTTTCAACTAACAAATGAAAACGCTTTCGACAGAAATAAGGAGGTGCCTTTTTAAAACATGCATACATTAAAATTTTTATTTAATGAATTTAAACTATTAGATGATTCGTTTGAACATAAACGAGTCATGTCTTCTTGAAAGGAGAATACCCTATGACAACCAATAGAGGCAAAAATGAAAATAATCAAAAAGATGATTGGTATCGTCGCACACGGTATTTCATATCATTATTAAGTGTTGTTGTAATGTTACTGCAGACCTTTTTACCCGTAGTAGTTGCTGCGGAATCTTTAGGAGAAAATGAGAGTATTGTTACAGAGGTGCATGAACCAGCGGAGAGTATAGTAAGTGAGCCAGAGGAAGCTCCAATTATTGTACCACCAGCTGAAGAACCTCCGGCAGAGGTTCCGGTAGTTCCAGATCCACCAGCTGAATCAGTAACAGAATCTCAGCCTGTACCGGAAGCTCCGGAAGAACCAGAAAAAGAACCAGAGCCAACTTTAATGGATTTTAGAGTGACGGTAAAATGGCAAGATGGTAATAATATAGATGAGTTGCGACCAAGTTCACTTACTGTTTACCGATTAGATAATTCAGTAAACAATAATGTGACTGCAACTCTTTCAAGCGACAATCAATGGACCTACACTTGGCGTGGTATTAGAGATGATGTTAGCTATTCAATTGAAAAGCTGAATCTACCCTCAGGTTACTCTTCAATAGTAGACAATAGTAACCCAGCGCATATAGTGATAACAAATCATTATACACCTAAACCAAGAGAGTCAACATCTCAAGAAAATGAGAGTAAAGAAAATGAATCAGATGAGAGCAGTGAAGAATCATCTGATGATGACTCTGACGATAGCGATGGGGAAACGTCGGATGATGAAGAGGAAAATGAGGATGAAACGGCACCTGAAGATTCACTCATAACACCTTTTAGCATCTCACCCCCAGAAGAAGACCGAGCAATTACTTATAATTTCTTCTTAAGTGAGACAGATACAACACCTTTCCAAACACAAATAATTTTGGATCAGGAATCATTAATAATGCCAGAAGTACCAACCGGACAAAGAAACTTTCTTGGTTGGTTTGCAATAGACGGAGGACAAGAATCAGCTGTTGCATTTGGTACACGAATCACAGTTACAGAGAGTAGTCCAGAAACAGTAAATGTTTATGCGAAGTTTGAAAACGCACATTATGTGCAATTTATGCAACTGGGTGTCGTAATAATGACAAAGGTTGTTCAGGATGGGGATCCGGTTGATCCAAGCGATGTCCCGGTAATGGAAGACATTGATGGAGATATATTTGCACACTGGTCATTAAGTGAAAATGGCCCAGCCTTTGATTTTTCACAACCCATTCAAGATGATACAACACTTTATGCGGTGAGTATCCAGCGTCACAAAATTTCTTTTAATAGTGACGGAGGAACTTCACAGCTACCAATTTATGTTGAAGATGGAGCGACGATTGATTTCTCAGGAATTAGCGTAGCAAAAGAAGGATATAGTTTCAGTCACTGGGCATTAAATGGATTTCCATTTGATCCTCAAACAGTGATTACTCAACCATATAATCTAACTGCTGTTTGGACACCAATCGAACAACAAGAGTATACGGTTGTATATTGGCATGAAAATCCCAATGATGATGGTTATAGCTTTGTTGAAGCAATTACTCGAAAAGGAAAAACGGGTAGCAATGCGACATATATACAAAGAAACTATAGTCATTTTACATTCTCACATGCTGATCAAAACGTTCAGATTAAAGGGGATAGTAGTACTCAGATAAATGTGTATTATAGTCGAGATACATACCCGTTAATATTCCAAGTCCCTAGAGGTGGAAGAAATAATTGGAATACTATTGTTTCTGCATATGTAAAGCACGGTGCATCTATTATGACTTATTGGAATAATGCTTCCAGTCAGTATCCTAATTATAGATGGCGTGAAAGTGGGAGTACACAAATTGAAGCACCAATTATGGCTCAACGTAAAATGACTTTTGAAGGTGTTAATGCAGGAGATAAATGGGCAACTGTTAATTTTGTTGAAACAGGGGTCGAACAGATTTTCAAAACTGTCTCATTTTGGACTTCCAACCAAGCTACTTTTAATGGAGGGCGTGAGGTTGTTGGTTTTACTTGGCAATATGTTACACGATCAGGGCAAGAAAGGGATACGTTTAGAAGTAATAACAATTACACTGTAAGAACATACTATACGCGAAATAACTATAATATCGAATTCATTACGAATAATCCTAACGATGTTGGAGTCAGACATGTAAAAGACATACCTTATGAAGCAAAACTCGAAGGAAGGAATCCTGATAATTATGTTATCGATGAAACGACAATAACCATTGATGGGATTACCTACGTCTTTAAAGGTTGGTGGTCTAATGAATCTTTCAGTGGACCAATGCATTCATTTGACGGACAACAAATGCCAGCTAATAACTTGGTATTATATGCTAATTGGGAACCGAGAAACTTTACTGTAATCAATCATTTTGGTGACGGTGTAAGTTCTAAACCAATCATAGTTGAACCAGGTGAGGCTGTTGATCAATCTCAACTAGAAATGGTTGATAATGACAATAAGTTCGATGGATGGTATTGGTTTGTAAATGGTCGCTATGTGCCATTTGATTTATCAATGCCAATAAATCAAGATGGAATTGAGATTTATCCAGAATGGTTAGGTAACGAAGTTTCAATTATCTATGATGCCAATGGAGGGACGAATCCACCATCAGACGGCAACGTTTATAAAGTTGGAGCGGAAGCAACGACTAAGTCTAAAGAGAACATGGAATATGGTGCCCGACAATTTACCGGTTGGAACACAGCATTCGATGGAAGTGGTACCCATTATGAACCAAGACAAGTTGTTAACTTACCAGAGGCTGGAAAATTAACTTTATATGCTCAATGGAGCGAGTTAACATCGACCTCAATTACTTATCACCCTAACGGTGCCCCAGGTAATCCAGTTGTTATTGAATCATTAACCAATAACGCAGTACAAAGCGTATTGGGGGTAACTAATGCCAGTATTGGGTTTAATTATCCAGATTATGTATTTGATGGCTGGAATACAGCAGCAGACGGCAGTGGAACAAGTTATTTTGAAGGAGATAATGTTCGAGTAAATAATGAAGATCCAGCGGACAATATCTTATACGCACAATGGGTGAAAAAGGTAAGTATCACTGCTAAGAAAGTTTGGTCAGACGGGAATAATCAAGACGGTAAGCGTCCTCAGAGTATTCAAGTTCAACTTTTAGCAGACAATGTACCTACTGGAAACCTTGTAACACTAAGTTCTGCAAATAATTGGGAATATACATGGAGTGGACTCCCAGAAAAAGTAAGAGGTAGAACAATTAATTATACGGTCAATGAACCGAATGTACCTACTGGTTATACTTCAAAGGTAACTAAGGAAGGCAACAAATTAATTATTACTAATACTTATAAGCCACAAACTAAAAAGATAAGTGGTACGAAAAAATGGGAAGATAATAATAACCAAGATGGTCAAAGGCCAGATTCAGTTACTATAAAGCTATTAGCAAATAATGTTGAAGTAGCGAGTCAAACGACAACTGAAGCAGATAATTGGAACTATACCTTTACCGATTTACCTGTGTATGCTAATGGCTCACCGATTACTTATATAGTAGCAGAAGAAAATGTTTCAGGTTATACAAGCGTTAGAAGCGGATATAATATTATAAACAAACGGACCCCAAGTAAAGTGAGTATTAGCGTATTCAAGGCTTGGGAAGATAATGATGACCAAGATGGCAAACGTCCAGATACAGTTCAAGTTCAGCTATATGCTGATGGAACAGCGACGGGTGATGTGATTACATTAACATCTTCGAGTGGTTGGACATATACTTGGAGTGATTTGCCTGAATTCGCTGGTGGTACAGCGATAGATTATACTGTAGAAGAATTAAATGTCCCATCGGGTTATACATCGTCCGTTACAGATAATAACGACGGTAACTTACAGATTACCAATAGTTACACACCAGAGACAACTTCGATTGACGGAACGAAACATTGGCGAGATGAAGATGACCAAGATGGCGTGAGACCAGATGAGGTCACGATTATCTTACTCGGTAACAATGTGGAAGTAACCCGTCAAACGGTATCCGAAGCGGATAACTGGAATTACAGCTTCACTAACTTACCAGTTTACGAAGATGGCACACCAATCACCTATACAGTAACGGAAGACCTTGTTACAGGTTACTCAAGTACAACCGATGGATTTGACGTCTACAACGACCGTACGCCAGACGAAGTAAGTATCAGCGTCTTCAAGTCATGGTTAGATAATAATAACCAAGACGGCAAACGACCAGAAAGTGTTCAAGTTCAATTATTCGGAGACGGCACGGAAGTGGGCACGCCAG
>JACBXN010000007.1 GCA_015863215.1 Aerococcaceae bacterium DSM 111176
GAGATACGACAACTGTGTGGTGATGATGGCAAGAAGGACACACCTGTTCCCATGCCGAACACAGCAGTTAAGCTTCTTAGCGCCGATGGTAGTTGGGACTTTGTCCCTGCGAGAGTAGGTCTTTGCCACGCAGGTTGTTTAAATCTCATTCCGCCATAGCTCAGTTGGCAGAGCGCATGACTGTTAATCATGATGTCGCTGGTTCGAGCCCAGCTGGCGGAGTCATTAATTTTAAAGTAAGACAGACCCCACTTAGAGAGTGGTTATTTTTTTATTTAGACAACAACGAGTCGTTCCTGAATCAGGGGCGGCTTTTTCTTTATTTAAAATTTCAGAATAATAGACTAACAGTAGATTGTAAGCCTTTTAGGGAGGGTTTTATTCAATAATTAAATGTCAAATATGATAGAATACATTGTAAATACATTAAGGAAATTAGGAGGACAGTTATGCGTAATTTTGCCGTTATTATTCCTGCATATAATCCAATGGATGAATTAACACATTACATTAGTGAATTAATTAATAACGACATCGCGCAAGTTATTGTTATTAATGATGGTAATTCTAAAGAATATGATCATTTATTTGAAGAAATAACTCAGTTAGACCGTACAGTTGTAATTAATCATAAAACGAATAGGGGTAAAGGCGCCGGTTTGAAAACTGCATTTACCTATTTACATGAACAAAATAATCCTTTAATTCAAGGAGCAGTAACAGCAGATGCTGATGGGCAACATTTGATTGAGGATGTATTAACTGTAGGCAGTCAATTAGTTGAGTATCAAAACGATTATGTAATCGGTGTTCGAGATTTCACCGAGCCACATGTACCAATGCGTAGTAAGGTTGGAAATTTTTTGGCTTCTCAAGTATTTAAATTATTATTCGGTTATTATTTACACGATACACAAACTGGTTTAAGGGGTGTTGGTGTTAAAGAATTTAATGCGTGTTCAAATTTATCAGGTTATGGGTTTGAATATGAAATTAATATGTTGATGTATATTGCAAAGAATAAGAAGAAAATTGATGAAGTAGAAATATCAACAGTATACCATGAAGAACATTTTTCTAATTACAGTACTTTTTCTGATTCATTATCGATTGCTGGTGCATTGGTGAAAGGATATTTTTCTAAATGAGTTCAAATAAGTCATCAATGTGGGAACGTAAAACAATTTTTGATTTTGGTGTCTTTTACTTAATTGTTCGTTTTATTTTACGGAAATTTATGCGTAATTACCGTTTTTTGGAAGGGACATTACCTACCACTGAGGAACCGACGGTCTTTGTTTCACATCATGAAAACCTTAAAGGTCCGATTAAATTATTATTATGGCTACCATTTTTTGTTAGAACTTGGATTTTATCTTCGATGGTGGACCAAGAAGATTGTTATGATCATTACGTTAATTATACATTTACTAAACGGTTTGGTATGCCTCGAAAATTGGCAGAATGGATTGCACTACCAGCCTCTCATTTAGTTGCTTGGGGAACTAACTCAGTTCAAGCGATTCCAGTTTTTCGCACTTCTAAAAAAATTAAACGGACTTTTGATATGACGATTGAAGCATTGGATAAAAATCAGCCTATTTTAATTTTACCTGACATAGATTATGCGAATAGTTCAACACATATTGGACGTATGTATGAAGGTTTTTTGGCGATTGATAAACTCTACTATAAAAAGACAGGTAAACGTGTACGTTTTTTGTCAATTTATGCGAGTCACGATACTCATCAAATTCGTTGTGGTGAGCCTGTTTATTTCACAGGTGAAAAGCATTTTAGGCAGGAACGTGGGGAAGTGGCGGAATTACTTCATGAAGAATTGAAACGAATCATTGAGATAGAATCAAAGTAAGAGCCTAGCTTGTATAGGCTTTTTTATTAGCATTAAAATCTGCTATAATAATAAATGATATCTAATTTAGATGAACAAATTAATAAATAAAGGGGATGACATTTTGGCTGGACATTCAAAATGGAATAATATAAAACAAAGAAAAGGTGCTCAAGACGCTAAGCGAGGTAAGATATTTCAAAAATTATCACGTGAAATTTATGTTGCTGCTAAACAAGGTGGTAGTGATCCAGAAACAAACCCAGCACTTCGTTTAGCAATGGATAGAGCGAAAGCTCAAAACATGCCTAATGATAATGTAAAGCGTGCAATTGATAAAGCGACATCATCTGCTGATGGTGATAACTTTGAAGAGGTAATGTATGAAGGGTACGGACCAAGTGGTGTGGGTATTTTAGCTCAGGCTTTAACCGATAATCGTAACCGTACTCAAACAAATGTCCGTATTTGTTACAACAAAAATGGTGGAAATATCGGAGAAATGGGATCTGTTTCATTTATGTTTGACCGAAAAGGTTATATTGCGATTGAACGCGAAGGCTTAGATGTTGATGAAGATACAATGTTCATGAGCGTTATTGAAGCAGGCGGCGACGAAATAGAGACGACAGATGAAGTATTTGAAATTTATACAGATGCGAGTGATTTTGCGTCAGTCCGCGATGCCTTAGAAGCTGAAGGATATGAATTAAACACTGCTGAGTTAACAATGGTACCACAAACAGAAGTACCATTATCAGACGAAAATTTTGACACACTCATGAATATCATTGATGCATTGGAAGATGATGACGATGTCAGTGAAGTTTTCCATAATGGAGTAAGAGCTTCGGAGTAAAGTTTAATAAAATTATAGCGAGTAATTTAAAAGACCAACCATTTATTCTTTTAAAAAGATAGGAGCTGTATCATTTGAAAAAAATAGTATTATTAATCAGTGTATTATTTATATTTGCTGGTTGTCAAAATGAAACTGAAAATAATAATGATGTTCAAATTGAATCAACAGAAACACAAGCCAATCAAGAGGAATCCATCACAGTTATGATTACAGTTGATGGTGAGCGTATTTCTGAATTAGAACATGATTTACCTTATCAAGAGGGGCAAACTTTATTAGAAACCATGCAGGGTGTTTATGAGATTCAAGAAGAAGATGGATTTATTCAAGCAATCAATAGATACACACAAGATCCGGATCAAAATCTCTGGTGGACATTTACGGTAAATGAAGAATTTGCTGAGGTTGGTGCGGCTGAGTTAGTTCCTGAACCTGGAGATGTTATTGAATTTACATTAAGTGAATTTTAATGTCCAATGCTCAATCACATAAAGCCGCAAGACGAATTGTTCGATTGGCACTTACTATCGGGATTGCAGTGATAGGTCGTGTACTCTTTCAACCTTTACCTAATATACAACCAGTAACAGTAATCATTATGTTAGTCACACTCTATTTAGGATTAATGGATGGATTAATGGTAGCAGTTGGCTCAATATTGGTATCGAATATCTTTATGGGAATGGGACCGTGGACAATCGGTCAGATAATTAGTTTCAGTATAGTTGTAGTACTTACCTATTTATTACTCAAACCAATTTATGATAGAAAATTACCTTATAGAAGATATTATGGGGTAATTACCGCAATACTTATGGGGCTAATTTATGGTTTAATCATTTCTCTATGGAGTGTTTGGTTATATAAAATTAATCACTTCTGGGTTTATTATTTCCGGGGCATTAGTTTTGATTTGATGCATGCATTGGGTAATGGAGCGTTTTATTTTGTATTAGAACCAATTTTAAGTAAAATACTTACCAAGCAATCAGATTAGTTGCAATTGAATTTGGTAGTTGTTATAATAGTCAAAGAAGGTCAAATTAAATATTTAGACCTTTTTTACTACATTTATTGGTCAAACTTAGTCAGTGAAATGAAGGAGGGGTTGAATGGCAAAACGCAATATGTCTGACATTATTGAATCGTATTTGAAGCGGTTTTTAAAGGAAAGCGAGCAGATTGAAATTAAGCGAAGCGATATTGCTGAGCGATTTGATTGTGTGCCTTCTCAAGTCAATTATGTCATCAATACTCGTTTTACTCAAGCCCATGGATACCAGGTAGAGAGTAAACGTGGTGGCGGTGGTTACATTCGAATTGTTAAGATACATTTAGTGGATGAAGTAGAGTATATCGATAGAATGATTGGATTAATTGATCAACAAATTAGTGAAAAAGATGCACAAAATATAATTAATACAATGAGGCAAAATGAGCTAATAACTGAAAGAGAATCGCGTATTATGTTATCATTAATGGATAACATAACGCTAACGTCTATTACAGATTATGAAGATCAGTTGCGTGCATATTTATTAAAAACAACATTAAAAGAACTAAGAATAAACTAAAGAGGTGAATTTATGTTTGAAGAATTATTTACAGACAGCGCACGACAGGCTATGTTATTCGCGGCAGAACAAGCCTACTATCTAAGACATAATGCCGTAGGAACCGAACATATTTTACTAGGGCTAACACGTGAAGAGCATGGTATTGCAGGTAAAGTATTAAGAGACTTAGGGGCAAGCTATGAACGTCTAATGATGGAATTAGAGGCTATTCAAGGGACTGTTGCTAAACCGCGTACATCAGGAGATATTGTGATTCCTTACTCACCTAGGTCTAAAAAGGTGATCATGAATGCATCAACAGATGCTAAACGCATGGGAGCATCAAAGGTAGGAACTGAACATTTATTATTAGGGATGTTAAATGAAGAAATTTATGCGACTGTTCTATTAAAAAATGCAGGAATCAACCTAAATGAATTACGACAAGCTATTTATGACATGATTGGTCGTCAAAATAATGAGCAATCATCAGGTGGCCGTTCTGTCCGTCGTCGTCCATCGTCTTCTCCTCAAGGAGAAAATGGTCAGTCAGCAAGTAAAACACCAACATTGGATTCAGTATCTCGTGATTTATCACGATTAGCTCGTGAAGATAAATTAGATCCTGTTATAGGACGTGACCAAGAAATCCGTCGTATTATTCAAATCATCAGCCGTCGTACAAAGAACAACCCGGTTTTAATTGGGGAACCAGGTGTTGGTAAAACAGCAGTGGCTGAAGGCTTAGCTGTTCAAATGGTAAATGGTGAAGTACCAGAAGATATTGCTAACAAGCGTTTAATGATGTTAGATATTTCTGCTCTAGTAGCGGGTACAAAATACCGTGGTGAGTTTGAAGAGCGTATGAAGAAAATTATTGAAGAATTACAAGAAGATGGCGAAGTAATTGTATTCATTGATGAATTACATACATTAATTGGAGCTGGTGGAGCAGAAGGAGCGATCGATGCTTCAAATATTCTAAAACCAGCATTAGCTCGTGGTGAGATTCAAGTAATTGGAGCCACAACTTTAGATGAATATCAAAAATATATCGAAAAAGATGCTGCATTAGAGCGTCGTTTCTCTCGAGTTATGATTGAAGAACCAACTCAGGATGAAACTTTACAAATTATTGACGGGATTAAAGACCGTTATGAAAAACATCATCAAGTAGAAATAACAGATGATGCTGTGAAATCAGCGGTTAAATTATCAGCACGTTATATCACGGATCGTCGTTTACCAGATAAAGCGATTGATTTAATTGATGAAGCAGCAGCCAAAGTACGTATCGACCGCACTGCCGTAGTTTCAACCTCTGCTTTATTAGAGAAACAATTAGCGGAACTAGCAGGTCAAAAGGAAAAAGCGATTTTAGACCGAGACTTTGAACGTGCATCTGAAGTACGCCTAGAGGAAAAAGAATTAGAAGACCAGTTAGAAAAACAATTGGATGCTAACTCTAAAAAAGGCGAGAACACATTAGTTGTAACAGATGATGATGTTGCCGAAGTACTAGCTCAATCAACAGGTATCCCAGTTCAACAAATGAAAGTTGCAGAGTCGCAACGTCTAATCCACTTAGAGGAAGAATTGCATGAGCGTGTAATTGGTCAAGATCAAGCTGTTTCGGTAGTGTCACGTGCAATCCGTCGTGCATACAGTGGCTTGAAAAATCCAAAACGTCCAATTGGTTCATTCTTATTCTTAGGACCAACAGGTGTTGGTAAAACAGAATTAGCTAAGGCATTAGCTGCTACGATGTTTGGTAGCGAAGATAGTATGATTCGTGTAGATATGTCTGAATATATGGAGAAACACTCAGTGTCACGTTTAGTAGGTTCACCTCCAGGATATGTTGGATATGACGAAGCTGGTCAATTAACTGAATTAGTCCGTCAAAAACCATACAGTGTCATTCTATTAGACGAGGTTGAAAAAGCCCATCCAGATGTTTTCAACATCTTATTACAAGTCTTTGACGATGGTCACTTAACTGATGGTAAAGGACGCCGTGTAGACTTTAGAAATACCATTATCATTATGACATCTAACTTAGGTGCAACAGCATTACGTGACGAAAAATCTGTTGGATTTGGTGCGGTTGATTATTCTAATGATTATGAAGCAATGGAAAAACGTATTCGTGAAGAAGTGAAAATGGCATTCCGTCCAGAATTCATTAACCGTATCGATGAAATTGTTGTCTTCCATACATTATCTAAAGAACAAATTCGTGAAATCGTTAAATTACAAGCGCAAGATATTATTACTCGTTTAGGCGAATTAGAAATTGAAGCGCGTGTAACAGACACAGCAGTAGATATTATTGCTGATGCCGGATTTGATCCAGAATATGGTGCTCGTCCAATTCGCCGTGCAATACAAAAGCAAATTGAAGATGAGTTAAGTGAAATGATGTTAAGTGGAAAAATTGCCTTAGGGGATGAGATTACAATCGGTGGTCGCCAAGGGAATATCAATATTAATAATCGAAGTAAATAATCGAATGAAGATGGGCTACAGCGTAATGTTGTAGCCTTTTTTTATTTGCATAGCATAGTTATTTCTCGAAAGCATTTTCATTATCTGATATAATATAACTACTATAGACAGAGGAGTGAAAATAATGAATAAAAATAATACAGGACGCACTGTAGGCTTAGTTTTATTAGGAGCTGCAGTTGCTGTCGCAGGTACAGCAGCGTATTTATACTTTAGTGACGAGGCTCGTGAAAAAGTCGAAGGTGTTATTAACCGCGAAAAAGCGAAGTTTTATGTCAAACATAAATTAAATGGTTCAGATGCATTAGTCAATGCAGTTGATAATTTATCAGATGCAGAAATTAATACACTCGTAAATTTAGCAGATACAGCAAGTGAAGCAGCAGGTAACGCTTCGGATGGTTTAAACTCATTAGTCGAAACTGCAAAAGCTAGAACGAGCAAAGCAACAGAAAAAGTCTCAGATTTCTTTACTCATTAATTTGTGTATAATATTGATAAGTCGAATTGGCTTATCAATATTTTTTTCATTTTTATAGATAATGATTGAAAATATTAGAACTTGGAGGACATAATGCAAATAAAAAAAGAAATGATTGAAGCTGAAACGCTATCCCTCCAGGAGAGAGACGAGCATGAATACTGGATGCAGAAAGCATTAGATTTAGCTGACAAAGCGGAAGAATTAGGGGAAGTGCCAATTGGTGCAGTGATTGTTTTAGATGGTGAAATTATTGGTGAAGGCTATAATTTAAGAGAAACAGAAAAGCGAGCACTTGCTCACGCAGAAATTCAAGCAATTGAAGCAGCAAATCATCATTTAGGGGCATGGCGCTTAGAAGGCGCAACACTTTATGTGACACTAGAACCATGCCCTATGTGCGCAGGGGCATTGATTAATTCAAGAATTGAAAGAATCGTTTATGGAGCGAGCGACATAAAATCAGGTTGTGTTGGAACTTTAATGAATTTACCAATGGATACACGTTTTAATCATGAAGCTCAAGTGATTAGAGGTATTAAAGCAACGGAGTGTGGGGATAAGTTAAGCACATTCTTTAGAGGATTACGAGAAAAGCGTAAAAAAGAGAAAGTTATGAACAAAACTGTGGATAACCAATCGTAGTTATGCACAGAATGTTGATAAGTTATGAAGAAAGGAAGAAATAAATGAAGTTTGAAGAGATTTTACCAAAATTTAAAGAGGGCGCTAAAATTATTCGTCAAGGATGGGGTGGCGCAGAGGAGTATGTAAAATACATTCCAGAAACAACGATCGATGATGAAACGATGACGCCATACTTTGTTATTATGGTTACAGGTGAAGGATACAGTATGTTCCAACCAACTGTTTGTGATATTTTAGCGGAAGATTGGATGATTGTTGAATAAAATGAGTAAACAATCGATTCCTCGCGTCCGCAAAAATCATTTACCTAAGGAAATGCGAGTCTTGATTACCGGTTGTGCGTCAGGCATAGGGTTAGCTCAAGTAAAGGCATTTTTAGATGCTGGCCATCAAGTTTATGGTGTGGATAAGTCATATTCATCAGAAGTTAAGCAATTAGAGGAAGCTTATCCACATGTGTATAAGTTTCAGCAACTCGATTTAACTGATGTTGATAAAATACCATTAGTGCTCGATCAGGCCATTCAATTTTTAGGTGGTTTGGATGTACTATGTAATACTGCAGGACAATTAGATGGTTATCAAACTATAGAAGAAACTACTTTAGAAGAGTTTGAATCTTATTTTCGTGTAAATGTATCGAGTATGTTTGTCGTTACTAAGGCTGCTCTCCCTTATTTAGTAAAGAACAAAACATCCCGTATTATTAATATGGCTTCGATTGCTAGTTTAACAGCTGGCGGGGGAGGCGTTTCATATACGGCGAGTAAACATGCTGTTGCGGGATTAACTAAGCAGTTAGCTTATGATTACAGCGATAAGGGGCTACGGGTAAACGCGATTGCACCGGGTGCAATTGATACAGCCATGAATCGTGCTGATTTTGAGGAAAATAATGGCAAAATGGCAGGATGGGTTGCAGAACAGACCCCAACTAAAAGATGGGCACAGCCGGAAGAAGTGGCGGAACTCACATTATTTTTAGCGAGTGATTCCAGTGATTATATGCAGGGGAATATTATTCCGCTTGATGGTGGTTGGCTGATCCGATAAAAATAAACCGTACAAAACGAATGCAGAAGACATTCGCTTTGTACGGTTTTTAATGTTTAAGATTTAGTTGTGCTAGATAGAATTGGCTTGATAAGTCTGGATCGCTAGCTCCACCTCATCTGTAAATATACGAGTGATATTTGTTGCTTGTAACTGCAACATTAATTCAGGGTCATTAACAGTGTATACATTGATGGAAATGTTTTGAGAACGGCAATTTTCAATTGCTTCAGGGGTTAGTGAGTGATGACTTGGATGATATTGTGACACATCATATTTAACACAATAGTCCCCTGGGTCTAATATTCCTGAATCATTTAAGAAACCTAAGGACAGACTTTGGTCAATTTCTAGCGCTCTCATTACACTATTGTGATTAAAACTTGATAAAATAATGCGTTCTTGTAAATCATATTTACCTACTAAATCAATGACACTTTGTTCTAGGCCATCGTATGCTATTTGATCTGTTTTTAATTCGATATTAATTAAAAATTCAAAATCTTGAGCCCAGTCTAAAAATTCATCCAGAGTAGGTATTTTACAATCAGGATGATCTTGAAATTCAGCAAATCTTCCATGAAAAGAAAATTGTTGTAATTCCTCTAAGGTCATGTCTTTAATCCAACCACTGCCATTTGAAGTTCGATCAATTGTTTCATCATGACAAATGACAAGTTCATTATCTAATGTTTGATGAACGTCTAATTCAATTCCGCCAATGGAAAATTTACTTGCTTCTTTGAAAGCGAGCATGGTATTTTCAGGGTATTTCGCGCTATAGCCACGATGTGCAATAATGTCTGTCATGTTTATTCCCACCTTAAATGTATTTGAATATATTATAACAAATTGTGAGTAATAGATAATCAAAAACGTCTAATAAAGTTCTTGTTATTTATCATATCTTTTGTTACAATAATAGATGCGGCAATGGTCGCGTCGTGAACCGGGTCAGGACTGGAAGGTAGCAGCTCTAAGCGACAACGCCATGTGCCGTATTTATATTACATTTACTAAGCATCTGTTCTTTAGGGACGGATGCTTATTTTTTTGCAAAAAAACAGCACTTACTCAAAAGGTAAGTGCTGTAATAAATGGATTTCTTATTCACTTGTCGCCGGTGCTTCCGGTTCAGGCTGAGGTTCAGGTTCAGGCGTAGGCTCTGGCTGAGGCTCAGGTGTAGGTTCAGGCGTTGGTTCTTCATATACTGGCGGTTGCCATGTATTATTATTATTGTTTTGCCATTCATCCGGTGTTGTTGGTTGAGGAATGAATGTATCTGTCTCTGTACTTGATTCTTCAGATTCAGGTTCTTCAATTTCTTCAACTGTTTCTACTGAAGATTCTGCACGGTAATCAAAATCATATTCAATATAATCATCAACGCGTGTAGATTTTGCGATTAAAACTGTTTCTTCGTCGTCATCTTCAAATTCAAAGGTAACAGCGTCGTTATCGTTATCAAACTCTTGTGCTAAATCATGAACACGGTCAAAGATAGAACGAATTCTTTCGCGTTCCTCATCAGATGCTGTTCCATTATGGACACGGAATACACTATCTAAAATTGTTTGAATATATTCTTCATCGGTTAAGACGATTTTATATTCAGTGTGTGGATCTGGGATTGCGTCAGTAGTTTCATCTTCTACTACTTCAATTTCGATTAATTCTTGCTCATCTTCAACTTCAAATGATTCTAAAATGGCTTCAACCATTGGGTCTTCAGCTTCTTCACTCGATGATTCGCTTGACTCACTAGATTCATCGCTACTTGAAGATTCTTCTACGCTCGATGTAACTTCGCTTTCGGCAGAGTCTACTTCAATTGTAGGTCGTTCATTTTGACATCCTGCTAATATAAATAAAGCCGCAAAGACTAATAAATATTTTTTCATAGTTAACTCCTTATAAAATTCTGCCTCATTTTATGTCTAACTACATTAAACCGTGAGGTCACTTTTGGTATTATATCAAATTTTAAATGATTGTGGAATAGTTTTAAGATTGAAGTAGCAATATTGTAATAAAAATGACTGTAAATAAACCACTATCCATTAAGATAGTGGCTAATATTTAGAAACTAGCAAATAAATCAGCAAAGAATTGTTTAATTTGTTCCCAAATAGAGGTTGCTTGTTCAGTTAAGTCTTGTTTTTGAGTGTCGTCGATATTATTCCATGCTGTTTGAGCCTGATCAAATAAATTCTGTGAGTTGTTTACAATGTCTTGACCAAACGCATAGATGGCATCCTTTTGTTCTTGTGTTAAATTTATTTGACTAAATTGATGCATTAAATTGGTTAGTTGCTGAATGTTATCTTCTGTTAAATAGGCATTCAATTGATAATTATTAACGACATTATTAACAATAACTTGAATTTGCTCAATTGTTACTGAGTTATTTGTCTCTTCATTTAATTGTTGAACCTGTACTTTCATATCAGCGATTGCGGCATTTAATGCCTCGTCTGTGTAGCCAGATTCATTTTGATTTTCTTCAGTAATTTGTCCTGTTACTGCAAGTTCTTCTTGGGCAGTTTCAACTGCTTGGTTATCAAGGGCATAACCCGCATCTTGGAATGTTTTATATACTCCTGCTAATGCACCTGATCCATCAACAGTGACAGCTGAACCGACTTTAATATTAACGTCCGTTGCTCCTGCTGTCAGTGCAGCATTTTCATACTGTAAAGGAGTAATCGTTGTAATCGTATTTGGTGTAACAATATCAACATTAATGCCACCATTACTATTAGGTGTGATGTAACTAGATGAATAGACTTGATAATAATTATAGTTATCTTGTAGTAAGCTATTCAATTCATTTATTTGAACTTCAATCTCTGTAGCACCAGATTCAACACCGAGTACATTTTTTGTTTCTTGATACTGACTGTCGTTTAAAGATTCCCCGTAAGTAAAAGTAGCTGGCATCTCACGCACTGTCGCAGAGATGGTTGAAAAAGTTGTAAATAATGCAGTAATGAAAAAGAATAGACTGATATATGATAATTTTTTCTTCATAATAATCCCCTTTCCTATTGGATGAATCAAACTATATCACGAAAACTAGAGGAAAAGTGGATAGTAGTCAAAAGGCAATTAAAAAATACGGAAAAATTCACATATTGTTAGGCTATCCATAGAGGATTGTGCTATATTAAATAAAATATAATTAAATTAGAAAAGAGGCATCGTATGGATTCTAAAAAAGTAGAACGATTACTGAATATGATACAAGAGGATAGTCATTTGGACCCTCAATTTATCGCGGCTCAACTTGAAGTAGATGAGGCTACAGTCAAAGCGACGATAAAACAACTTGAACAGGACGGTGTTATCGCCGGTTACCATACGATGATAAACTGGGATGCGATTGAGCATGGACATGTGTCAGCAATGGTAGAGGTTTCTGTCAAATTAAATCAGGGTATTTCGTACCAAGAGGTTGCTGAGCTGATGTACCGCTATGAAGAAGTAGAGACACTTCATTTAATGAGTGGATCTTATGACTTTATGTTACTGACTAAACCAGCAACGATGAAGGAAATTAGTGCCTTCGTTAACCAAATAGCAGCAATCGATGAGGTAACGAATACAGTGACACATATTGTGATGAACCGTTATAAAGAACATGGGGTTGTTTATGACGATAATGCACAAATTGGGAATCGATTGGTGGTTTCGCAATGACAAAACCAATAAATAAAACAGTTGTAGACTTAGAGCCGTCTGGTATTCGACGATTCTTTAATATTGCCAATGATATTCCTAATGTCTTATCATTAGGGGTTGGGGAACCAGATTTTAATACCCCTTGGAAAGCATCTATGGCTGGAATTAATAGTATTAAAAATGGACAAACATTCTATACAGCAAATGCTGGAATGATTGAGTTGCGCCGTGCCATTCACGATTATCTCGAGGCGCGTTTTCAACTTGATTATCATCCTGAGACAGAAATTATTGTCACGATTGGAGCGAGTGAAGCGATTGACTTGGCTTGTCGGACTTTAATTACACCGGGTGATGAGGTCTTATGTTTAGATCCGTCGTATGTTTCTTATGCGCCAACGATTAGTATGGCTGGAGGAGTTCCAGTTCCAGTTCCACTTCGTAGTGAGTTTGATTTTGCGATTCAACCGGAAGATATCGAGGCTCTAGTTACAGAGAAAACCAAAGCGATTATCTTAAATTACCCAAATAATCCAACGGGAGCAATCATCACCCCAGAACAAACCAAACGTATTGTTGAAGTGATCAAAAAGCATGATTTGTATGTTATCACAGACGAAATTTATTCAGAATTATGGTATAGCGCTAGTCCATATTTATCTATTGCTGCAGCAAAGGATATGAAGGAACGAACGATTTATATCAATGGATTTGCTAAGGCATTCTCAATGACTGGCTGGCGTTTAGGTTATGTATGTGCGCCAGATTGGATCACGGAACAAATGCTTAAAATACATCAATATGTCATTATGGCAGCACCCACTGCAGCTCAATATGCAGGAATTGTTGCATTGAATGAATGTATGAATGAAGTTGAGATGATGCGCGAAGATTATAATAAGCGTCGTCATTTTCTAATGAAAGAATTCAGTCGTATCGGATTAGGGTGTTTTGAACCTAAAGGAGCATTTTATTGTTTCCCTGATGTAAGACCATTTGAAATGAGCAGTGAACAATTTGCGATGGATTTATTAGATGCGGAGAAATTGGCGGTTGTTCCAGGTTCGGCATTTGGTGACCAAGGCGAAGGGTTCCTTAGAATATCTTACGCTTATTCCATTCGTCAACTCGAAAAAGCAATCGAACGATTAGAAAGATTTATTATTACTTTATAATTTGTAAGCGGTGACTTTGGTCATCGCTTTTCTATTGGACAAGGTAAGAGCAATACCACTAAACGTGTTATAATTAACTGGACTAATGATGAAGGAGTTTATTATGGCACAAGATATATTTACAGATGAAGCATTTGAGTCGTTTGAAATACCGATGTTAGATGATCAAATGCCGGTAGTGAGAAGGGAAATCCAACCCGTATTTCGTTATTATGGTCGTATTTTAGAAGATCATATCGATCAGGCATATAAAACAGAATTACCCGTTTATATTGCCAAGCATATTCAGCGCAAGGTAAAACCATTACGCCATACGTGGGTTGCCATTGGTGGTGACAATCGTGGCTATAAGAAGTATCCTCACTTTGAAATCGGAATTAATCAACATTTTACTTATATTATGTTGTGCTATCAATTTCATTTGTTGGAGAAAGACAAAATGGCACAGTTTCTAAAGAAGGAGCCATTACTCGATTTACCTTCAGATATGCATATCATGTTGTCGCATTATGGACCGGATTATTATAATTTGAAGGAAGATAATCTTGCTAAAGGTTTAGATCGTTTAGAAAATATTAAAGGAGCAGATTTTCAAATTGGGCGAGCAATGATGAAATCGGATGAAGCTTTATTAGATCCTGGATATTTAGAAGCATGGATGAAGAAAACGGTTGATGAATTATGGCCATTATATGAGCGATCTATGACTGAGTTTCAAAAGCTAACTAAGATGAATTAATTGTGCGTAGATGCGCGTTTCATGCTACAATGATAAAGATGAATAGAGGGGGTAAATATGAGTTATCAAGCATTATATCGTGTCTGGCGACCACAAACATTTGATGAATTAGTGGGGCAAGAGATGATCAGTGAAACATTAAAAAATGCCGTGAGTAATGAACAGTTGAGTCATGCTTATTTATTTACCGGTCCTCGTGGAACTGGGAAAACGAGTGCAGCGAAAATTTTAGCTAAAGCAGTTAACTGCCCTAATCAAGTTGATGGGAACCCATGTAATAACTGTGATATTTGCGAGTTGATTACTTCAGGTCAATTGAGTGATGTGAATGAAATTGACGCGGCTAGTAATAATGGTGTAGAGGAAATTCGTGATTTAAGAGAAAATGTACGCTATGCAGCAACTCAAGCGCAGTACAAAGTGTATATTATTGATGAGGTCCATATGTTAACAACTGGGGCCTTTAATGCATTATTAAAGACATTAGAAGAACCCCCTGCTCAAGTTATTTTCATTTTGGCAACGACGGAACCTCATAAAATTCCGGCGACAATAATTAGTCGTACCCAACGCTATGATTTTAAACGCATTCAGTCAATTGATATTATTAGACGCCTAAAAGAGGTCTTGGAATTTGATGGTGTCTCATATGATGAAGAGGCATTAGCTATTATTTCTCGAGCTGCTAATGGTGGATTGCGAGATGCTCTAAGTTTATTAGACCAAGCCCTTTCTTACGGGAATGATGAGCTAACAGTCGCAACAGCGCTAGAAGTTTCTGGTAGTTTAAGCCAAGTTGAGTTAGTTCAATATTTACTAGCAGTTCACCATAGTAATAGCGGTGAAGCCCTTGAGATACTAAGGGAACAATTTAATCAAGGGAAACAAGCGAGTCGTTTTATTGAAGAATTGATTTCGTTTATTCGAGATGTCTTATTAACCATTCATACCAAAGAAAATCATACATTATTAAATGATGCAGAGTTGGAACCTTTGAATAATACAATGGATTCGCGTTTTTATTATGAAATGATTGACCAATTGAACCTAGCGCAACAAAATATGCGCTTTTCGAATCAACCTGGCTTATACGTAGAGGTTGTGACGATTCAATTGTCAAATCATCTGGAAGAACAGGTTCAGTCAAATCCTCAAGTGGTAAATGCATCACCAGTAAATGAAGAAATTGCGGAATTAAAACAACAAATAGCCCACTTACACAGTCAATTAGATGGACAACATAAACAAATGGCTGCCTTACAAGATAATGCCACACAGTCAATCGTTGATAAACCAATGCAGCCAAATGTGGAAGAATCAAATGCTCAACCAAAACAACCCGAAGCATTAACGCCTAGACAACGTCCACAAACAGCACAAACAAGGTATCAATTAAATAATGAAGATGTTTATTATGTGTTGAATCAAGCGACTTCTGAGGCAATTACACAATGGAAAGCAAATTGGAAAATTCTACTCAATCGATTAACACCTCAAGATAGAATGCCGTTTAATGGTAGCCAGGTACGAGCTGCGGGTGGTGGGTATGTCGTGATTAGTTTTGAAAACGAACTTTACGCAGGAACATTACAAAACAACCAAACCTTAAGATATAAGTTTGAAGAGATTGCTGAACGTACCTTTGACAAACCGATTTGTGTGATTGTTATTTTGGAAAAAGACTGGTCAGCGGTAAGGCAAAACTATATTGTTTTACGTCAACGTAACCAAAATCAGCCGATAGAACTTCAAGGGTATACAGCACCAGAAAATATTCAGCATATTCAATCAAATGGGTATGATGAAACACCGGAAGAACAAATTGTAATCGATGATGAGCCGGAAGAAATGCCTGTAGTAGACTCTCCTCCAAGTATCGATACTTTAATGATGCAACAAGAGGCGACGATCGAAGAGGAAGAAGATGAAAAGCCAGTATTTATTTCTAAAGCAATTGAAATATTTGGCGAAGATAATATAAATATAGTGTATGACGATTAGAAGTGTCCCCATCTTTTTCGGTGGGGTTCTTTTATTTTTGGGAATATTTTAATGGGTCTTTTTCAGTAAAAACGTTATTATATCAATAACGAGATAGAGACTAGTGCTTTGAGTCATATCACTGTATATGCTATAATAATGCGTAACTGAGTATAAAAATAAAATTAAAATCATAGGAGGCTATCAAATGAAAGGTATGAATATGGGGAACATGCAAGGTATGATGAAACAGATGCAAAAAATGCAAAAAGACATGAAAAAAGAACAGGAAGCATTAGAGGCAACTGTTTTTGAAGCAGCGGATGCTAATAATTTAGTGCAAGTTAAAATGTCTGGTAAAAAAGAATTAATTGATTTACAAATTGACGAGGCATTAGTTGATCCAGATGATGTGGATATGTTACAAGATTTAGTTATTGCAACGGTTAATGATGCGTTAACTCAAGTAGATAAAACAACAGAGGAACGTATGGGACGCTTTACACAAGGGCTTAATTTACCGTTCTAATTTAGAGGAGGATGCAAAGTGCAGTATCCAGCACCGATTGCAAAATTAATTAACAGCTTTACAAAGTTACCTGGTATTGGTGCGAAAACGGCTGCCCGACTCGCTTTTTATATTTTAGAGATGCCTGAGTCAGATGTTTTAGAATTTGCACAAAATTTAATCAATGCTAAGAGGGATTTAACTCACTGTTCCGTTTGTGGAAATATTACGGATCAGGATCCTTGTATTATCTGTAGTGATCGTGGCCGTGATAAGAGTATTATCTTGGTTGTTGAAGACACACGAGACGTTATGTCGATGGAACGCATGCAAGAGTTTAATGGTTACTATCATGTCCTAGGTGGTGTACTATCACCAATGGAAGGAACTGGACCAGATGATTTGAACGTTGCACCATTAATTAAGCGACTTGCTGACGAAGCAGTTAAGGAAGTAATCATTGCAACCAATGCCACTTCCGAGGGTGAAGCGACCGCGGTTTATTTATCCCGTTTAATTAAACCGTCAGGAATCAAAGTAACAAGGCTAGCCCATGGGCTGTCAGTTGGTTCAGATATCGAATACGCTGATGAGATGACTTTATTTAGAGCCATCGAAGGGCGGCGTGAAATTTAGTAAGGAGATAAGTATGCCTAAGGGAAAATTCATATCATTTGAGGGGCCAGATGGTTCTGGAAAAACTTCAGTTATCAAAGCAATTGCCGCTTATATGGAAGAGCAGGGCCAGTCTATATATACAACGAGAGAACCTGGTGGGACTGGCAGTGTGATTGCTGAAGAAATAAGGGAATTAATTCTAGATGTTAGACATACTAATATGGATGCACGTACTGAAGCCTTATTGTATGCTGCGGGACGTCGCCAACATTTAACTGAAGTTATTTTGCCAAAATTAGAACGAGGACATCTAGTATTGAGTGACCGTTTTGTTGACAGCTCATTAGTGTACCAAGGTATTGCACGTGGATTGACTGTTGAACGTGTCAAAGAAATTAATGACTTTGCAATAGAGGGTCATTTACCAGATATGACTATTTTAATTGATGTTCCAGCAGAAGTTGGCCTAGAGAGAATTTATGCGGCGAAAGGGACAAGACAGTTTGATCGTTTAGATCAAGAAGGACTAGAATTTCACCAGAGTGTCCGTGAAGCTTTCTTGGAATTAGCAGCGAATGACGAGCGTATCCATTTGATTAATGGAAATCAACCCATTGAAAATGTGGTAAGTGATTGCCTGGAGTTATTGAAAACAAACAACCTGATTTAATGAAAGTGAGGAAATGAAACATGAAACTAATTTTAGCCATTGTTCAAGACCAAGATCGACAAGTATTAGCAGATGCTCTCATGGAAGCAGATTTAAGAACGACACAATTAAAGAGTACAGGTTCATTTTTAAGAGCGGGAAGTACAACTTTTCTTATTGGGGTTGAGGATAACCAAGTAAACTCAACACTTGCAATCATTGAAGAAAATTGTAAAGCACGTGAACAATATTTTGCTTCTCCGATGGGGTATGATATTAACTTTGAGATGTCGACAGCATTTCCGGTGGAAGTTGAAGTGGGTGGAGCTGTTTGTTTTGTTCTGCCTGTTGATTCACATCATCGCTTTTAATTAACGATTATGCATGAAACTTATTTCAGACGTTTAGTAGATAACAATCATTTAGTGCATGCTTATGCATTTACAGGAATCAATACTGCTGAGAAAGAAAAAACAACGGATTATCTTTTAGCGTTGTTAGCTTGCCAAAACAAGACATCCGAAGGCGAGGCTTGTGGTGAATGTGATATTTGCCACCGCATTCGAGAAGGTAATTTTCCAGATGTATTATATGTTGAACCGGACGGTCGGTCAGTTCGAGTTGATCAAATCCGTGAATTAAAGCAATGGGTAGCAACGACTCCTGTTGAAACGACATTTAAACTTGCGGTAATTCAGCAAGCAGAATTAATGAATACATCAGCTTCGAATGCGTTATTAACGGTATTAGAGGAACCGGTAGATCATGTATATATGATTTTATGGGTTAATAATCAAGCTAATTTATTACCAACTATCCAATCACGTGTTCAGATGGTCAGCTTTGACGAGGGAGATTATAAACAAAAGCAACAACTTTTTGTTGAGCAGGGGTATTCCTCTGCTCATGCTTTCGTTTTATCGCATTTGCCAACCGAAAATGTTGGATTATTAACTGCGACTTACCCTCCTGGGGACTTTGACCATTGGTTAAGGGACTATCATTACTATTACCAGCTATTAGTACAAGGTGAAATGCAAAGTTTCGTCACAGTAGAAACGCATTTGAAGAAGCATTTAAAACCAGTGCCGGTGTCATTATTAGGTATAGATTACTTGCTCTTTATTAATTACCATTTATTACTAAGAGTCACCAGTGATAGTAACGCCGAGACGCCTTCAATGTATGAGTCATTTTTTAACAATTTAATTAAACACAAAAATCCAAGCATATCGTTATTATTGGATATTAACCAATATTTAATACAGGCAAAACAATATATACAAGCCAATGTTTCGCCACAATTAGCCTTGGAGCAATTAACCATCAATATTTGTAAATAGGGAGGGAGAATATGAGCCACGATTTAATTCAAGAATTAATCGATAAAGCGGAGAGTGATTTATTGCATTTAAGCGACACGATTGCTGAACTTAGAGAGAGTATGTCGCACCTGATGGAACAAAATAATCAATTAAAGCTGAAAAATCAGGAATTAACGGACATTATTTTAAGTAAAGATATTGAAAATGATGTTTTAAAGGAAGAAGACTCGATCTTGATTGAAAATAAACCGAGTGGGAGAGATCGTCTTCAAGCATATTACGATGATGGCATTCATATTTGCCATGAGTTTTTTGGAATGCCGATTACATCAGGAGAGGAATGCCTGTTTTGTAATAAATTCCTAGAAGAATTAGAAAAAAGAGATAGCAGTAAATCTGCTTAAACGGATGAATTGAGGGAGGTTTTTGACATCGAGAAAGCATTATTGAAAGAGAATGAACGCATTGATCAATTTACACAAGACGGCATTCAATTAATTCAAAGTGGCAATTATTTTACGATGTCGATTGATGCAATATTGCTTGCGAATTTTATTGAATTACCATCAAAAGCCTTCAATTATATCGATTTTTGCTCCGGTAATGGTGTCATTCCATTGCTATTATCTAAAAAAACAGATCAATCTTTATTAGGTATAGAAATTCAAGAACCATTAGTGGATATGGCTAGACGTAGTGCCCGGTTAAATGGTGTTGAAGAGCGTGTAACCTTTATCCAAGGCGATTTAAATGACTATAAGAGGCCAGCATCTATTCTGTATGACATTATAAGTTGTAATCCGCCCTACTTCCTAGTGGAAAATAGCCAAGAAACACATAAATTATCTAGCCACGCCATTGCACGACATGAAATTTACTTAACAATGGATCAGTGGGTCAAGAAAGCCAAATCTTTGTTGAAGACAAAAGGGAAATTATATATCGTCCATCGACCGGATCGATTGGATGATTTATTTAAGACGTTAGATAATTATCAATTTGGCGTTAACCGTCTGCAGTTTATTTATCCTAAAGTGGGTGAACAAGCTAATGGTGTGATGATTGAAGCGATTGCTCAAGGTGGACGTCGTGGGGTTAAAATTGAACCACCGATTATTGTTCACGAAGAAGATGGTAATTATACTGAAAAAATGATGGCAATTTATCATGGATAATCGTATACAATCCCATTATTTTTATGTTTTATATTGTCGTGATGGAACACTATATGGGGGGTATACGAATAATCTAACGAATCGTATACAAACACATAATGACGGAACAGGCGCTAAATACACGAGACCAGCATCTAGAAGGCCCGTTCATGCTATTTATGCAGAACGATTTGATGATAAACGTTTAGCGATGTCACAAGAATATCATTTTAAAAAGCTGAAACGGCCACAAAAAATTGCTTATCTTAAAGAAAATGGGCAAGAAGATATTACGAGTGGTCGCTTGGTGATGGTAAATAAAATCAAGGAAGGAGGTATTGATGATGCAGAAACAACGTAGTTTTCAACAGGATGCGTTACATGAATTTGGAAAGCTCTATCTGATTCCTACGCCGATTGGAAATTTGGAAGATATGACTTACCGGGCAGTAAGGTTACTGGGGGAAGTTGACTTGCTATTGGCGGAAGACACGAGACATACGATAAAATTATTGAATCACTTTGGTATTAATACAAAAATGCAAAGTTTTCATGAACATTCCAATCTTCATGAAATTGATAACTACATTGAAAAGTTACAGCAAGGGCAGAGTATTGGTTTAGTTAGTGATGCAGGTATGCCACTGATTAATGATCCAGGACATCCATTGGTGACACGAGTATTGGATGCAGATATCCCAGTGGTTAGTCTACCAGGAGCTAATGCTGCCTTAACTGCATTGATTGCCTCTGGATTATCCGCTGAACGATTTACTTATTATGGCTTTTTCCCAAGAGATAAGAAAGAGCAACAAAATATATTGGAATTAATCGGTAATCACGACGAAACGGCATTGTTTTATGAATCACCTTACCGAATCAAACAAGCAATTCAAGCAGTTATTAAGCATTTAGGTCAAGAGCGCGAAGTGGTCATAGCGAGAGAATTAACGAAGAGTTATGAGGAATATCTGCGTGGGCAAGCTTTGGAATTATTGACCTATTTGGAAGAAAATCAGCTTAAAGGGGAAATTGTTTTACTCATTGAAGGTGGCGGTTTAAAAACTCTGGCTAATTTCGATCATTTAACTTATAAACAACATGTCGAGTTGTTGATGTCCAGTCAGGGATTGATACCGAAAGAGGCAATTAAGCAAGTGGCAAAATTAAGGAGCGTTAAAAAACAAGAAGTATATAATGCTTTTCATGAGCTATAAGGAGGTTAATGGTGGATTTATATCTTCTAAGTAGTTTATTGTTAATAATTGGTGGAATTGCACTTTGGTTAAAGAAAACACATATACAGCCAGTCACTTTCTTTGCTTATGGTCTAGCCCTTATGATGGTTGCTTTTGTTGAATCGAGCAATATTCAATTTATTTTTGCAGTGCGTTACTTCGTCTATGTTATTAGTGGTTTTGTCATTGCCTTTATGCCGATTATTTTCCTTCTTATTTTTATCTTAATTATTTTAAAAGGGCGTAAAGCATCGAAGGAACAAATGTCACAGATGATCACTAATAGTTTGATTGCCATATTCTTATTAGCGGTAACAGTTATAATTATGTGGGGGATGTTTAATTTTGAGCAAGAATCTTGGGAAGCACTCGTTTCAGCTCTGGTAAATATGACTATTTATTTTATTGCTATTATATTTACTTTTATAACTTTAAATACCATTCTTCATCTCCTACCAGTGAAGTCACCGGTTCAATTGATTGCAATTTTAGGTGCACGTGTTGAGGACCCGGAACAGATTCCGCTTATTTTAACAAGACGTGTTAAATACGCCATCAAAGTTTTTAATAAATTAACATCAACTGAACAAAAGAATGTCCGTTTTATTGTTTCAGGGAGTAAATCCGTTAGTGATGCAATTTCCGAAGCATTAGCAATGGAACGTTTGTTGATAAAAGATGGTATACCTAAATCGCAAATTATTCTTGAAGAACAGGCGACAACAACCGAAGAAAACTTATTTTTTATTAAAAGGGTAATGGAATCGAACCAATGGTTAGGTGATTTATTGGTCATTACAAGTGATTTCCATTTAGTTAGGACACAATTACTTGCTTGGAATCAGGGAGTAACTGTTAATCTAAAGGGAGCAAACACACCATTTTGGTTAGTGCCCTATTATTTAGTGCGTGATTTGCTAGGTTTTATTGTTCTCACCAAAGGGATTAATGTAACGTTGTTGATATACTTATTCATAAGAGGGTTCATTGTTCAAATGTAAGGAGTGTTAAAATTGGTTGAAGTCAAACGTTGCGACTGGATCCAAGGGAAACCAGATTATTATGTTCATTACCATGATCATATTTGGGGTAAACCTGAGTATGATGATCAGGCGTTATATAAATGGTTAATACTTGAGTGTTTTCATACCGGTCTCTCATGGCAATTAGTTTTATCAAAGGAAGCTCATTTTAGTGAAGCATTTTTAGACTATGATTACCAATTAGTGGCACAATTTACCGAAGACGATATTCAAAGATTAAAGAATAATCCAGGAATTATCCGACATGAAGGTAAAATTAAAGCAGCAATTAACAACGCTAAAGCATTTATGGAAATACAAAATGAATATGGCTCTTTTAAAGAGTATATTTGGGGTTTTACCGATGGACAGCAAGTGGTGAAGCAAACAGATGACCATTTAACACGGTCAGATTTGAGTGATACTATAACAAAATCACTCAAAGCACACGGCTTTAAATGGGTAGGGTCAGTGACAATCTATTCTTATCTACAGGCTATTGGTATAATTAATGATCATGACTTAGCATGTGACTTTAGGTAATGTATTGAATTAATAAGATAGAAAATCGAATACAATAATCAAAAAATCGCACCCAACTAATGTTTAAAACATTAATTGGGTGCGATTTTTTAATAGCATCATTCAAATCTTAAAAAATTATTTAGTACGTTTTAATTCTACTAAAATTTCTTCTAATAACTCAACTTCTGTTGTTTCAGCCACTTCTTCTTCAGCTTCTTCTTCTTTCTTAAGAGAGTTTAACCCTTTAACCACAAAGAATAATAACGTTGCAATTAATAAGAAGTTAATAATTGCTTGTAAGAAGTTACCAATCATGATGTTTGTGTTACCAATTGATAATACCCAACCAGTAACATCAGCAGCGCCTGTGAAAGCAACAATAATAGGCATGAAAATATCGTCTACCATTGAATTAACGATTGCAGTAAATGCAGAACCCATAATAAGTCCAACTGCTAGACTCATTACGTCACCTTTGACAATAAACTCTTTAAATTCTTTCCACATAGTAAGACCTCCAATAATATATAATTAAGTCTATACGAAATATATCATAATATGAGGGTAATCACAATTTATATACCCGAAAAACACATAAAAAATTCATGAAAATTTACGTCTATATTCTAATAATGTGGTTTTCAATTGGAAACGATTGGGGGTCGATTGTTGAATGGCCATGTTGAATCAACTCACTCCATTGATAGCCTAAATAAGGTCCACTCGTTAATCCAGATGAACCTAAACCACTGACAGCCCAAACATGATCCATTTCCGGTACTTTTCCGGCTAAAATATCAAAATTAGATGTGTGAGCTCTCGTGCCGACCTTCGTTTTAACAATGGAATAATTTGCTAGTTGAGGTGCGATTTGTCTGACTTCTTCAGTTAATTGTTGTAATTTTGCTTCATCAATAGATAAGTCATAACCTTGATCGTCTTCATGAGTCGCTCCAATAATAATTGTTCCATTATTAAATGGGATGATATCTGCTGTTCCTGGAGGCATGACAACGGGCCAGTGTTTATTCTCCCATGCGTTATCTTGTAAATAATATAATTGCCCTTTTTGAGGGCGGATATCTGTTTCATAACCATGGGGAGCAAGTAATTCCGGTAGCCATGCTCCTGCAGATAGGAGTAAGCGATCGACGGTTTCTTTAGTAGAATTACTCTCAATAGTAATAATAGATTTATCGATATTAAACTGAGCTTTCTCATGGATGATTTGCCCGCCAAAGTGCTTAATCGCTTGGTGAAGACTGGTAATTAACGCTTCACCATCAACTCGTCCGCCACCTTCAACATAAGTGGCTTTAATATCTTCATTTAATAGTGGCAAGAGGTCGCTAGCTTGAACAGTTTTCACTTCACCAATTGAAGGAGAGTCTGGTCGTTTTTCATCTGCTTGAGATAAGTCCTTAGTATAGCGTTTGTCACTTCTTCGGATCATTAAAGCGCCATCGACTTGGAAAATATTTCCATCATTAAATCCATCCTGTTCTAAATCAGCCATGAATTGACGGTAAAATTCTGCGCCTTGTGACACTAGAAAATACCACGGTTTATTTCGGCGCAATGAAAACCACGGGTTGATTATACCAGCGGCAGCTTTAGTGGCTTGTCCAATACCTTCATCGAAGAGAATCACTCTGTAGCCTGCTCGACTTAAATAATACGCAGCCGTACTTCCGACAATACCTCCGCCGATAATACCAATACGTTCTTTCATACTTATCACTCCTTGATATAATTATAAGCGATAAAATGAGAAATGTAGATAATATTATCATTTATGAGAAGGGTTTCATTGCGCCTTTTTAACTTCTCACTTATAATTAACATAAATAGGAGGGTATTTATGTCTCAAACAATTAAAGATCAATTAAAACATCGAACGATTCGTTTTTTTAAAGATAAACCAGTTCCTCAGGAAACATTGGAACAGTTATGGGAAGTGATGAACCGTACTGCAAGTAGCAATGGCCTTCAAAGTGCTTCAATCATCCGAATTACTGATCCAAAAATTAAACAAGAGTTATCTGTTATTTGTAGACAACACTATGTTGCTGATTTACCAGAATTATATGTTTTTATTGTAGATAGTCGTAGAATGGGTAATATCGCAATGGAAAAAGGGTATGAAGGCGATAATTACCGTAATATGGATTTATTCTTTAAAGGGTGGACAGATTCAAGTTTAATGGCTCAAAATTTAACGAATGCCGTTGAGTCATTAGGTTTAGGGGCTGTGTTTTTAGGGAGTATTCTAAATGATGTTGGTAAAGTCATTGAGCTATTAAAACTTCCTAAATTGACCTTCCCGGTATTAGGTATTGGATTTGGGTATCCTAACGATGATCCACAGTTAAAACCACGGATGTCGATGGATCTCAAGATTCATGAAAATCAATATCAAGAGCCAGAATCATATCTTGAAACATTGGCAGATTATGATGAAGAGATGACTCACTACTATGATACGCGTGAAAATAATCGCCGCTCAGATACTTATACTGATCAAGTTCTTCGCTCATTTCAAAAAGAAATCGATAAAAGAGCGTTAATGATGCAATTTGCAGAGCAGCAAGGTTTTGATTTTAGACTTTCTGAAGAGATGGAATAACAAATAGGATACCTAGGGGTGAGTTGCTTCTAGGTATTTATTCATCTAGAGAGCGAGTCTTTTTCGTGATAAGATAAATAAAGAAGGAAATATGAAGAGAGGAGGAGAATTATGGCTGAGAAGAAACCTTATGGAACGGTATTGATTAAAGCTGTGCAGATTTTAGATTATTTATCTCAACAACCAGAGTCAAAGTCGTTGACGGATATTTCTGAGATGACTGAGATTACATTATCTACTGCTCACAAAGTACTCGACACCTTAGAATTAATCGGATTTGTCACGCGTCATGCAAACAAGAAGACATATTCATTAGGGCCAAGGCTAATTCAAATTGCGAATGCTTCATTTATACAATTTGATTTTGTTAGAGATACTTATCCAGCTTTGAAACATTTATTCGAGCGAGTGGATGCGACGGTTAACTTAGGGATGTTACAAGACAATGAAATGCTATATGTTAATAAATTTTCGAAGAGAAGCTCAACCTTTGAGAGTGTGTCTAGAATCGGATTCACTCAAGATTTATATTGCTCAGCAATGGGAAAATCAATTCTAGCAAATATGTCCAAAGAGGAAAGAGAAAGTTATATCGAATCAATTGACTTGGTGCCTAAGACAGAACTAACGATTACAGATAAAGATGAACTGCGTGAAGCAGTCGCACGAGCTGGAGAATTAGGTTACGCCATTGATAATCGTGAAGCTGAGGAGAAAGTTTACTGTATTGGGACAGTAATAAATAATAAGTTTACTGATGCGAGCTATGCCTTTTCAATCTCGATACCTTATGATGCGTACTCAATTGAGTACCATAATCATTTAGTTGATGAGATTATGCGGACTAAAGCAGTGATTGAATATCAAATCTATGAGTCACAACCCAAATAACACACAATGTATTTTCCTATAAGGAAAGTCCGTTGTGTGTTATTTTTTTCACAAAAGACAATTTTTAGCTTGTAAGCGGTTATCATTTTTGATATAATTCATGTAGAAAAGTTATCAGATGACTTTATTTCCAAAAAGGAAAGTCCAATTTAATAGGAGGCAATGAAATGGAACAAGTAAGGTTAGGTATTATTGGTTACGGTCAACAAGGTGGATTCTACGGTGATTTAATTTCTCAAGGTCGCGTTGACAAAATGGTTGTAGGTGCTGTTGCTGAAATCGATGAGTCTAAAGATGCATTAATTAACGAGCGTCATCCTGATGCTAAAATTTATCGTGATTACAAAGAAATGGTTGAATCTGGAGATGTTGATGCAGTATTAACGGCTGTTCCTCACTTCCTTCACCCGGAAATGGCAATGTATGCATTAAGTAAAGGAATTCATGTATTAAACGAAAAACCTGCTGGTGTTTATACGAAACAAGTTAAAGAGTTAAATGAATACGCTGCCAACAGTGACGCTGTTTACGCTATTATGTTTAACCAACGTAACAACCCATTATACCAACGTATTAAAGAAATCGTTGATAATGGTGAAATCGGTAATATCCGTCGTACTAACTGGATCATTACTAACTGGTGGCGTCCACAAGCTTACTATGACATGTCAGCATGGCGTGCTACATGGGGCGGCGAAGGTGGAGGAGTTCTTGTTAACCAAGCACCTCACCAATTAGACTTAATCCAATGGATTGCTGGAGTTCCTGAAAAAGTAACAGGTAAAGTTAAATATGGTTACCAACGTGACATCGTAGTAGAGGACGAAGTAACGGCATTATTAGACTATGGTAATGGTGCAACAGGTGTATTCGTAACATGTACTCACGATATGATTGGTACTGACCGTTTAGAAATCTTAGGAGACGCAGGTAAGATTGTTGTTGAAGATTCTAAGAAAGTTAAAGTAATTCGTATGAAGAAATCTGAAAATCAATTCAACCAAGAAATGGACTTTGAAGGTGTTAAAGATTTATTCATGGGTAAATTAGATGTGGATGAATTATACGAAGTGGAAGAGTTTGAATCAGAATCAGCTTGGGGTGAGCAACATGGTGGTGTATTAGCAAACTTTGCGGCACACATTATTGATGGTACGCCATTACTTGCACCAGGTGCTGAAGGTATCAACGGTGTTCGTTTAGCGAATGCAATTCACTTATCTGACTGGGAAGGTAAAGAAATTGATTTATCAACATTTGATGATGATAAATATCTTGAAGGATTAAACAAACGTATTGCTGAAGAAGGTAAATACGAACAACGTTCATAAAATTTAGGAGTGGTATAAGATGCTAAAAGTTGCCATAGTAGGTATCGGCACAATTTCTTATATTCATCAATGGGCTATTGAACAATCCACAGACGGCGAACTAGTCGCTGTCTGTGACATTAAGCCCTCTGTAAAGGCAAATTATCCTGATTTACCTTTCTATGAAGATGTTGATGAACTCTTGGAAAATGAAGAGTTAGATGTAGTTCATATATGTCTTCCTCATGATTTACATGTACCAATAGCTAAGAAATGTGTTAAATCTGGGGTGAATGTTTTTCTTGAAAAACCAGTAGGGGTAAGTCTTGAAGAATCTGAAGAGTTAAACCAACTAATTAAAGAGCACCCAGAAGTTAAAGTTGCAGTTTCGTTCCAAAATCGCTATAACAAAACTTCAATCGAATTAAAGAAATTATTAACTGAAGGATCTCCTGATTATGAAGTTGGGAAGATTAAGGCAGTTAAAGGAATAGTCACTTGGTTTAGACCAGAAAGTTATTATGAAGCAGAATCATGGCGTGGAACATGGGCTAATGCCGGTGGTGGAACAATCTCGAATCAATCGATTCATACCATTGATTTAATGCAGTGGTTCGCTGGAGAGAGTGTTGTTTCTTGTCGTGGTCAATTAATGAATTTACTCGATTATGATATTGAGGTAGAAGATACAGCAGTTGGACGTTATGAGTTTGAAAATGATATTAATGGCCTTTATTTTGCCACTAATGCATACGAAGTGAACTCGTCAGTAGAACTTGAAGTGATTACTACACGGGTGCGCTTTTTAATCAAAAATAATATGCTCTATGTATTTGACGAAGAAGGATATGAAGGGCATCTTATTGTTGAAGATGAAGTGTTTCCTGGGTCAAAATCTTATTACGGGCTCGGACATAAGCACTGTATTGATAGTTTTTATAAGTCGATTATTAATGATGTGGAAGATTATATTCATGTTGAAGAGGCATTGCCAAGTATGGAAATGATCGAATTATTAAAGAAATCTACTGAAACAGGACAAAAAGTACATTTAAAGGAGCTGTAGAAAATGGCACAAGCTAAAATTGGCGTTCAAGCAATGATGCTAAAAGAAAAATTTGAAGAATTAGGCGCATATGAAACATTAAAGAAAGTATCTGAATTAGGATATAATGCCGTAGAAATTTCACAAATTCCAATGACACCAGAAAATGTAGCCGAAATTAAACGAGCGACAGAAGACTTTAATATGGATATTGCGTCATTATCTTGCGTAGTTAGAGAAGAGAAATCTGGTGGCGGAAATGATTCATTAGAAGCTAACTTCGACAAAATTGTTCAAGACTGTAAAACATTAGGTGTCGATTTAGTACGTATTGGTATGTTGCCGTTTGCGAATATGAAAAATCTAGAGACAGTTCTTGAGTTTACGCGTGAAGCAAATGACTATGCTAAACAATTAAAAGAACATGATATCGACCTTTACTACCATAATCACCATGTAGAATTCCGTAAATATGATGGTAAATTCTTATTAGATATCATTAAAGAAGAATGTCCTGAATTAGGATTTGAATTAGACTTACACTGGGTACAACGTGGTGGAGCAAATCCAATTGATATTTTAGAACAATATGCTGGACGTACATCACTTGTTCACTTGAAAGATTACCGTATCGGTGAAATTCCTGATGATGCATTTGATCAATTAGCAGATGGCGACATGATGGCGTTCTATGATGCGTTTACTAATACTGTTCAATTTGCTGAATTAGGTCAAGGTTCAATGAACTACAAACCTATCATTGAAAAAGCCTTAGAAACAGGTGTTCGCTACATGTTAGTTGAACAAGATATGTTATATGGACGCGATCCATTTGATTGTTTAGCAGATTCACGTGACCACTTAATTGAATTAGGTTACGCAGATTTATTTTAATCTTGATGAGCGAAAGGGGCAACAACTAAATGGTACAAAAGAAAGATGGTATGAACTATGCACCAAGTGGAAAAATTAACCACGTTGTAGAACCTGGTGAATTTAATGTTGGTGTTACAGCTTTAGACCATGGTCACATTAATGGTATGACAAATGGTTTAATTGAAGCAGGGGCGACAATTAAATATGTATATGATCCAGATGCTGAGAAGGTAGCGGCTTATTTAGAGCAATTTCCGGATGTAGCTGTGGCAGATTCATTGGAACAAATTTTAGAGGATGAAGAAATTCATTTAGTGGCTGCTGCTGCGATCCCTAACTTACGTAGTGAATTAGGTAACCGTGTGATGAAAGCAGGTAAGGATTACTTTACGGATAAAACTGGTTTCACAACACTTGAACAGCTTGAAGAGACTAAGCGGGTTGTTGCTGAAACAGGGCGTAAATATTGGGTATACTTCTCTGAACGTTTACACGTTGAAGGGGCAGTATTCGCTGGTCAATTAATTGAAGAAGGTCGTATCGGAGACGTTCTTCAAGTAACAGGATTTGGACCACACCGCTTAGATAAAGAAAAACGTCCAGACTGGTTCTTTAACCGTGAAGAGTATGGTGGAATCTTAACGGATATCGGTAGTCACCAAATTGAACAATTCTTATATTATACAGGAAATACGAATGCGGAAGTATTGCATTCAAAGATTGCAAATTATGCTAATCCAGAAACGCCTGATCTAGATGATTACGGTGATGCAACATTAGTAGGTGATAATGGTGCGACATTCTTCTTCAAGGTTCATTGGTTTACTCCAGATGGCTTACCAACTTGGGGAGACGGACGTACATTTATCACAGGTACTAAAGGTTCTATTGAAGTACGTAAGTATTTAAATTTAGGTGAAGAAAATACTGGAGATCATGTATTTATTACGGATGAAAATGGTGTAGAGCATCATAAGGTCAATGGACAAGTAGGATTCCCATTCTTTGGTGAAATGATTCTTGATTGTATCAACCGTACAGAAAATGCAATGACGCAAGAACATATTTTCAAAGCACAAGAATTATGCTTATTAAGTCAAGAGAAAGCATTAAAAATTAAATAGTCACTTTTCTATTTAAAAAAGTAGACAAAAAAGACCCGCTGGGAAATAGCGGGATCTCAAAAAATGTATAATTAATTATAACATAATAAATTAGCGACGAGCTCTTTATTAATGGAATAATTATATTGATGTTCGCATAATTATCTAGAATCAACTTTTTGAAAAATTAATGAGTCACAGTGAATAGATAGTGTGAGTTGCGAATTAACTTTTGGAAGAGTGGGTGTTTGCTCATTCTTCTTTTCTGATTATGAGGAGGTTTTTATGAAGACATTACTCGCGATAGGCGAAAGCATGGCTAGGTTTTCATCGCAAGAAGGTAAACGACTATTAAATGCGGCGGACCTTCAACTACACTATGGTGGAGCAGAAGCTAATGTGGCGATGAATCTGGCTAGATTGGATCACACAGTGAAATATGCGACTAAATTACCAGAAAATAGCGGTTTAGCCGATAACTGTCTTATGCAATTACGTGGATCAAATGTTAACTGTGACAATGTTATTTTTGGACCAGGTCGTCTTGGTTCATACTTTTTAGAAGTTGGAGTGGGGCTAAGGCCAACGAATATTATTTATGACCGTAAATATTCAACCATTTCATTAATGGAAGAATTAGAATGGGATTTAGATAAGCTATTCGAAGGTGTCGATGTATTACATATTACAGGGATCACTC
Organism: Aerococcaceae bacterium DSM 111176; assembly: GCA_015863215.1. GTDB lineage: Bacteria > Bacillota > Bacilli > Lactobacillales > Aerococcaceae > DSM-111022. Next base: position 32,126 of record JACBXN010000007.1, read on the forward strand.
TTGCGTTATCTAAAAGTTGGCATCGTTTAGGTGTAGAACTAATTAAAGAAGCTAAACAACGAGGACTTGAAATTAGTTTCGATATGAATTACCGTCAAACGATGTGGTCGTATGAAGAAGCAATTCCTGTCTATAGAGAGATATTACCATTAGTGGATTATTTATCAGCAAGTGACCGTGATGCAACAGCATTTATGGGGATTGCTGAAATTGAAAATCCAGAACCAACCCATTATTTCCAAGAAATGACGAATAAATATCCAAGCATTAAATATATTTATGGAACAAAACGTCACCAATATACACCAAACTCTTATCAAATGGTTGGCTTTGTGTATGGTTCGAAGGAAGATGCATTTTATGTGTCTAAGAAATATGATATGTATCAAATTGTTGACCGTGTTGGTTCAGGCGATTCTTATGCAACTGGGATCTTGGACGGTATTTTAAGAAGTGCGGATATGCAAGAAACGGTAGAGTTCGCAATGGCGAATTCGGCACTTAAACATACTGTTTATGGTGATGTAAATCCATTTAGCCGTAAAGAAATTGAGTCTTTTATGGTAAATAAAGACAATGTTTTACGCTAATTGGTATTTTAAATTACCCGAATTATATATATAGCCTTTGTATTTGCTCCAATTTCTATTATAATTATGTATAACATTGCTCTTGCCATGTCGGTAAGAGCTTTTTTAAATGAGTGAGAATAATATAAATTTTAATGGTTAGAAAGAAGGTAGATGATGACTCAACAAACAGATTATAAAAAAATTGCCCAGCTTTCAAAAGAGGCGTTTGTCGAGGCATTTAATCTAAGTAGCGCAGGTTTGAATGATGAGACCGTTCAAACAAGACAGCAAGAGCAAGGCTTAAATATTATATCAAGTGAGCGGAAAATAGATACAGTGAAAGAGTGGATGCAAATACTGATCACACCTCTAACTATTTTATTATTCGCACTCGCAATCATTTATTTTATATTCAATTACCTTTTAGCAACGTCAGCAGAAAAAGATTTATCTGGTGTTGTTATTATATTATTGTTAATTTCTCTCAAAGTTGGTCTATTGTATTTTCAAACAAAACAGTCAAGGGAATTAATCCAGAAAGCTAAAAGCGAAATTGATAAAGATGTACCTGTTTTAAGAGATGGTAATTTTCAGGAATTGGCATCTGAAGAGTTGGTATATGGCGACACAATTAAGATAGAAACAGGTCAGTACGTACCGGCAGATATTCGATTAATATCTGCTCAAAACTTCTCAGTATCACAAATGATTCTGACAGGAGATAGCGAAAATTTCATTAAAAGAACGGTTCAAAATGCGGATAATTCGGAAAATGAAGAGGTAACAACATTAGAGACCTTGACATTTGCTGGTAGTGTTGTAGAAAGTGGAAATGCTGAAGGAGTTGTTATTGCCACTGGACCATCCACGTTATTAGCACAACGAATGAAGGAATTGAATCAGTTTGAGAATGTTTATTCATTTGATGAAAAGATGAATGATCTATCCAAGTGGATTTTACAAATTGCTCTCATTGTTTCGCCATTAGTGGTCCTTATTTACGGAATGATAACGGGAATGTGGTATCAAGGATTAATTTTTGGATTATCTGTTGTCGTGGTTGCTTCCCCTGAATTTTTCCCTCTTATTATATCAAGTAGTTTTATTCATCAGATAAAACAACTAGATATATCAGGTATAAGAGTGAAAAAACGAGGCGTGATGTCTAAATTAAACTCATTAAATACAATTGTAATAGATGGAACAGAAAGCTTATCAAAAGAAAAGTTAGAATTAATTAGTGTTTTAAACCCACAAGGCGAGCAGTCTGATCATGTTTTAACCTATGCTTACCTTCATGCAATTTCTGATTCAATTTCAAATAAACGGATGAATCAACAAATTGTTGAACGGGCAGAAGAGACTTTAAACACAGAGGATATGCTGTGTGAAATCATTAATTCGAGACCCTTGGGACATAACCAAGTCGTAGAGATAAACACACATTCACACCGACAGTTGATTATTCAAGGTGAAGCTAAAGCACTGGCACGGCAATGTTCATTGATAGAAAATAATGGTGAAAATAAAGAGCTTTCCAAAGAATGGTTAACACGTTTTGAGGATTATGTTGATGAGTTAAATTATGATGGTTTGAGAGTGATTGGGTTGGCTAGTAAGCCGACATCGTCATCGAGTGAGAATCCTGATTTAACATCTGACAATGATATGGTCTTTCTAGGTTATCTTGTCTTTTCTATTCCAATTCATGAGAATGTGGCGCATTTTACCAACTTAGTTCAGGAGTTGGATATGGAATTGAAGCTAATCACGGATGATTCACGGACCTTTGTAAGTAGTAAACTGCGAGAATTAGGGTTCGATTCTGTAAAAATTATTACCGGTGATAAACTTGCAATGCTAAATGATGAGCAATTAAAGGATATTGCCATGCGTTACCGTGTTTTTGCACAAATTGATGACGAACAAAAGGACAGAATCGTTCAGGCATTGCAGCAAAATGGCGACATAGTAGCGTACTTAGCAGAAGGAGCGAATGATGGTACGAGTTTGTTACTTTCAGATGTTGGAATTACAACAATGAATGCGACCGATACTGCTAAGAAATTTGCGGATATTGTCATTGGGGAACAAGATTTGCATCAGGTTGAAGAGTTAATTGTGTCAGGACGCAAAGTAACAGCCAATATTATGAAGTATATTTTAACGATTGGTAGTTACTATTTAGGGATTGTTTTGGCTATTTTAGCGGCAAGCTTTTTCTTGCCTTTTGTTCCGATGGAACCTCAACAGTTACTGATACTTAATACGATTATTAGTTTAAGTTTTGCTGCTTTATTATGGGATAATGTATCAGATGATGCGATCATCAAGAGTGCAAAAAGTTCAAACTATGATCTAAAACAATCAATGATACGATTTGGAACGACTCGTTTTATCTGTGATGTCTTATTCTTTATTTTGTTATACTGGTTTGTGTTGCCAAGTGCTATGGGTGGTTCTTATCAAAGTTTGGCAGTTCAGGATCAAATAATTTTCCAACAGCTCTTCCGCTCTAATTGGTTTATTATGTCATTATGGACCCAAACGTATGCATTATACATATTAAAAGCATCTAAATTAAATCCAATTAGTAATACTCCTCCGATACAAATGATGTATATTCCTATTTTAGGACTTGTAATTGGTACATTACTACCTTATAGTCCTATAGGCGGAACGATTGAATTTGTCGCTCTTTCATTCGATTATTGGAAATGGATTTTAATCTTTTTAATTGGCTATTTAGTAGTCGTATTATGTGTTAAATATTTTACACTCAGAAATAAAGAAACAGACCTTGAATAAATATTCAGGTCTGTTATTTATTTACTTCATAAAATTATGAATGATAGTTTCTAAATTTGTTTGATTAATGACGTATGAAGTGTGATCGGCACCGGATTCAATGTATACATGGCCATCAGGCAAAGCATCAGCAATTTCTTCATATTGCTTTGTTGTTAAAACATCATCTTCTCCAGCAACTAGTAATGTTGGGATTTGGATAGAGGATATTTCATCTAAGGAGATACAAGGGCCGTTAATCATAAGTTTAAATACCTGATTATTTGGGTTTTCTTGAATCAATTGGTTAATTTCATCTTGGTATTTGGCTCTGACTGTATCGGGTGATAAATTTAAACCAATCGCGACGAGTTTGTTTAAATAGGGTGCTTGTCTGGTGGCGAGTAAAGTGCCGATGATAGCCCCATCACTAAAACCAATAATGCTTAATTCATTGATATCTAGTGCCTGAATAAACGAATCAACATCATCTGCTAATGATTCATATGAATCAGGGATGGGTCCGCTGCTTTGTCCATGACCTCTAGTATCTAATTGAATACAAGTAAAGTTATCTTGGAGACAGCAGACCAATTCATTAAAGATAGTATGATCTTCCCCATTTCCATGGATAAATAATAGAATGGGACCTTGTCCTGATATTTGGTAATATAATTGGGTTTCTTCATTAATTTGAATTAACATTTAAGCCTCCCTATAAATTTACATAAAATTTACTTATTTTTAGTAATATATTTACAATGAATTGGTATGATGTATTTGTCGTAATTGACGACATTGTTATCTACACTTTGAGAATGGTTATCCCCTGTTCTCTCCCATTTATTGATGGACTAAACGCACCTGATTGCAAGCCAGGTGTTTTTTTTTATTATTTATTTGTGTTGATATTTTATAAATTTTTCTTGGGATGGCGGTCAATCACTTCAGGATTGTTAGAAAGAGCGTCTTTTCCTTTGTTAGTTAAATGGATTCCACGGATGGAGATATATCTACTTATTTGTTCTTCAGTTAATGTCTCTTGGACGAGTTCAACTAATTCATCTTTCTTTAATTTTGAGTAACCACTTACTCCAGATTGTTTAAGAATCGCTTTAATTTCTGTACCTGAAACATGTTCAAGTGAATTGAGTGCTGATTCAACAACGGCATAATTTTCATTGATCAACCATTGAAGTCTGGTTGGAGCGTCAATGCCATAATCATATTCAAAATACTTAGGAAATATAGATTCATTGGTAAATGTTCCTAAATCAATTCGCCATAATAGGATAATATCCCCAGGAAGTAGGTTTTCTGGGGTTCTTTGCATATTTCTTAACGGAACACGAGTGACTGTTCCTATTTCGAGTTTTTTAAACCATTGCGGATCGCGATCAGGATTAATATAAGGTTGTTCTGGATAATTATCGTAAATTGATAAGTGTGTAGTCATAAGCGACATCCTTTCGTATTCTAATGATTTTATGATAGCATGTTTTATATGAAATGTATTCTAAGAATAAGCATAGAAAGATGATAAGTTAAGTCTTTTAAGAATATTAGAAATGCCTAATATCCATTAAAACATGTTAACTATTCAATTTGTAGAAGATATGTTAAAATAAGCGTAATTGCTAATCTTTAAATCTAAGGAGAAATCAAGATGAAAATGACCCACGAACATCATGAGTTCACTGGTTCGCTACACCAACCTTTAATCACTCATATGTTGCAGTACCGTCAGTATCTACCTTTGCAGAGCTATCTGCAAGCAACTTCAAATTTAACCCCTCGGCTTGACCGTCTCATCCAATTAGGTGAGGCAATATTACAAAATAATATTGACCAAGTTAATCAGCTAGCTGATTCCCTAAATTTACACTATATTACTAAACCAACACACCTACAACAACGCGCATACTTTTATTTAGAATATATGCACTTGCAATTTGCAAGAAAAGAATATGGTGATTATTTTAGAGCGCTCTCGCCATTGTTGGTTGATGTTTTGCGCTTAGTTATTGAGCGAAATATTATGCCGCAATTAAATGAATTTATCGTACCGATTATAAAGGAAAATGATGAAGGAAACGGTATTTACCGTGGATTACAATGGAAACAAAGCCGGGTAGAAAGTTCGGATAATATCATTAACCAAACTTTCCATAAATACTATGGCGAACGTTTTAATTATGATCATTATGTTAGCTCCAGTCATCTGAATAAAATTATTGATGACCATACAGTAGATGAAGAAATACGTAATTTAACAATAAAAATTAGACATGTCGAAAAATTAGTGCGTAATATCGCAGCACATGAAATTGTTTATATTGATGATGATTTTGTTAAACACCGTAGTGGATTGTCATTAACAGAAATTAGAAACTGCATAGAGGAACTTACCGATAAAGCAGGATTAAGTAATCGACAAATAAGACAAGTCTTTACAGATATTAACCAACAAATAATGCAAGAATTAGACTTAGAACAATAAATATCTCAAGGAAGTGAAATTGATGAAAAAATTAATTATACGTGGTGGAAAACCTTTAAATGGTGAAATTACAATTAATGGTGCCAAAAACTCAGTTGTTGCTTTAATTCCAGCAGCAGTATTAGCAGACTCTGAAGTTGTTTTAGAAGGCGTGCCTGATATTAATGATGTGTATTCATTATTAGAAATTTTGGAAGACTTTAATGTAAAGACTCATTTTGAAGACGGTGTGTTAAGAATTGATCCTTCAGAAATGGTATCAATTCCAATGCCGACAGGTAAAATCCAATCACTAAGAGCATCTTATTACTTTATGGGTGCGACACTATCTAAATTTGGTGAAGGTGTTATCGGTTTACCAGGTGGATGTTTCTTAGGACCACGTCCGATTGATCAACATATTAAAGCTTTCCGTTCATTAGGAGCAGAAGTTAAAGAAGAATATGGTGTTGTAACACTTGATACCGAAGAGGAAGGACTTCAAGGTACACGTATTTATATGGACGTTGTATCAGTAGGAGCAACAATTAATACCATTCTTGGCTCTGTTAAAGCTAAAGGTCGTACTGTTATTGAAAATGCGGCACGTGAACCAGAAATCATTGATGTTGTAACATTATTAAATAAAATGGGTGCTAATATCCGTGGTGCCGGAACAAGTGAAATCCGAATTGAAGGGGTTACTGAATTAAAAGGTACGACACATTCAATTATTCCCGACCGTATCGAAGCAGGAACATACATTAGTGCAGCAGTTGCGATGGGTGAAAAGGTTAGAATTAACAATGTCATCTATGAACATATTGAGAGTTTCATTGCGAAATTAGATGAAATGGGTGCGAAAATGGAAATCGGCGAAGATTACATTATCGTGCATAAGACAGATGATTTAAAAATGGTCGATGTTAAAACATTACCATATCCAGGTTTTGCAACAGACTTGCAACAACCATTCACTCCTTTATTATTAACAACGCAAGGTGAAGGAACAATTATTGATACTATTTACCCACAACGTGTTAAACATCTACCGGAATTAATCCGTATGGGAGCAAATGTAAAAGTTGATGGAGACATCATCCGTCTTAAAGGCCCAAGTAAATTGACAGGAGCTCCGGTTAAGGCAAGTGACTTACGTGCAGGGGCATGTTTAGTTATTGCTGGTTTGATTGCCGACGGTGAAACAGAAATTACTGGCGTAGAAAACATTTTACGTGGTTACTCAAACATTGTATCTAAATTAAGAAATATCGGTGCGGACATCGAAATGATTGATGATTCGGAGGACGCAGCAACTGAGTAAGGAGAATAATATGGCAAATGAATTTTCACTCGATAATTTATTAACCAAAGATGCGAAAGAATTGTATGCTTTTGCTAATGAACTAAATATTCCAGATTATTCAGGGCTTAGTAAAAAAGAATTAGCACTCGCAATTACGCGAACGCAAGAGGAAAAACAGGGCTTCTTCAATGTTGAAGGAGTCCTTGATATTGTTCAAGATGGGACAATGGGCTTTTTGCGTCCAATTAACTATGCGCCAAGCAATGAAGATGTTTATGTTTCCAATTCGCAAATTAGACGATTCGGTATGCGTAATGGAGATAAAATATCAGGACCTGCAAGGCCACCAAAAGCGAATGAACGCTATTATGGCTTAATGCAAGTATCAACAGTCAATGGTCGTGATGCTGAATTAGCGAAATCAAGAGACCATTTTGCGAGTTTGACACCACTCTATCCAGATACTCGAATTAAATTAGAATATGCACAAAACTCAATCATTAACCGGATGATCGATATTACGTCACCGGTTGGATTTGGTCAACGTGGTCTAATTGTTGCCCCACCTAAAGCAGGTAAAACAACGATTCTTAAAGAGATTGCGAATGGTATTGCTCATAACCATCCAGATGTTGAATTGATTGTTCTCTTAATTGACGAACGACCAGAGGAAGTGACGGATATGGAGCGTAGCGTTAAAGGTGAAGTTGTTTCATCAACATTTGATCAAACACCCGAAAACCATACTCGTATTGCTGAGTTAGTTCACCAGCGCGCCATGCGTTTAGTGGAAGAGGGCCGCGATGTTGTTATCCTATTAGATAGTATTACTCGTTTAGCACGTGCTTATAACTTAACGGTTAAACCAAGTGGACGTACATTATCAGGAGGTTTAGATCCTGCTAGTTTCTACCTACCTAAACGATTCTTTGGAGCCGCGCGTAATATTGAAAATGGTGGTTCTTTAACTATTTTAGCAACAGCATTGGTTGATACTGGAAGCCGCATGGATGATATGATTTATGAAGAGTTCAAAGGTACAGGTAATATGGAATTGCAATTATCAAGAGAACTTGCAGAACGTCGTATCTTCCCAGCCATTGATATTAAGAAATCAGGCACACGTAAAGAGGAATTATTACTAAGCAAAGAGGCTATGAGCAAGATCTGGAATTTACGTAACATGATGGCTGACAATAGTCTAGCCTATACTGACCAATTGGTTCGCTTGATGCGTCAAACGGACGATAATGAGTTGTTCCTAGAGGAATTAGATAACTTAATACATAAGTAGGAAGGTGATTATTTGAGTAAATATCAATTAATACCCGCTAATACAAACTTAAAAGACGTTTTAAAAATTGCTTTGTTTGCCTTCAAATTTACTTACGCTCAAGAAGAGCCTGAAGTGGTAACAGAAGGTATTCATGGTTCTTCGATGTTAATGGAAATGAGTGAAGACATCGGTGATATTACTCAAATTGATGCCTGGTTACAATTACAAGATCAACTGAGTAATTTAGACACTGTTCCCAGTGACTATGTCCCAGCAATGACTTACCTTTATACTGAAGTTGACCGTAATGTTATTATCGGTACTGTGAATATCCGTTTAGCTTTAAATGAATACTTAGAGCAATTCGGAGGTCATATTGGTTATTCGGTCCACCCTGATTACCGTGGATTTGGTTTCGGTCATGCACAATTTAAGGCTACTTTAGTTCAAGCAAAAGCGCTAGGACTAGATAAGGTATTAGTAACTTGTGATGATGATAATATACCTTCAAGTAAAGTTATCGAAGCACAAGGTGGCGTACTAGAAAATAAAGTAGAACATCCTGAATATGGTTTGATTCGCCGCTATTGGATTGGTTTAGAGTCATTATAAGAGGAGGAACGTATGGCAAAAGTAGCAAAAACCAATGTTATGCGTGTCCTAGAGCAGCATGATATTGCTTATCAACCTCATCAATTTGAGAAACGAGATCGATACAGATCAATGGTGAAATTACCAATATTTAAAACGTTGGTTACAGTCGGGAAATCCAATGAAAATTATGTCTTTGTGGTTCCTGTTACTTCAGGTTTGGATTTAAAAAAAGCAGCACAAGCAGCTGATGAGAAAAATATCCAAATGATTAAAGAAAAGGATTTACTTCCATTAACAGGTTATGTTCATGGCGGTTGTTCTCCTATTGGTATGAAGAAAGAATTGAAAACATTTGTAGATGCCTCTGCATTAGAAGGCGAGACGATGATTATGTCTGCTGGAAAAGTAGGTATTTCTGTTGAAATTAACCCTAACGAATTAAACGAGGTCATCGATGTTCAATTTGTAGACATTAAGACAGAAGAAGAGGGGAAATAAATGTCAGAATTTAAATTTGAAATTACCGAACATTTTGCGCAATTAAATGTCAGTCCTAAAGGATGGTCGAAAGAATTAACGCGTGTCTCTTGGAATGAACGTGAGCCTAAATTTGATATCCGTGAATGGAGTCCGGACTACACTAAGATGGGGAAAGGAATTACCTTTTCTGAAGAGGAATTACGTATTTTACGTGACGCCTTAAATCAAATGGATTTATAATAAATAAAGCATTGCATTCTAAATTTAAACATGCTATTATTCTATTGTTGCACTCCGTGCATTGAATAACTGTAGGTTAGCAAATAATTTACGGCAGAAAGGAAGTATAAATATGAAACAAGGAATTCATCCAGAATATCAACCAGTCGTGTTTATGGATACTTCAACAGGATTTAAATTTTTATCAGGATCTACTAAATCATCAAGTGAAACAGTAGAGTGGGAAGATGGTAATACATACCCATTAATCCGTATAGAAATTTCTTCTGACTCACATCCATTCTATACAGGACGTCAAAAATTCACGCAAGCAGATGGACGTGTGGATCGTTTCAACAAAAAATACGGTTTCAAAAACGCAGAAGAAAACTAAATTTAATTTTCAAACAAAGATTGATGTATCAATCATTAGAGGGCTTACTGTTCAGAGCAGTAGGCCCTTTTTCTGTTTATGGCTAACTTTTGGCTAACCTTTTAAATTTCCTGACATAAATTCACGATACTTATTAAAGGAAGTTGCCTTCTTCTTCTCTGAAACGTGAGTATAAATATCAAGCGTAGTTTTATAATCTTCATGGCCAATACGGTCTTGAACTTCCTTCACTTCATAACCTGCTTCAAATAAAATACTACAATGAGTGTGTCTTAATTCATGCACTTTAATTCTTCTTAGAGCGTTAGCAGTTACAACCTTATCCATATAATGGTTAGGGTACTCACCATATAATGGCTGATTTTTTTCGTTACAAAAGACTAACTGTTCACTACCCTTGTTAGGCTTAAGACCGTGCATAAACAGAAGTTTTTTCTGTTCTATTTGTTGAGTTTTGAGAATCTGAAGGGTTTTGCTATCAATTTCAATCAGTCGATTGCCCGCCCTGGTCTTAGCTTCTTCACCGTCTTGCACGTCATATCCTTCTTCAGTTTCCCCAGCAGTTTTATATATGTTAACAGTTCCTTGCTGGAAGTCTATATCTTCCCAATATAGAGCCATAGTCTCACCTTTACGCATTCCAGTTTCACAAATGAGGTGTAGCATGGCTTTAGCGGTGTAATCTATATCAGCTTCATGCAAGCAGTCCAAGAATATTAATAATTCTTCTTTAGACCACCATTGAGCTTTATATTCAGACTTTTTAGCCTTGGGGCGGATAATATCCCTGGCAGGATTTTCTTTAATGAGCTTTAAAGGGATTGCATACTGAAGAATACGGTAAGCCAGATTACAACTATTGTGATACTTAACTAACTTATCAGCTTGCTGATTAACATACTTCTGACATGTGGCTATATCTATTTTATCCACATACATATCTCCAAAGTAAGGGATAACGTGATTATAAACGACACCTTTTTGAATAAGGTAGGTCGTTGCTTTGACCGTTGACTTGTATAATTCTAACCACAATTCAGCTAATTCTTTGAATTTCATACGCTTAGCATTAAGAGGGGCTATACCGTCCGCTATGCTGACTTTAAACCTTGCTTCAGCTAATTCCGCTTGCTTATGGGTCTTGAACCCTCTCTTTTTAGTAATAATCTTTTTGCCGGTTATTGGATCAGTACCATAATAACCAGAATACATATAACGAATTGTACCATCTTTTAATTTATATTCTTTAATCATGTTAATTTTTCCCTTCTACCACCGCCAAGCAATAGAAATGTGGGATTATTAAATATGTTGCGTACGATCAATCATTTTAAACCAAGCATTTACCGTTAATACAATTGATGTATTCCAGTCGTGATATTTCTTAATCGTATCAATTAAAACATCATTATTGATATTGGTTAGATGAACAATTTCTTCACCATTTTTTCTAACTATTAAATTATCGTATTGACTAGCGTTGAACTTTACATCATCAACAGTCAATTCGTCTTTATTAACTATTAAATAAATTACTTTGTTATGAACATAGAACTTGAATTCAGGGTTTGAGATTAGTTTAAGTTTAGCTTCTTCCAGATACTCTAATATTTCATAATTTTGGCTAATCTGACTAGAAAGAAGATGTTTTTCTTTTTCATCTGTTTCTGTTTTGATAAGAGTTAAAAACTCATCAAGTTCAGACTTGAATTGAGCGTGTTGTTTGTCTAATTCTTCAATAAGAGTTGTTTTGTTATTGATGAAACTTCTTTCTTCCTCGTTTGGGGCGGGAATTGATATATCCGAAAGAGTTTTTTGAAGTTCAGAAAATGCTTCGCTGTTTTTTAGATCATCATTTAAGAGAATTTCATTTATGATTTTTTGGCGTGCGTTTTCAAACTCTTCGCCAGAGTTGAAGGTTTGTATTTCTAACTTTTCCCCATAAAGTAATTCTTCAACTGAAATATTCCCGAGTCTAGCTATTTTAACTAATCGCTTATTATTAGGAAGATATCTTCCGTTCTCCCATTTGCTAACAGTCCCTTTCGATGCAGGGGGATCAAATAATTCTGCAAACTCTTCAGATGTCATTCCTAATTTTTCTCTAATTGAACGTATTCTTTTGCCTATCTTTATTGTATTTCTCTCCATATGTCACCCACTTTGTTTAAAATAGTTGTGATTTGTTTCTTGACTTAAGTATATAGATGGATTATACTTAAGTCAAGTTAGGAAACAAAACCCAACTTATTATAAAAAAGGAGGTTTACCATGAAAAACGTGCTTAAAGGTTATAGAATAATGCTAGGGTATACACAAAAAGAAATGGCTGGCTTATTAGATATTTCCAGACAATCCTATCACATGAAAGAGAATTTAAAGGTACCATTTACTGATTATGAAAAAATTGTTATAAGAAACGAGGTAGCTACTTTGTTTCCAGATATAAGTATAGATGAAATTTTTTTTAAGAACGAGTTGGGATTTGTTTCTTACGGTGCTAAAGAACGGAGGTGAGATAAATGGAGCAAACAAAAATAACAGTTCAGCTACCAGATGAATTAACTGAACAGATTTATCAGCAATTCTTAAATATTGCTAATGAAGCAGTAAGACAAGCTACTGAAAATATTGGGTTTGCAGGTAAAAGCTTCTTGAATGAGAAAGAACTCAAGAAATACCTAGGTATCGGACAAGATACGCTTAACGAATTACTCGAACAAAACCTCTTGTCTTATTCTAAAATTGGACGTCAAAAGCTTTATTTTTTATCAGATGTAGAGAATTGCATTAATCAACTAAAAATATAAAAAACCGCCAAGCAATAGAATTAACAGCAGTTTATGCTGAATCTTATTAGGAGGAAATAATAATGAATAAACCAACTTATAACACAAATATGGTAAATAAATTACAGGAACTGTCTTACAAGATGGACGATGCAAAGAATAAAATGTTTTTCGTCCATGAGGTAACGCAAGGACTTGAACAGTTAGCGGTGAAGTTTGATAAACGTGAAGCCGAATCGGCTCAATGGCTTGCCTATGAATATTCCCGAATTTGTGAACCGCTCATGTCTCTACTATCAAATATTAGTGATGAAATTATCAGTACAGAAAAAGCTATTGAAGAAATAATCAATCAACTAGTTAAAGCAGAAGCAGGTGAATAGCATGGTGAAAAGTATCGCAATCTTAGGTTTATCGGTTTTGTTGTTGGTGGTGATCAGTGGGATAGCACATTAATTAAAAGGAGTGTTTATTATAAAAAAGAACATAAAAAAAGAACCTCGGCAAAGGTTCTAAGGTAAAAATAAATCATGATTAGAGTGAGAGCAAATTAAGCTCTCTTACCTCTAATTATAATACAAAAACACTATTAAATCAATGAGAACAGTACGTTCAGTTATGAAAAATCACTCGATTATGGAGATAATTAATTGAATAAATATACTAAGAAGGGAGGTCGGTTTAGTGGAACTAATAGAAGAAATAACAGGTTATGAAGCTATTCCAGATGAAATGAAAGTTTATCCTAATTGGGTAGTTTATAAAAAAGAAATCGCAACAGATTCGGCAAATAATCCAAAAGTAAATGAACATGGGGAGCCTAAGTACACAAAGGTACCCTATGATCCAAAAACAAAGCGCTTAGCTTCAAGTACAGACAAAAATACATGGGGCGATTTTCACAGTGCTTTAGCAGTTGAGACGGAGTTTGACGGGTTGGGCTTCATGTTCTCGGAATCGCCTTTCATGGGTGTGGATCTTGACGATGTTAGAGAACAAATTGCAGATTATGAATCCGGCAATGAAAATAATATAGTTGGTGAGTTCCACAACCAACTCAAAACTTATATGGAGGTATCACCATCTGGGAACGGAATCCATTTTATCTTAAAGGGAACATTGCCAGAAGGTAAGCGTAAGATTGGTGATGTTGAGATGTACGATAAAGCAAGATACTTTACGGTAACAGGAGAACAGATGGGTGATTATGATGAAATTAACCCTAATGGAACAGAAGCTGTAAAATCTTTACATTTCAAGTATTTAGGCGCAGAAAATAATATAAGCAGCAACTTCAACAATTTCGAAGCGATACCTTCATATGGAAATGGGTTGAATGCCGAAGAAGTTCTACAAGCTCTCAAAAAGAGTAAAGATGGTGATAAGTGGATTGAATTACTCACACATGGCGATTGGCATAAGTACGGTTATCATAGTAGGTCAGATGCTGAATTAGCGGTCGTGAGTAAGCTAGGGTTCTTCTCAAATTATGATAAGCATGTGATGGACGAAATTTGTAAATCATCTATCTTGATTGATGAAAAATGGGAACGTCCTTCAAGCCCTACTAAAGTTTATACACTAGCGAAAGTTATTGCTAACCGTCCTAAAGATGGTGGTTATAAGGCGAAGAATGATTTTAATCTGAAGATTAAAGACAAGACAACTGACATGAAGCAGCTTAAACATAACGCTCAACCGCCTACTTTAGAAGATTTTGACAAAAAGAATGCACATGTACTACCCGATAAGAACGGCGTGTTGTGGTATTTGCATGAGTTTGCTAGTGAAAGAGAACCCGAAGTTCGATTAGTCAAGAAATATTATAACTATGAGAACATGGCAAACATTGTCACTGATATGATTTATAACGAATTTTCTGAAGTGGTGGAATATTCAAATGAAGGTAGTCATGAAATGGTTGATGATCCTTACATATCCGAAATGTATAGCAAAATTAGTCAACTCTATATTGATGTACCACAAAAAGATTTGTATCACATTGTTAATAATTTAGGTAGAAAAGACAGTTACCATCCGATAAAACAATTGATTGAATCTGTCGAATGGGATAAACAAGAGCGAATAGATGTATTCTTTATTGATTATTTTGGCTTGAGTGATACGTCTTACCACAGGGAAGCAACTCGAAAATGGTTCATTGGTGCTATAACAAGGCTATACGAACCCGGCGTGAAGTTTGACATGGTTCCTATCATTAGAGGTGCGCAGGGTGTGGGTAAAACCACAGCTATTGAGCGTTTAGCCTTTGGACTAGACTATTACCTATCATTGAATGGTGAAAAAGTCAGCGATAAAGATACAATGCAATTATTGCGTGATAGCTGGTTAGTTGAATTAGAGGAGCTAGAGTTCTTAAGCAACAATACTGATGGTTCGATTAAAAAGTTCTTTTCTTCTCGTGATGATAAGTACAGGGAACCTTATGGTAAAAGTCAGCGTAATTACAAGCGCCATAGCGTATTTATTGGAACGGTAAATAATAAGTCATTCTTGACCGACAAAACTGGGAATCGCCGCTATTATCCGCTTGTGATTGAAGATGATTCACAAGGGAAGTATCAAGTGTTTAGCAATCTAACAAAAGATGTCGTTCATCAAATATGGGCTGAAGCACTTACTTACTATAAAGATAAAGAAGGGTTAGTTTGTTCTCCAGAAACAGAAAATGCTTTTGATGTCATACGTGGGAACGTAATGGAAGAGGACGTTACCGAACAAACTCTAGTTGATTTCCTTAATTTGGAATTACCGCAGGAGTATTATGAAGCGACTATCGAGCAGAAGAGATTATATTTGAATGGATCAGGTAACAAAAATTGGCATATCGAGCCAGCATTAAGGCCAGATATAACCACACGAGAAATTTTGATTGAATGTTTTGGACGTGAAATAGATGCTGATTTTCGAGGTGATAAGTCAGCAAAACGAATTAATTCCATTATGGAAAATCTCCCTGGTTGGAAAAAAACAGAAAACCTTGTTCGAATTGGTGTAGATGGAAAAAGAAAACGTCCTAGAGGATTTGAAAGAAGTTGACCCTTTGACCCTTCAAAATATTAAAAGGGTCAAGTAAAGGGTCAGCGTGTAAATGTTGATGCTAAAGGGTTTATAGTGGTTATGACCCTTTGACCCTTTAAAAATATAGAAAACATTATAAATAAAAAAAGTAGTAATAAATACGTGTTTTAAAGTTTCCTAGTGGTTGATGGGTCAAGAGTCAAAAGTCACTAAAACCCTTGTGTACCATAGCTTTAGAAGATGACCCTTTAAATGTGATAAAGGGTCAATAAAGGGAAGGAATGTTAAATATGAACAAATATTACAAAGAGAATGTTAACCAAATTGAAGAACATGAAATAAAAGAATTTGAGCTATATTCAGTTGCCCTTGACTATTTGAGCCACAAATATGATTTGCGACCAGATGTTCCACTATCATATTGGATTGATTGTTATTGTGGGGAACATTATGTATCTATTTTGATAGCGTTCAAAGATAACGGAACAAATATATTTTGCTATTCAGTACTCAATTCAAAAAATGATGGTGAAAATTTGGTTACCGTTTTAGAGAGACAAACCAATTCCATTGTGGATCTAGTGAAAGACATTGACGGAATAATGACATTAGTACACCAAGGGTTTTGAGGGTAGGTACGTCTGTAATGACGTGTCTTAAAAGGAGCGAAAATCATGACAGAAAAATTAGAGAAACGAATCTTCAAGTTAGAAAAGGAAAATGAACGACTGTTTCATATAGTGAATGAGATTAGTTATGACTTATTTAAAGCGAATCAAGAGATAGAAGAATTACAGGGTAATTTAGATTATTTAGATTCAGTAGTTGATTCTTTGAAAGATTAACAAGGAGTGTCCGCCATGCTAAAAGAAAGAATCGAAGAACTGGAAGAAGAAGTTCAATCATTAAGACAATTAATTTACGAATTAGAGTATAGCACCGCTAGATTGATTGAGGAAAAAATCGAAGAAGCCATAAGCGGATTAGTAAGCATTGAAGAGCTTGAATATTACGGCTAAGGAGGTAATGCCCGCAGCCTAAGATAAACGGGGTGTCTATGTGGAATGGAATAACAACCTTGAAGCCAAAGATAAGATATTAACTTATTTACAACTACCCGATAAAATCGAATACTTGAAGTCAAAAAAACAGCTAATATCTAAACAATTTTATGCTAGCCGTTCCATTACGGGCACAATGCCGATTGGCGATTTAGAAGAAAACAATTACACCCGTTCGGTTAGTCCCGAATATGGGGCGATTCTAATAGCTGATAGTGAAGCATCATTGCAACGCAGGATAGACAAGGTGGAGCGGAAGCAGGCTCTATTCAATGAATTAATGCCGATTTTAGACGTTCAAAGGCTAGTAGCCAATCAAAGGCTATATCATATGACCGAGCTGGAATACCAAGCATTAGAAGCGATTAATGAAGTTGAATACTATTTAGAGGAACACCAGAAAACTGAGGAACGGTTAAAAGGGTTTGGCTTGAATGAAGAACAACAAGTTCAGATGAAAGAAGCTGGTAATCAATTATTGAACCGAATTAAGGAGTTGGCGCTATGAGAAACAGAATTCATGTTTGCAATAGACTGATGAAACCACTTAAAGCCTATATCGAACGTGGCGAAAGTAATGAACATGTATTGCAACTAATCAACGTACTGAATCAGTTGGAGGATGATGAATTGGCGTTTATCATGGCGAAGTATGTAACGTTAGCCACGTTCAGGGATGATGGGAAAATAATCAATCAGGCGAACGCTACTATGATAAAAGACCATCTAAAAATTAAGGATAAAGAATTTAATTCCTTACAAAACAAAGTCAGTAACAGGGTTTACGATTTATATTTTTCCGAGCAAGACGAAACCTATCAACGAGAGCAAGACATGAAACGGATTAGTTTTCTTGAAAATGATAATAAGCATAGTCATGAAATGATTGAAATTATGGAAGATTTAGAAAAGCGTGTTTTAAAGGAAGGTTTATCCGAAGATAGTTATTACTATCAATATTTTAACGGTCGCTTAAACAATTATAAAGAACAGATCAGGAAGAATAACGAAGAAATTCAAAAGTTAGAGCTAAGATTATCCGAAAAGTAACGCTGGAAAGAATGGAAAAAGCAGTATTTTAATCAAGCATAATCGGAAATCATAGTCAGAAACGGAGGTAATGCCGAAAGGGGGTGATGCGATAAGTGAGACAAATTAGAAGTTAATATAAATTGATGTATATACAAATTTAACAGAAAAGGAGTGAAAATTATTGGCAATAGAATTAGGTAAAGCTTACGTCCAGATAGTACCGTCCGCAAAGGGTATCAGTGGATCTATCAGCAATCTGATGAAAGGCGAAGCAGGTTCAGCGGGTACAACAGCCGGCGGTCTGCTAGGTAGTAATTTAGTCGGTATGATGACTAAAGTTATTGCAGCCGCAGGAATCGGCAAGGCTATTTCAGCCACCTTAATGGAGGGAGCTGATTTACAGCAATCTTTAGGTGGTATAGAAACACTATTCAAGGACGATGCAGACAAAGTAAAACAATACGCGACAGATGCTTATAAGACAGCTGGGCTATCAGCAAATGATTACATGGAAACCGTAACTAGTTTCAGTGCGTCTCTATTGCAGTCTATGGGCGGAGATACAGCAGCCGCTGCTGAAACAGCCAACATGGCTTTGATTGATATGAGCGATAATGCGAATAAGTTCGGTACTAGTATGGAATCCATCCAAGATGCTTACAAAGGTTTTGCAAAGGATAATTACACGATGCTGGACAACCTGTCACTTGGTTATGGCGGGACAAAAACAGAAATGGAACGACTGCTTGCTGATGCTCAAGCGTTATCAGGTGTCGAATATAACATTGACAACCTAGATGATGTGTACAACGCAATCAATGTAATTCAAAAAGAAATGGGCGTAACAGGAACAACCGCACTTGAAGCAGCCGAAACGTTTAGCGGGGCGATGGCATCAATGAAAGCATCGCTATCGAATGTCATGGGTAACTTAGCAATCGGTGAAGATGTTAAGCCAGCTTTAGAAGCACTCGCTGAAACAACGTCAACGTTCTTGTTTAAAAATTTACTGCCGATGGTAGGTAATATTTTATCAGCGCTACCTGGTGCAATTGTAACGTTTGTTCAAGCTGCAATACCACATGTTGTAAAAGCAGGAACTAATTTAATGAAATCATTAGGTAAATCGATTATGTCGGTTATTCCAGATGCGCTGAAACCTTTTGCTAAGCAATTCGGAAAGTTAGGCAAAGTTGCAGAAAAAGGACTGGGGTCGGTAACCGATGCGTTCGACGAGGTGCGAACAACTATATCGGAATTTATAGACGGGATTGATTGGTCAGCTATCTTCGATGGTGTTAAAACCGCTTTAGATGCCACGATCCAATTTATTCAGCCATGGGTTGATGGGATTAAAGGTAATGTCGACATCGTGTTAGGTTATTTTACTGGATTATGGGATGCTATTAAACAAGGGTTAGACGGTGACTGGTCAGGTGCTTTCGAGACGCTGAAAAATACTTTCGTTACTGCGTTTACTGGATTAGTTGAGAATGCTATTACGACTTTTAGCGGAATGTGGGAAAATATTAAAGTGCTTATGGCATCGATTGATTGGGCAGAGACTGCCTCAACGGTTATTTCAGCTTTAGGCACAGCTCTATCAGGCGCAATGAGCTTTTTAGGGGATATCGGTACAGCTATCAAAGACTGGATATTTACATCCTTAGGTGTAACTACTTGGGGAGAGGTTGGAGAAAAAGTAGGTACTGCGATTAGAGACGCTATCGTATCAGCGATAGGGCTATTGACCTCAATTGGCGATTCCATAAGAGATTGGATATTCGACAAATTGGGAGTGAGCGATTGGACTTCTGTTGGTTCTAAAATTGGTGATTTAATCATCGCAGCAATTACCGCTTTAGTTGATTTTGGCACCACTGTGGTAACGGCCCTTTGGGATTTTATTACAGGCGCGTTTGACGAAAACAGCGAAACCCCCGGCAATTCAGTTGGTCAAACAGTAGTTGATGCAATTATTGCGGGTATTACAGCGCTATCACAAGTAGTCGCCGGGATAGCTACTACAATCTGGGGATGGATAAAGACCGCGTGGGGTAACATCGACTGGGCAAGCTTAGGTAGTGATATTGTAGCCGGCATTAAGGCGGGTATATCAAATGCCTGGGGGACTTTCACTACCTGGGTATCTGGAAAGGCTGAAAGCATAAAAGATATGTTCTCAGGACCTTTGGTGATTAATTCACCTTCCAGACTAATGCGGGACGAAATTGGTAAATCGATTCCAGAGGGTATCGGTGTGGGTATTTCCGATGGGATGCACTTTGTTACCGATGCTATCTCAACAGTGATAAACGGAATCAGAAACATGTCAATTCCTATGCCGGAATTAACCGACTTTTCAGAGTTGGGCACATTAAACGTAAATGGCGTTTTGAGAAGTTCAACGTTTGGAAACAATCAAAGATTATCTGATGCTCATACCGATTCAGCGCAAATAAATCGAGATTTAAAAGCTTTAATCGAAATCAATGAACAAGCGCTCCTTATTAATGAACAAATACTCATTAAAGACAATAACACCTACTTGGACGGTTACCAAGTGTCCAAAGGTTTAGACAAACCGAGTCAAAACTACAGAAAGAAATTAGATACCATTAATGCGATGAAAGGGGGAGTGTGGACATGACAACAAATAATTGGAACTATGAAGAACTAGGCTTCAATTCTGAAGCTGAAATGCAAGCGAGTATTACGAGGGTTAAACGCAAGCAAAATATGAACGATATTGAAATTAGAATGGAAAACTTGAAGGACGGCTCAATTTCGAAATCAGGCGGTATAAACTTTGATGCCTTGAAAGATGGAGCGAGGTTAGCCGACCTTGATCGAAAAGTACATAACAAATTAGTTGCTGATCGTGAATTAAAACGGGTGCAAGCAGAACAGGAAAAAATGCAACGTCTTATGAGCGGGTTATCAGAAAGTATCGAAAAAGATAATAGAGCCAAAGCTGAGAAAGAGTTCGCAGACGAGAAAGCTAAACTTGAATCTGAACTTCAAAAAGAAGTCTACAGCAAGCATGGTGTTATCACTGATGCAGAAGCCATTCAAAGAAAGAGTTTATCAAATTTAATCAATGGTGCTATTGGAAAGAGTGAATAGCAATGACGGGAAACAAAACAAATACGGTAGTGTTCGATATAGGAGATAGGGTAGTAAGCACCGTCATGGGGTACTACTCAGGATTACCAGGCAAGGTTATCAAAAAAATAACAGCTGATAGATTAACTGATAATAAGTATTTGGTTGAACTGGATTGTGGGATAAAAATAGCATTAAAACAATTTCAAATAGCTTATTACATTAACGATTAAATTACTGAAGTTCATAACACAAAGCTGAATGGCGCTATCAATTTCTCTTAGGTTAGCAGGGGTGGTAGTCGCTCAAGGGTTGATACTTCAATAGGTTTAGTTGAGTGTTGTGATAAAGTTCAGGCGAATGAAATTAAATTAAAGTTTGCTTCTAATGTAAAGATAAAAATAAAAACGATGCTATTTAAACGCATTTAAAGGGCTTTAGAGGGCTTAGGGCGCATAGGGGGTAGGGGCCCCTCCCCTCGTTGCTCCGACCTTCACGCCGTCACTGTACACATTCTCACGCGTTATACGATATAAGTTAAATGAAACGAGGTGATTATATGAACGAAAGGGAGCTTACATGTGTAGTTTGTGGAAATAGCTTCTATACGACAGCCAATCACGCTAAATATTGTGGCTCTCAATGCAGGGAAATAGGAACTAAAAAGGTTCGTAATGATTGGGAAAAGAATACTGATTATAATGATAAAGTGAAGTTGTTGATGCAGGAAAAGAGAGCAGCACAGCGACAAGAAAAAAATGAAGCGCTGAAAGCCGAAAGATTAATGTACCAGCAAGCGCAAAAAGCCAAAGATGAAGAAGTCGCTAAAGTTAAACGTGAAAAATTACTTGCTAAAGCTGAAGCGGGAGATTTAAGGGCGCTTCGTGTACTGGCAGGCGAGCGTGGCGATCTAGTTGAGCAATGGCGCTTATATAAAGAAATGGTATTGCAATCTGCGGACGAATCGGGGTTCTATCCTAATCATGTTGTTGGAGGAATTAGCATATATGATGAAGATTTTGAACACTTAGTAGCGGAGCAGTTAGAAAAAAATAAGAAATAAGCTTGCCTAACAGTAAATGTTAGCGTTTAGTCCGAGCAAGTACTCCCTTTTTGCCCGTCATGGCAAAGTGGCGGGCTTTTTATTGCAGTTATTTAATGTCGATTTTAAGCCCATTTCAGATTGATAGATGGACGATTACCCACGAAACAAGCTTAAAATGGACGTTAAAATAGGTAAACATCATAGCAACAATGTTGTTTAACGTTAGTCCAATACATGTGTGGTAACAAACAGATCAGTTGAATTTTCAGTCACAACAAATTTACACATTCCCATTGCTTGACGGTGGTATTTAGCACATTTTGCGTGGCTAACTTTTAGTGTTATTTTTTCTGATAAAAATATAGAATGGCTAACTTTTTGGCTAACTTTTAAATACATTAGGTAATTTACTAGAATAGTAACAATCTTAGAAATGGTGATTTAATAGCTTTGGTATAGCTTAGAAATAGCTAGAAAACAGCTTTTTAAAAAATACGGTTTCAAAGAAAACTAATATTTTTACACAATTTAAAATTACAAACGTTGTTACACCAACGTTATAGCGACTTTCCAGCGAATTGGCAAGTCAATGTCATTAAGTTAAGAAAGTTCCATCGAATTAAATTTCGATGGGCTTTTTTTATTCTTTTTTTATTTTTGGTTGAAAACGCTTGACAAAGTAAAAACACCTAAATAATCAGTCGTGAATAGATGATTTTTAGGAGGTTATGTTAATGTCAAGGATAGATAAAATGGTATCTCGTCAGCTTGATG
>JACBXN010000008.1 GCA_015863215.1 Aerococcaceae bacterium DSM 111176
TTTTTTGACGGGGTACGGACATACCTCACAATAAAAGCCTCGGATTGGTACTGCCCATTTAATTATATAACGTAAACGTTTTCTTGTCATGGTTTAGAGTGCGAAGCACTCTTAGGGTTTTTTTGGTTTTAAATGTTTTATTTACGTGTTCAAATTTAATCAATTTATCAACTCCTCAATCTAGAATTCTTTTTATTAATAAATTGTATGTTCAAACATTAACATTGGGCAAAAATCAAGTCAAAGCGATTTTTAACCAAATTTTCATTTTAAAACGTCGAAACCCTTTTTATTGTTGATAATATCGGTTTTACAGATTAAAATGTAAGCCCTTCGAATTTTTGAATACCCGTATTGAGTTTTACTAATGGATTATTAAATCACTCAGTCTGTGCAAAATAAAATGCACTCCTAAAAGGGGCGCGTTCGATTTATATCAAGTTACTTTTGAGTTGATATGTTGTAAAATAATAATACAAGGTGGTGGACAAATGGCTGAGAGAAAGCTAAATCGTTTAATAGGCTATCTAATCGGAAGCTTTATTTTACTTGGATTTTTATTTTTATTTATTTTGATATTTACACAAATTCACCGTGAAGGTCTGATGGGTTATATTTTTCATTGGCTTATGGGGATTTATTTGGTTGCACTCAGTATTGGTTTGCTAATGAATTTGGTAAGGAATTGGAGTAAGAAAAAGTGGTATCTGAAGATCATTCAACCACTTGGTATATTACTTTTTACCTTCATGGGGATTGGTTATACAGTGACCGCCTACCAAGATCTACCATATGTTGATCAACCGGAATATGTGGAGTTACGTAATCTCGAAATTGACGCCGATTATTCTGGGGAAAGTCATGATTTTATTTTACTGGGAAATAGTAGCAGTGGCGCTGAGTTTAAATTTTACCTAAATAGTACACATTACAATCAGGCACTCGGCTTACAGGAACATGGAGAGCTGGAAACGGCTAATGTATTTTACTTGCCCAATTCAAACATAGTTATGGCACTAGCTTATAATCAACCCTGACATAAAATAGTAACCAAAGGGCTAGGCATAAAGTCCAAATACTAAAAAATCGCATAAAATCACTGTTTCTAGGACAATGATTTTATGCGATTCTTTGTATATCAAATTATAAAATGCTATCTAATTTCAGACTTTCTCCAGTCTCTTTGTTATACGATACCACTTCTTAAATACCCAGCATCCTCTAATTGTTTTGCTAGTTGCAGCAGTAAATATTCCCCACCTTTACGTGTTGAAAATTGAGCACCGAGTGGTAACCCATTATCCAATTCATACATCGGTAAACTGATTGCAGGTTGACCGGTTAAATTCATCTGTTGAGTAAAAGGTGTCCAAGCCAAGCTATCTTCAAACATGTTCCAAACAATTTCTTGTTGCTTAGCCGAAGCGAATTGTTCGATATTTTCTAACTGGTCAAGCAACTGATCAGAGTGAGTGAATTGATCGTGTGACGGGGCTGGAGCATTAGTTGCTGGCATTAACAATACATCATATTCTTCATGGAACGCCTCCGCAACAGCCGTTATCTCATCCCAATATGCCAACACCTGAGAATATTCTACGCCTGAAATATTTAATCCCAATTGATAAATTGCCCAACTCATTAACTCCATATCCTCTTTAGTTACCGCTCGCTCCAAAGCTTTCTCAAAATCTTGCATCATTGATGCAGTTTCTACACCATTCACTTTATAGTAAGTTTCCATCGCTTTAACACCATCAATTTCTGGCTCTGCTTCAACAACGGAGTGCCCGAGGGTCTCTAGTTTCTCAATGGTATCTTGCATCATCGCTTGGGCTTCAGGACTTACCGCTGATCCAATCGGGGATTTCATTGTATAGGCTATACGAAGTGGGCGATTTAATGGCATTAAACTTTCATGAACAATACGCGGTATCATAAAGGGTGCTTCAAATTGCTCTTCTTGCATCCACCTTAATAATGTCCACGTATCTCGAACAGACTTCGTTAGTGCAAAGTTTACACTAGCCCCCTGCCAACCTCGGTACCCACCTGGTCCAACAGGAATTCGTCCACGACTCGTCTTCAAGCCGATTAAACCACTAAATGAAGCTGGGATTCGAATGGACCCTCCACCATCACTCGCTGTTACAATGGGCACCATACCCGCTTTCAAAGCAGCGGCCGCTCCACCACTAGCCCCGCCAGGATTGCGAGTTGCATCAATTGGTGAATTAACACTTCCTGTAAATTTGGAATCACTGATATTTTTAAAGCCAAACTCCGGTACATTCGTCCGTCCAACAACAATAAAACCAGCTGCTTCTATTCTTTGGGTAAAATTGTCTGTCTGATTAGCAACGTGGCCTTCCATTAATTTAGCGCCACTCATTGTCGGTACGCCGTTTTGCGATTGACCTAAATCTTTCAACAAGATGGGCACACCGAAAAACGGTGGTAACTCACTTTTAGTTTTAGCGTCTAATGTCTTTAAATAATCATCGTATTGCGCTGATTTATCACGCGCTTCGTCGAATGATTTAACCACCACTGCATTCAACGTTGGATTCAAGGTTTCAATATTAGTAATTGCCCTCTCAACCAATTCAGTCACAGTCGTTTCACCACTTTGTATTTCTTGTGCGTAGTGGGTTGCATCAAATTCAAATAGCATGTCTCTCTCTCCTTTGTCTTTGTCTATTTAATATTATACATCTCACGTTTTTACTTACTTTCATTCCATCATACCATGATTCTAATTACGAGGTATGAATGATGTCACACCTAGCAGCAACATGAACATGCAAAAAAAGCCTCAATAATCGAAGTTCGATTATTAAGACTTTTCGAATAATTATTATGGTAATGCAATTGGTGCTCCAGGGCCTAATGGTAGTCCGATAACATACCAAACCACTAATAAGAGTGACCAAGCAATTAAGAATGCGATTGAATAAGGTAACATCGTAGAGATTAATGTTCCTAAACCTGAACGCTTATCGTAACGTTGCATGAATACTAAAATCATCGCAAAGTAACTCATTAACGGTGTAATGATATTTACAACCGAGTCAGCAATTCGGTAAGCCATCTGTGTTAATTCTGGCGTTAAACCTAATTGGAACATCATCGGTACAAAGATAGGTGCCATAATCGCCCATTTTGCCGAAGCAGAACCTAAGAATAAATCTAGGAAAGCACCTAATAAAATAAAGGCTAAAATTAATGGTATACCTGTAAATCCAATTGACTCTAGGAAGATTGCTCCATTAACAGAAAGAATCGTTCCTAAGTTTGTATAAGAGAAGTAGTTGATGAATTGCGCTGCGAAGAATGCCAGTACGATATACCCTGCCATTGAACGCATTGACTGTGTCATACTCTCAACAAAATCATCTGAATTTTGGATTTTACCAATTGTTGCCCCATAAGCAAGTCCTGGAATAGCAAACAATAAGAAAATCGCAAAGATTAAACCATTTGATAAGAAGTTATCTAAGGTCATTTGTCCTGTCGCTTCATCAAGTGAACGTAATGCACCATTTTCTGGAATCATCAAGAATGCCATGATAGCAACTAAAATTAATAATGTAATTCCCGCATTGCGTAAACCACGATTTTCCTCGTCAGTTAATGCTTGACCGACTTTATCAAATTCATTATCTTCGTCTGATTCTGATACATCAGCTCCCGTATAATCAGAGAAACGTGGCGCAATAATCTTTTCAGTTACCCAAGTACCAACTAAAGTTAGTAAGAATGTCGAAGCAATCATGAAATACCAGTTTCCTGTTACTGAAACACTATAATCAATACCCGCACTTGATAAAGCAGCATTTGTAATTCCAGATAGTAATGCATCTGTTGGTCCAACAATTAAGTTTGCTGAGAATCCACCTGATACACCAGCGAATGCTGCTGCTAAACCAACGATTGGGTGACGCCCTGCTCCTGCAAAGACTGCCGCACCTAACGGAATAACGACAACATACCCCGCATCTGAAGCAATATTAGACATAATACCAACAAGCACAACAGTTGCTGTTAATAATGACGGTGGTACTGAGTGGACAACTTTTTTAATGGCATTACCAAGTAATCCTGTCCATTCTGCAACTCCAACCCCTAACATAGCAACTAGTACAGTACCTAGAGGCGCGAAGCCAGTGAAGTTACTTACTGCACTGTTAAAGATATGCGCTAGACCTTCACCATTTAATAGTGATCGTGCTGCAATTTCAACATTTTCTCCCGCACGTGAGTCAAAAAACTCAACAGATAATCCTAGACGAAAAGCTAATTCTGAAACCAGAATAATAATAGCGGCTAAAATTAGAAAAATGACAACAGGATGCGGTAAGGCATTTCCGGCTCTTTCAATAAAGCCTAACCATCCTGAATTACCTTTTTGTTGTAATTCTCCTTGATTCTTTTTTTGAGACATTTTTATCCTCCTTTTTACTTAAAATCCAATTATACCTGAACCGTTTTCAATTTTAAAGGAAAAATAGGCAGTTTTGTGTCATAATTACGATTCTTTTTAGATAAGTTTCAAAAACGATATATTCGCCATTTTATGATGTTTCATGATAAACTAAAATGGATTATTAATGAGAAGCATATTTAAAAAATTTAAAATGCAACTGATACTCATTAAAAAATACAACGAACAGGTGATAATGAATGAAAATTGCGATTGTAGGTTTTGGTGTAAGTGGCGCTGCGCTACTTATGGCATTAAAAACCTCTGGAAAGTTAGATAATAATGATGTTCAGGTGGATATTTTCGATCCCAGGGCTGAATTTGCGGTTGGTCCAGCTTATCAAAAAGACACGAAGTATTTGCTCCTAAATGCCTTCCCAACAGCAATGTCTTTAAACAATAATGAACCACTTGATTTCTCAAATTGGCTCGAACAGCATTACCCTCAATATGAAGCGAAAGTAGATTTAGTTCCGCGCACTATTTATGGCGAATATGCTAAAGAACGCATTGAACCTCTGTTAAATCTGGATAATGTGAATTATTATCAACAAGAAATTATCGATATCGATACACGTCAAGAAAACAATTCACTTTTATATCAATTGGAAGATGTTGACGGTGACCTCTACGATGATTACGATTACCTCTTCCTAGCGGTTGGGGTGCCTGATTATCAAGATTTCTACAATTTACGAGGAACACCTGACTATATCCATAATCCATACCCGGTCATTGAAAAGCTAAAGGATATTGATGAAGATAAACATGTCGCGATTATCGGTTCTGGTTTAACTGCCTTTGATTTAGTTAATTATTTAAGTCATGAAAAGGAATTGACACAACAAATTGGCGTTTTTACTAACAGACCTGAGTTCAACTCTTTACGTGTTCCCCCTTATCCTGGTGCAAAACTTGTTTATTCTTTAGATAAAGATTGGATAAATCAAGAACTCCAAGAAAATAAAGGGTTCATTCCTTTAGACCGTATTGTTGAGACCGTTCAAGCTGATATAATTGCAAATGATATTGATTTAGATGCCATCCGTGCTAAATACGATCCAGTTGATTTAGATAAAACTTACCAAATTTATTTCGGGCACGAACATCCCGAATTATCTAAGGTTCAAGCATATATCGCAAGACTCTCTCCAAATTTAGGGGACCTTTATATGGGCTTAACCAAAAGTGATCTTGTGCGTTTCCACCTGGATTACGCCCCACTCTTTGCGCATTACCAAGTACGCTTAGCTCCGGATGCTGTTGAAAATATGTATCATTTAACCAAACAAGATAAATTATTTATTGTACCTGATTTAATTGAAATCGAAAAAGACAAACGATTTACATTGAAGAGTCTAAGCGGCGAAACGTTTGAGGCTGACATCGTAATTAATGCAACTGGATTTGCATACAATACAGATTTAATAACTAAAGAAGAAAACGCACTACTTAGAAAGTTACTCGATAAAGGATTCCTTCTGGATAAAGATAAACGAGGTATACTTGTCACTTGGCCAGAAACGCAAATTATAAACCAGCAATTTGGTAAATTAGACACGGCTTTCTACATTGGGCCTTGGTTGACGAATACGCATTTTGGCAACAATAATGTCAAAGCCTTAGTCCGCAAGGCAAATGAAATCGTAGACAATTACATGGGTTAATGTCATACTTTCCCAAGATTGATCCTTTGCGGGTTCCATAACAATTTCAATCAGGTTTGTTTATTGGTATAATTAGGTCAATACTAGGCTTCAATTTAATTTAAAATTATGGAGGTTTTAGAAATGGCAGAGGTTATTTTCACCGTCGATTCTGACGGATGCGCGATTGATACGATGACGTACAAGCATCAATTGATTATGGGTCCACTAGCAGCTGAGATTTTTGCTGTGCCCGAGGAAGAAAAGGAGCAATTTCTTGAAAATTGGAGCAATATTAACCTATTTTCAAAAAATCGTGGCGTGAATCGTTTCACTGGCTTGGTTTTAACGTTAAAATCAATCAATTACGCTGGGATGAATGTCGATAATTTATACCGCTGGGCAGAAGAGTTTGATATTTTATCACCAGACACGCTAAAGCCCGAAATTGATAAGTATGGCACAGATGATTTAAAAGCAGCTTTAGAGTGGACGTTGGCAGTAAATGAAGGCGTGGCAAATGGGAAAGTGCACGACGATGTATTTGACGGCGCTAAAGAAGGGCTTCAGAAAATTTCTAGTTTGGGGAAAATTTACGTTGTTAGTACCGCAAACCGCGAAGCAATCACAGATGAATGGACACGCTACGATTTAATCGAATATGTAGACGGTATTTACGGGCAGGATAGTGGAAAGAAAGAAGACACTATCGGTAGTTTTATCGCTGAAGGAACTGATCCACACCAAATTATTATGATTGGTGATTCTCCTGGAGATTTAGTTGCTGCTGAAAAGAATAATGCTTGGTTCTATCCAATTCTTGTCGGAGCTGAAAAAGAATCTTGGGATGAACTGATTGAAACTGTTGCAGATAAATTTGCCAATGGTGAATTTACGCAAGAAGATCATGATCACTATAAGCAAAAGTTCTGGGATAATTTAGATAAATAATTTACATTAATAAAGACGATACGAACAGTTAAGCACTGTTGGTATCGTCTTTTGCTTATATGAATTTGAGATAGTTGATTTGGAATAGGTGTGGTTCGAATCGGGTAATAACTTTTTGTTCCTAAAGAGTTATCACTCAAAAGATAGTTATGATGAACAACTTTTTATTTTAATCGAGTTGTTACCCGAAATTTAGGGTTTTAGATAACAACTTTTCATTTCAAAAGAGTTGTTACTCAAAATAAAGGATTTTAGATAACAACTTTTCATTTCAATGGAGTTGTTACCCAAAATAGACAAATTAGTTGATTACTCAATTACCTCCAGAATTTTGGATAGCCTTTTTTATCTTCCATATTAAACACGATCATATCGTCAATCAGCTTAATATCAAACGGTTTATTCCATGGCATACGGATTAATTGCTTTGTGTAATCCATTTCGTGCTCATCTAAATAATCCTGAAATTGGCGAATCCCCTTACCTTCTGGCGCAACAGCAAGATGCTTTTTAGCTGTTGAGAAACCAATAATGTAGGTTCCGTCCTGTGAAAACATTGGTTGAGACCATTTTATTTCGAGTTCTAGTTCAGGAAATTTTTCTTGAATATGTTGGACTAAATCCTCGACATATTCACGGTGTTCCGTATTATCGATACTATTATAAAATTCTTCAATCGTGTTAAGCGTCATAAAATCAGCTCCTAAAAGTATTGTTTTACCTTATTATAAAAGAATCCACATTATGAAACAATTACTGTGGCATAAAATCTTGCATATCACAACTATACTAGCTGTCCTAAAGCATGGTATAAAATAACCGCGGCGATTATCGCAAGTACAGCCGGTGTTAATATATTGGAAAAGCGCGCGATGAGTGCATAAATTTTGACATATAGCCGGTCGAATTGATCATGGGCATATTTGTAGATTAGGAAAAGCACTAATAATGGCGACATATACAGTAGATTATAAAATAATAGCGCAAGAATAACGGCAAGCGCTGAGTAATCGTTCGTGAAAATATAACCTAAAAAGGCAAAGTAAGGAAAAGCCGTCGATAATTCAGAAATCGTGGTTGCAGCTCCAATTAATACGAGTGCCTTTGGCGTAACTGACGTTACTTTAATGGCTGTCCCGTCTTTTTCGAATTGGTAGTTTGTCGCTACTTCAATTTTAGCGCGAATTTTCGGTTTGATAAATTCCCAAACTGCGAGTAATGCTAGGATGAACGCCAAGATTATCTCGACAGTGATTAATGCGGTTTGATAATTTTGGTTAATATATTCAAATCCAATGACAAAAATATCAAGAAAACCAAAATAGACTAAGAGCCCTCCCACTAAATTAACGACTCCAGTGGAAAAAATAAAATACAATGTGTGCCATGGCTTTTTAACCATCCCTTGCAATACAAAGAGCATCGAAATCCCGAATGGATTTAGACTATCCGCTAATCCTAAAGAAATAGTAGACATTAATAATGAGATCATATTTTCCTCCAAAAAAATTTTTTCAATTGATAAAATAAAAAAAGCCTAGGAGTCCACAAATTGTGAAAACTCCTAGGCTTTTATCCTACCGTGTACCTTTTACAAGGCGTTTTCTCTTGGACCAGTCAGGCAGTGCCTCGGAACCCTAGAAAACATTACTATTGAATTAAGGCTAGAGTATCAAATTATAATTGGGTAATCAAATGAAAATGTTTCCTTAATTACCAACTTGCTTTACTTACCCCTGGAATGAGCCCTTGATGCGCTAATTCTCTGAATTTTACTCTGGATAAACCAAATTTACGCATATAGCCACGAGGACGCCCGTCCAGACGGTCACGATTGGTTACTCGGTTTGGGTTTGAGTCTTTAGGTAATTTTGCTAATGCTTCATAGTTTTTTTCTTGTTTTAATTGATAACGCAATTCTGCGTATTGTTCAACCATTGCTTGTCGTTGTAGATTTTTTTGAATTTTTGCTTTCTTTGCCATTAATTATCCTTTCTTTCTCGCTTTTTCAGCTTTAATCATTTTAAGTGCGCGTTTTTTCGTTTTTATGTTCGGACTTTTTAAATTGCGGTATGCCGCAGCAACTGTTGCTTTTGCCATGTTTTCCTCTTTCTGTTTCCTTGGATTGTGAGTTGTTTTTTCGCTAGTATATGTATGAGTATTGGAATGACTTTTTAATCGTAATGATTACTATTTAATTATAATCATATTCCTTCTTTTGGCAAGTGAAAAGTATTTATTATTAATTAATTTTAAAAACAGTTGTCTGATTACTTTTGTGAAAAAATTAATTTTATGTTATATTTTAGTTATTGTATTAATAGAAAAAGTTGATTATATCAATAATTTTACAAGCAAACGATTAACGATGATGGTTGCCAGTACTTTGATTATGGGATTGGGAATCAGTTTAGTCATTCTGTCTAATCTTGGTGCATCAGCTGTGACAAGCTTCGCATATGTCCTCAGTTTAATCGGAGGTCTTTCATTTGGAACAATGACATTTATTTTCAATTGTCTTTATATTATTGCTCAAAAATTAATTCTAAAGAATAACTTCCCGACAATTCAGTGGGGGCAAATTATTATTTCGCTGTTCCTTGGGCTTGCGATTGATGGGTGGTCATGGGTACTAACTGCTCTTGAACCTACTTCGTATATTTTACAACTCATCACACTTGTTTTAGGTTGTGCCATTATCGGGTCAGCTACAGTTATTCAATTGGAATATAGTCCGATTTATAATCCTGCTGAAGGGATTGTTCTTGCATTATCAAGACACTTTAATGCTGATTTTAGTCATTTGAAGATTATTTTCGATAGTAGTTTAGTTATCTTGGCGGTTATTTTCTCATTGATCGCATTTGGTTTTTTAAATGGGGTCCGTGAAGGTACCATTATCAGTTCATTTTTAGTTGGTTGGTTTATTGGTCAGTTCAAGAAAATAAAAGGAGCGATTTAAATGAAAAAAGCAGCATTTATGATGCATCCGGCATTCTTTGAAGATGTCTATTCAGAAGAAACACGCAGTAAAATTGGAGAACAAGTATCGGTTGATTTACCTCTAATCACAGATGAAAATATTAACGAGTATAGAGAAGAATTAAAGTCTGTGGAATTCGTCTTTTCAGGGTGGGGAGCTCCTCTTTTTGATGAAGCACTGCTTGATCAAATGCCTTCATTAAAAGTAATCTTCTACGCAGCAGGAACTGTGCGTCAAGTGGTTACTCCTGAAGTTTGGAATCGAGGTATCCGCGTTACAACTGCTTCAACAATTAACGCAATCCCTGTTAGTCAATTTACATTAGCAACCATCTTATTCTCACTTAAGAATGGTTGGCAATTAATGCGCAAAGTTCGCAAAGAAAAAACATTCGAAAACGGTGTGTTCCAACCTAGTCTTGGAATTTATCAAGCTACCATCGGACTTGTTTCAATGAGTTCAATTGGCCGCGATGTTGCTGATCTGCTTGCACCTTTTGGTGTTAATATTTTAGCTTATGATCCCTTTGTCTCTCAAGAAGAAGCGGATCGCTACAATGTTAAAATGGTGAGTTTGGAAGAGTTATTTGAAGAAAGTGATATCGTTTCAGTTCATACGCCATTGTTAGATGCTACAAGACATATGATTGGTTATGACTTGATTGCATCAATGAAAGAATTATCAACTTTAATCAATACCGCTCGTGGTGCAATTATTAAAGAAGACGAAATGATTCAAGTTTTACAAGAACGCCCTGACCTTACTGCTGTCTTAGATGTAACAGACCCAGAGCCACCTCTAGAAGATTCACCTCTTTACACTTTAGAGAATGTTGTCTTAACACCACATATCGCTGGTAGTGTCGGCGGAGAGAAAAAGCGCCTCGGCGACTCAATGTTAGCTGAAGTGAAACGTTATCTAGAAGCTGAAGAATTAGACTACGAAATCACAGAAGAATCTTATAAAAATGAAGCATAGAGTAAATTTTATCAATTAGTTTTCAGACTAGGGGCTGCCCTAGTCTTATTTTTTACAAGTTTGACGCTCCAAATCCCGTTTTTTACTGAACTTCTGTTAAGTGTCTGATCCAAATGCCACTGGCAGATCTTCGAATTTCCCCTAATGTTTTGCCACTTATCCGAGTAATACTGGCAAATCTTCGATTACGAGCCTGGGTTTTGCTACCGTACCGGAACTAAACTGAACTCGCATACAACAAACAAACCGCACAAAACCATTATCCTAATAGATAATGATTCTATGCGGTTCTTTTTGTAAAAATATTTAAGTATAATTAATTAAATATTACACCATCGCAACAAGCTCTCGCTCTTTCGATTTTGCATGCTTCTCGACATATCGTTGATAATATCCTTCAACTTCATCAGGATGACATAATACAAAGTGTTCGGGAACAATCTCAAAAAGTTGTACTGCTTCCCATTCTGTTTCAGTATATTCCACCCCTTTGTAGCCAACTCGTTTTCGGTCCTTTTCAATTAAAGGATCCGCTTCAGGAATTGCAGATAACAAAGATTCTGTATAAGGATGTAATGGATATTGATAAATTTCTTCAGCAGGAGCAACTTCTACTAATCGCCCTTGATTCATTACGCCAATTCGGTCACTGATATACTTCACCATTGATAAATCATGGGTGATGAATAAGTAAGTTAAATTCTCTTCCTTTTTCAGTTTGCGCAGTAAATTAACAATTTGCGCTTGAATTGAAACATCCAAAGCTGAGATTGCTTCATCAGCGATGATTAACTTAGGTTGAAGTGCCAATGCACGAGCAATCCCAATCCTCTGGCATTGTCCTCCTGAGAATTCTCTTGGATAGCGGTTGGCATAACTTGGATTCAGACCAACTTGATTCAACAAGTTATTAACTGCCTCATCGCGCTCTCGTCGATTTTTAACGAGTCCATGTATTTGCATAGGGCCACCTATGATTTCCTTGACTGTCATTCTTGGATTCAATGAACTGTATGGATCTTGGAAAATCATTTGTATTTGCTTTCGGTAAGCTAACATTTCTTTACGGGATTGATATGATGTAATATCATCTCCCATAAACTGAATTGTACCATCCGTTAAATCTTCTAGTTTTAATAGTAATTTACCCGTCGTAGACTTCCCGCTTCCTGATTCCCCTACTAATCCAAATGTCTCCCCTTCACGAATCTCGAAAGATATTTGATTAACAGCCTTTACAGGATCTGAGTTAGCGGCTTGATAATGTTTACTAATATTTTGAACGTTGACTAAGACTTTATTCATTACTCTTCACTCCGGTCTTGTAGGTATGATAAATGGCATAACGCTTTTGAATAACAGCTGGAGCATCGACTTTAGGAGATCTCGGATCAAGCAGCCAAGTCGCTGCATAATGCGTATCTGACACCTTAAACAATGGCGGCTCCTCTTCAAAATCAATCGCCAAAGCATATTCATTTCGAGGTGCAAATGGATCACCTTTAGGTAAATCCATCAAATTCGGCGGAGTTCCTGGAATTGTATACAAGTCGTCATCCATCATCGCCAGAGATGGCATTGATGCAAGCAAGCCCCATGTATAAGGATGTTGTGGATGATAAAACAGCTCATTGACACTCGCATGTTCTACTATCTTTCCAGCGTACATAACTGCTACACGGTCTGCAATGCTTGCAACAACACCCAAGTCATGGGTAATAAAAATTAAGGAAGTGTCGAACTCTTCCTTCAACTCATCCATCTGTTCCAATATTTGAGCTTGAATGGTTACATCAAGTGCAGTTGTCGGTTCATCCGCAATGAGTATTTTCGGCTTACATGCTAATGCTAGAGCAATCATTACCCGCTGTCTCATCCCACCAGAAAATTCATGTGGGTATTGTTTGCTTCGTCTTTCTACATCCGATATCCCCACTCTTTCCATCAACCGTTGTGCTTCTTTCAAAGCATCATGCATGTTCATTTGTTGATGTGTTTCTAATGATTCCGCTATTTGACGCCCAACTGTCATCACTGGATTCAATGACGTCATGGGATCTTGGAAAATCATCGCAATCTCTTTCCCCCGTACTTGAGTCATTTCTTTTTCTGAAAGAGTTAGTAAATCGCGGCCTTCATAGAGAATTTGACCGGATTGAATGTTCGTAATCCCTTTCGGTAAGATACGAGTAATGGCTTTGGTTGATACAGTTTTACCAGAACCTGATTCGCCAACAATCGCGAGCGTTTCACCTTTATTTAAGGTAAAACTCACATCGCGAATGACTTGAACATTTCCATCGAGCGTTTTAAATTCAATTTGGAGATTTTTAACTTCTAATAATGGTTTTTCAGCCATTTCTCCCCCTCCTTACTATTCAGCAATCGTCCATGTTTCAATATCATGTAAACTTCCGTGCCAGTATGGCTTAATTCCACCATCTAATTTCGTTGATTTAATAATAAATTGGAAATCAGCATATAATGGTGCAACAAAGGCTTTCTCTTGGAAGTAAGATTGAAACTCTTGATACACTGGGTAACGGTCATCAAATGAAGTCAATTCACGTCCTTGAGCTAGTATTCCTTCTAATGTTTCATCATCAATATTGGCATGATTGATTGAACCACTTCCCCAATAAGATGTTTGGTCTGGGTCAATATTAAAGGCTAGACCAATCATCGCTAATTGGTAATCTCCTTGAGTGACATTCGCTAAGTGAGTCGCGAAGTCTGCCGTTTGTTGTGTTACCGTTAATCCAATTGCTTCCAAGTCTTGTTCAATTAAATTCGCTGCCGTCATACGGGTCACGTTTCCTGTTGGAACTGATAAGATAATTTCTTGTGACATGTCAAAACCTGATTCCTCTAAGAGCGCTTTAGCCGCATCTGGGTCATAAGCAGCAGGTGCTAAATCTGGGTCTTTATATGGATTTAGAGACGTATATGTACTAGCTAGTACTTCCCCTTCACCAAGTAAGAGATCCGTCACTAAACGATCACGGTTCGTTGCCATTAAAATCGCTTGACGAACACGTTCATCATCAAAAACTGTATTATTAATATGTAAAAA
This sequence comes from Aerococcaceae bacterium DSM 111176, assembly GCA_015863215.1. Taxonomy (GTDB): domain Bacteria; phylum Bacillota; class Bacilli; order Lactobacillales; family Aerococcaceae; genus DSM-111022. The sequence goes on from JACBXN010000008.1 coordinate 14,115, forward strand.
TTGTCCACTCGTTCCTGGATTTGCTTCTACGAATAGATTTTCGTTTTCACGTAGTGCATTGATATCTGTAATTGGAATTAAGCCAATTCCACCACCCGCTGACATATCAATCGTTCCAGATTGAAGTGAAGTTACCATATTGGTACTATCCATAATTTGAATAAAGATATTTTTAATCTTTGGTTCTCCTCTGAAGTAATTCTCATTCGCTTCGAGTTGAATATATGATCCATGTTCGTATTTCACAAAACGGTAAGGTCCAGCAAAAACTGTTGGGTTCGTTGCAAATTCCGAATCTCCAAGATTTGTGAGGTCTTCTTTTTCGACCATATGTTTTGGTGCGATTAATACCTTGAAACCAATATTTTCTTTCACATAGGCTGGGTCTGCAGCTTCTTTTAGAGTAATTTCTAATGTCTTATCATCCACAACATTTAATCCAGAAATAGTATCTTCACCTTCAGCTAACTTCCCACCATCGTCTAAACCAGCAATCGCTGTAATAAAACTAGCAGCATGTGTTTCAACTTGCGGATTAGCAATCACATTTAAATTGTATGCTATATCATCTGCAGTCAATGCAGTTCCATCTGACCAATTGACATCATCACCGACTGTAATGGTATAAGTGATATTATCTTCTGTTGTAATATCGGCAATGTTAGGTGTGAATTCACCTGGCTCCGCTTGATCCATTAATGAAGGATACATGAATCGCTCTACCCATTGAGCAACAACGTCAGAGGAATTAAATACATTCATGCCAGAGATGGTATTCGTTGTTCCGATATTTAACGTATCTCTCAAAGCAGGTTCTTGAGCAGAGATTACTGTACCAGCAGTGAAATGCTTCCCAAAACTCGTTAATAAAATAGCACATAGGAATAGCACACTAAAAATTTTCTTTGTCATTTTCATACTTATTTCCCCCGTAGGTTTATTATTTTTAATTATTAAATGTAAATCTTTAAAATCTTAAATCTAGACTTCACCTTCAACAGCACTTCTTAATCCGTCCCCGATAAAGTTAATCGATAAAACAGCCACGAATATTAAAATCCCTGCTGGGACCCAACGCCAAGGTTGCGTTGATAAAACGGTTAACGACTGAGCATTTGCTAGGATATTCCCCCAACTTGCAGTTGGTGGGATCACTCCCACTCCTAAGAAACTGAGTGAGGCTTCACTAATAATCGATGTTGAAATCCCAAAGGTCATATTCACCAAAATTGATGAGAGGACATTGGGAAAAATATGTTTGAATAAAATGCTTGAGGTACTATAACCTGAAGCAATGGCCGCTTGAATAAAATCAGCCTTTCGCAGTTTCATCACTTCACCACGAACCAGACGAGTTAGAGGTGGCCAACCAAACAATCCAATCACAATCGTTACTGTCCAAACACTCGGACCAACTACTGAGACGACGACCAGAATGACCATGAACGACGGGAATGACATTATCACTTCCGTAAATCGCATAATCATCATGTCCCAAATACCACCCAGATAACCACTAATCAATCCTAATGTTGTTCCAATTAATGTATATATTAATACTGAGGTGACTCCAACAAATAAGGAGACTTGGTTACCATAAATTAGACGACTTAGAACATCACGCCCAATCTCATCTGTCCCTAACCAGTGGCTTGCGCTCGGACCTGTTTGGAAGGATCCAACTGTAATATTTGGGTCATAAGGAGCTAAACTACTCGCAAATACTGCAGTAACGATGAGTATGATAAAGACAATCAGACCCATAACTGCCAGTCGATGCCTTCTAAATCGTTTAAATAAATTATGCCAATACCCATTATCTATTATTGGTTTAGCTTGTTTTAATTCTGGCACATATTCAATGAAGGGCTGTTCTTTTTCTTGAGCCAATTGAAAGACATATTGTGTTTCCATAGCTACCTCCTTCTAGTAACGTATACGTGGGTCAACGTAAGCATAAATAATATCGACAATTAAATTACTCGATAATACTGCAACCGCCGACAATAAATTGATTGCCATAATCACTGGATAATCTCTAGCTGCGATGGAGCTCATCATCAATTGACCTATACCTGGCCAGCGGAAAACTTGTTCGGTTACAATTGCTCCCCCTATTAACCTTGGTATGTCCGAACCAATCACTGTTATAATGGGGATTAAAGAATTTCGTAAACCATGCCTTAAGGTAACCTTCCCCTCTGAGAGCCCTTTAGATATTGCGGTTCGCATAAAATTTTCTTCATTGACTTGAATCATTGTTGCCCGAACATAACGCGTCATATTTGCACTATATCCCGTTGCCAGAACTAAGACTGGGAGAAAATAGTAACTCATAGACATCAAGAATGAATCCTGTCCACCCAATGTCTCTCGTCCTCCCGTTGGCAGCCAACCAAGTTGTAGGGAAAAGATATAAATCATCCCTAGTCCTAAGAAAAAGTTTGGCACAGATACACCGGCAAATGATGCAGTTGTAACCATATGATCGATCCATGAGTTTTTGTGTTTAGCACAGTAAATGCCTAATGGAATCGCAATGATATATGCGACTAATAATGTCGCGCCCATCAATTGTAAGGTTGGTACTATCCGTGCACCTAATAGTCCGATAACACTCGTACGGGTACTAAATGAGAATCCAAAGTTTCCCGTTAATACATTAAGCAACCAATTTCCATATTGCACGATTAGCGGTTGATTTAATCCTAAACGTTCCCGGGTCATCTCAATCTGATCCGCTGTGGCATCTGGCGAAATAAATAAATCCGCAGCGTCCCCTGGAGCTAAACTCACAATACCAAAGGCAAATACTGAAACAAGTAGTAACACAGGGAGCATTGTCAGGAGTCGCTTTGTAATATACTTACTCATCCTACCTCACCTCCTAAATGCTTCATCAGTAATAGTAGGTAAACTTCCATCCCTTTTACTAAGCCGTCTTCATTTAATTTAAATTTAGGATGGTGCAGTGGATAAACTTCGTCTGCGCCTTCTTGACCCACACCAATATTTAAAAACGCACCCGGTACATGTTTTAAATAATAAGCAAAGTCTTCACCAATCATCGCAGCCCCTGTCATTGGTCCTATTTCTGAGACTCCAGGGAATAATTGACTGGATTGAATGGTTTGAACGGCGTCCTCAACGATATTTTTCGTATTGATTAAAGCTGGATAGCCATCATAATAATCAACTTCGACTGTTCCGTCATTCATCTCCGCAATCACTTGAGCCATTTGAATACATTTACGTTTGACGATTTGCCGTGTTTCTTCTGAGAAAGTTCGAACCGTTCCGACTATTGTCGCCTTATCCGCAATAACATTAGGTGCTACCCCACCACCCGCTTCAACACTTGAAAAGGTTAGTACTGCTGGGTCTTGAGGGTTTACAAATCGGCTTACGATCGACTGTAAGTTTGTTATTATTTCTGATGCAATGATGACTGAATCAATCGCCTCTTGTGGTTTAGAAGCATGTCCCCCTCGTCCTTGGATATGAATTTTTACCGTATCCGAAGCTGCCGAACCATAAGATAATGAGTAACCTACATGACCTACTGGGTATTCAGGCACCACATGTAAGCCGTAAATAAGGTCCACATCCAATAAAGCATCATCTTGAATCATACTCTTAGCCCCACCTGGCTTCGTTTCCTCTGCATGTTGGAAAATAAAGACCACTGTTCCTGAAATGTCAAAACGGTTCTGGTTCATAATTCGAGCCACGCCTAGAAGCATCGCTGTATGCGCATCATGTCCACATGCATGCATAACTCCTTCGTGTAACGACTTAAACGGAATATCTGTTTCTTCCTTAATCGGTAGTGCATCAAAATCTGCTCTTAGAGCAATCACGGCTCCTGGTTTATGCCCTTCAACGCGAGCAACAATTCCTAAACCATTTCCAACATTACGTCTAATATCTGTAATACCAAACGATTGTAATTGTTGATAAATATAATCTGCTGTTTGATACTCTTTAAAAGACACCTCTGGATATTGATGTAGATGTCTTCTCATATCGATTACATCTGCTTCAATTTCACTAGCATGTTGGAGCCATTTGATTTTACTCTTAACTACATTTGACCGTGTCATTGTAATACACCTACTTTCGAAAAATGGTAATGATGAATAATCGTTAAAATAGTTTCAATCCCAACTTGTAAACAATCCTCATCAATCTGGAATTTAGGATGATGATGCGGGTAATTTTCCTCTTCAAAAGCCCCAGCTCGGATGTAATAGAACGACCCCGGAATTTTCTCCAAGTAATAGGCAAAATCTTCGCCACCCATACGTGCCTCAGTTTCAAATACACGTTCTTGACCAAATTGAGTTTCGAATAAATGATGTATAAGTTCAGTTTCCTCAAAATGGTTAATCAGTGGTGGATAGCCGTCTAAGTAATCAACAACCGCCGTCGCACCATGCGCCTGGCAAATATGTTCCGTTAATTCATGAATCCGTTGTTTAATCATCTGGCGCAACTCAGGATTATATGTCCTAACCGTTCCTGATAAAGTGGCATAATCTGAAATCACATTTCCTGCCCCACCACCTGAGTGAAAATTCGCAACAGTCACAACTCCTGAATCTAAAGGATTCTTATTACGACTGACTATCGTTTGAAGTTGTTGTACAAGGAAAGCAGCTACTACTGTTGAATCCACAGTTTTATGTGGTGTTGCGGCATGCCCACCATTTCCTTGAATACGGATATTAAAGGTATCTGACGCAGCTAGTGCATACCCATGACAATATTCAACTGCCCCATCAAAAGGTAATTCTCCTCTGACATGGAGTCCAAATATTTTATCTACGTCATCTAATGCACCTGATTTTAATATACTGATCGCGCCACCTGGTTTTACCTCCTCCGCGTGCTGGAATAGAAAAACAATGGTTCCTTTAATTTCTGTTTGATAGTTAATTAATTGTTTAGCGACAGACAGTAAGATCGCTGTATGTGCATCATGCCCGCAAGCATGCATCACTCCATCATTTACTGATTTGTAGGGTAAATTCGTCTCTTCATGAATGGCCAAAGCATCGATATCTGCTCGAAATGCAATTGTCGGCCCTTCTTGTCCCCCTACTAATCGAGCAATAATACCTCCTCCACCGACATTTGTCTGAATATCTTCATATCCATAATGTTGGAGTTGCTCTTTGATAAACTCTCTTGTTTGATATTCTTTGAAAGATAATTCAGGGTGCTGATGTAAATATCTAAACAGCTCTTTACTCATTTCAATTCCATTTGTTATATTATCTAACATTAAATCCAAGTCCATTCAATCACTCCTTTTGTTATTGATTATGATTATATTAAATGAAAATGAGATTTGCAACTATTTTCGTTAATTTTGTTTTAATATTTAACATTTAACTCCATTGGGTGTTATGTTTTATTACAATGTATACATTAGTGACTAATCATCATGTGTGTTAAAATGATGTTAATAACCTGCTATCAGTAAAGGAGTTCAAAATGAAAAAAATAAAAGAGATACACATTACCGAAGACCAATCATTATTAAAGAAATTAAATATCGCAGCAATCCCTTTATCTATTGTCTTCTTTTTATTTTTCACTGTGATTGCGATAGCCATTCGTCCCGGATTAATTTATGATCCCGACCAGTCTATTATGATGTCATTTTTCATAACAATACTAATTTTCATTGCTTTTATCATAATCCATGAAGCGATTCATGGGATATTCTTTAAATTATTCGCACCTAACCGCAAAGTGAAGTTTGGTATCATATGGCAAAAAGGAATGGCTTATGCAACCAGTCCTGGTTCAAAATACACTAGATGGCAGATGTCTATTATTGTTATCATGCCCTTTGTGATCAATTCCTTATTATTAACAGCTATATATGCCTTTACTAGACAAACGATCTCTCAATATGTCTTGGTAGCAACTCCCCATGCTGTGGCGTGTATCGGTGATTTCTTTTATATCTTAATTATTGCGAGAGCTCCACAAGGAGCGATGATAGAAGATACGGAGACTGGGTTGACAATTTGGGGTAATAAAAACAGGCCAAATTAAAATAAAACCACACTCCTTCCCAAAAAGAATGAGTGTGGTTTAGTTTATGAATCAGTAACCGATATGAGTACATTAGCTGCCGCAATCGTTAATAAAATTGAAAACAACAACTACAATCAAGAACGTTTCACTGTCATCAATAAATAACTATAATGCCAAATAGCTCCCTTACTCTCTAACTGGAGAGGCAGGGAGCTACATTACTCTAATACTTAAATATTAATTGTCGTAAATATCTTTACGATGACCGACATGCAGATTCAAAATAACAAACACATCATTATCAATCACTGAAATTATTCGGTAGTTCCCTACACGAAACCTTACATAGTCTTTATATTTTCCTTTTAATGTTTTTCCTGGGGTACTTGGAAAATCAATATCAACTAAATGCTTCTCAATCCAGCGCATTATACCTTTTTGTACACCTCGATCTAATTTCTTCAAGTCTTTTTCAAAACTCGGTGTAAATTGAACCGTATACTTAGCCATATCGTTCCATCATCTCAGAAAAACTAATTGTTTTTCTATCGTCTTCCAGCCACTCTTCATATACTTTATCGGCAAGTGTAATATCATAGTCATCTTCTAATTTTTCTGTAATTGCGGTTCTAATAAATTCTGCTTTAGAGATACCTTTTGCTGTAGTATATTGATCAAGTGCTTCATTTAAAGAGTCTTCTAAGCGAACAGAAATTGGTGAACTCATACTAATCACTCCTTGTAGTTCAATGTAACTACATATTACTACAAAATATTGCTCTTTACAACAAAAAACACTCCCACCAAATCCAATTACACCGGATATGGTGGGAGTGTTTTTCACTTTCTACATGTTCCTAATTTCCTAACAAACTCTCTCGTAGCCCGCCCCATTTAACGTGAAAAATACTCTCATCCATCGCAGCTAAATCACTAGCCACTTCAATTTCAAAATTAAGGTGGTCTAAAATATCTGTTTGAACATCTAGCCCACTGACTATTTCGATTAGTTTCAATCCATTTTCGGTTAATTCAAAGACGGCTCTATCTGTGACATAGAACGCTTCTTGGCCACGTTCCTTGGCATATTGACCATTGAAATCAATTTGTTGAACATTCTCAACAAATTTGGACTTCACTCCTTGGTCAACGATATTCAATTTCCCGGCTTCAATATTAACTTTACTCTTCAACATAAATGTTCCTGTAAAAATGAGGCGGTTAACGCTTTGCGCGATATCAATAAAGCCACCCATTCCATTTGCGATATCACCTAATTGTGAGACATTGACGTTACCATATTGATCTACTTCAGCAAAGCTTAACAGGGCAACATCTAATCCACCGCCATAAATCAGATCCCATGAATTATCATGAGGGATTTTAGCACTTGAGTTATAGTTGTAACCCATTGATCTTCTAGCACCTTGATAACCGCCAAGCATTCCTAAGTCCAAGTTTAATTGCACTAAGTCATGCGCATCCTCTTCAATGAGTAAATGTGAAGTATCATTACTAATACCATAGCCGATCCCGACAACATCATCTTTATTTAAGAATTTGGAAGCACGGCGGAGCATTACTTTTTTAATATTGAAAGGATAGTCAAAGGCTTTAGGTATTAAAGCGTAGGCTTCACCTGAAGCAGTTGGGTCATAGTGAGTTTGCGGGAGTTGTCTGTGTAAGTTTTTATTTTCATTAACAACAACATAGTCCACTAGTTCTCCTGGAACCACAACTTCATGTGAATTCCGTGCTTGGTTTGGAATTACTTCTTTGACCTGAACAATTACTTTTCCACCGTTGTTTTTAACGGCTGCGGCAGCATGGAATGATTCGCCTAAGTAAGCTTCTTGCGTCATGAATAAATTTCCGTATTCATCGGCATAGGTCGCACGTAATAAGAGCACGTCAACTTTTGGGAAAGTGTAGCGTAGATACTCTTCGTCATCGATTTCGATTAAACTTACGATGTCTTTTTTGGTGATATCATTCGTTTTACCGCCACCTTGTCGGGGATCGACTTGTGTATGTAGGCCGATTTTAGTAATTAGGCCAGGTGAGTGATCCATGGCATTGCGGTAATGTGTCGCAATCGCACCTTGGGGCAGTAAATATGCTTCGATTTTATTGTCATTAATCGCCTGTTGTGTGATTGGAGAGGCAGAAAGGATATTTGAAATAATCGATTTAACCATACCTGCCTCAACAAATTCATCAAAACCTGCCTTAGAAAGATAGTCGGATAAATTATTCGATGAAATAAGTGTTAAATCTTTAGGGTGCTTTGTTTCTTGATATTCCTTTACTAAGTTAGCCATAATCTCCATCGGTAAGCCGGCTGGGCCAAATGTTGTAAAAGCAACGACATCGCCATCTTTAATCATACCTTTTAATTCATCATAAGTTTTTCGCTCCATTATTAACTTCCTATCTTTGCAATATTTTCTTTATGACCTCACTCTTTTGTAAGTCTCGTCATGCGGTCATGTGTTTTGTTAAATCCGTCAATTAAATCAGTGAAAATTTCTTCGACTGTTTGAATTTTATTGATACGGCCAATACCTTGACCAACGCTCATTTGCGCATCATCTAAACGCCCTTCCATCATCGCTTCGTATGAAGCAATACCAGAAACTAATGGCGCTAAGTCAGCAAATGTAATATTTTCTTCTTTTTCTTTCACTAAAACGCGCTCAGCCTGTTTATTTCTTGCCACACGCATGGCATTATTTAATGATTCCATTGTTAAAACCGTACCATATTCTGGAACTGTTAAAATCGCTTGGCGGTAAGCATCTGAAGTATTTACTTCAGGAGTTGCTAAAAAGCGAGTGCCCATTAAAACACCTTCAACACCAGTTGACATCGCCATATAAAAGCTCTTGCCGTCAACAATACCACCACCTGCTAATACAGGTACATCTAATTCTTCCGCTGCTTTGGCCCATAAAATGTGCCCGGCAACACCTGCTGAACCAGGATGCCCACCGGCTTCAGTACCGATAATTGAAATCGCATCTGCCCCGTCTTCAACGGCCGCTCTAGCGTGACGGACGGTTGTTACCTTGTGGATAACTTTAACACCAGCCTCTTTAAAGGGTTTAATAAATTCGCCTGGTCGCTGCCCTGAAGTTTCAACCACTTTAACGCCTTCTTCAATGATGACATTAATATATTCGTAAATTTTGTCTGGAATAATCACTTCAGGAACCAATGAAATATTAAAGGCAAACGGCTTGTCTGTCAATGATTTCATCTTTTTTATTTCAGCACGCAATTCGTCCGCATCTTTAAATGCCATTGCTGGAACCGTTCCAAGCCCACCAGCATTCGATACAGCCGCCGCTAATTCTGCAAGCGACATATATTGCATCGCACCTTGCATAATCGGGTATTTAATACCCACTAACTCTGTAAATGTTGTTTTCATCGTCATTCTCCGTAATCTATTATTTTAAATTATCAAAACGTAATGACTTATCGGGTTCGTAAAATAACTCTAACATTTCATTAAAAACATAATCTTCAAAAGCCTGGTATTCCCTCTTGATAGGTCTTACGATCTTCAAGATATAAGGAATTGACTCTTCAAATCGTAAATCCTCAATACCAATGAGGTCTAGACGTTTCTGGAAGTTTCCAAAATCGACGGTTGGCAGTAAGGCCACAATATCGCTATTTAATGTCGATTCAACAAGAAAGTCCCATGAATCAGACGTAAATAAAAATTCTTTGTCGACGCCCTTTTCCTCCAAGCGATTTTTCACCAGATGAAAGACAGTATCATTATCTCCAAATGATACAACTGGATAGTCAGCCAAATCATTGACCGTGAGCGATTTTACTTTAGTTAAAGGATGGTCCGGCCTTACATAAGCTGCGATTTCAGTACGAGCTATTGTATATTCCTCATACTGATCTTCGTCTAGCTCCGTGGGCTCCAGAAGTATTGCTACATTTAAATTACCTTCGAGTAGTTGCTGACGTATATCAACCATGCCACCTTCGATAAATTTTACATTCGCTTCACCGTTTTCCTCTAAAAATTGAGGAATAAAATTCGAAAAGAAAATACGTAGTACAGTCTGATGGATTCCGATATTAACGGTCCCTTTTTGAACTGTTGACTCTTCACTTATTATTCGGGTTAAACGACTTTGCATCCGCAAAATTTCTTGTGCATAACTATATACTCTCTCACCACTCGGCGTTAATCCAGTTAGACGCCCATTCTTTCGATTCATAATTTCGATTTTTTCATCACGCTCAAAGTTATTTATAAATTGACTTAAGGCAGATTGTGTAATAAATAATTTTCTTGCCGCTTTTGTAATATTAAAATCATTTTGTACGATTGCGATAAGATATTTCATTTGTTGTATGTCCATATTTTGTTCACCACCTCTTAAAATTATACACTAATTCTAAGATTATGCTAAACGTTTACATACCTTTAAATGTTGGCTTTCTCTTCTCCATGAATGCTTGGACAGCTTCTTTGTGATCTCCACTCACTGAAGCTTCATGCATATACACTGCTTCCTTTTCGTTAAATGGTTCAATATCCGAGAATACAAATTCATTCATCAAACTCTTTTGAGCTGCGATAGCCAGACTCGGCGCATGGTTAAATTTCTCTGCTAATTTTACGGCTTCGGATAAAATATCACCATCAGACACTACATCATAAGCAATACCATATGCTGTCGCTAATTCCGCCGTAATCGGTTCATTTAGCATCACATGTCTCGTTGTACGGTAATTACCGATCGCTTGTTGTAATAAATAAATTAAATTTGTATCACCTGGAAATGCCATTTGAGTAAATGCCGGTAGCAAACTCGAATGTTCCCCGAAAACCATGAAGTCGCAGGCTAAAGCTAATCCTGCCCCAGCACCTGCTGCTACCCCATTCACCGCAGCAATCACCGGTTTTGAAATTTTCTTGACACTCCGAACCATCGTACCTGTTAAAATCACCGCTTCTTCAGGAATACCCTCGCCACTTTGAGCAATTTTGGAGAAGTATTTCACGTCGCCTCCGGCGCAAAATGTCTTACCAACTCCGGTTATAATAACTGCTTTCACACTGGCGTCCGCATCTGCTTGATGCATGGCGTCAGCAATCTCACCATAAGTTACCTCTGAAAAGGCATTACTCATTTCAGGCCGATTAATTTGGACAATGGCAACGCCATTCTTTACTTCATATAATAATGATTCAAACATGCTGTTCCTCCTCTATTAAAAAACGCCATATACAAGGCCACAATATAAATATGTGAACATCTTATATATGACGTTATATTAGTTATTAATCACGGATATATTCGAAAATACCCGCTGCTCCCATTCCGACACCGATACACATTGTAACCATACCGTATCTGCTGCCTTCACGTTTTTTCATTTCTGCGAGTAGTCGAGCTGTTAACATCGCACCGGTTGCACCCAGTGGATGTCCAAGTGAAATTGCTCCACCATTAACATTTGTTTTCTCGATATCAATACCTGTTTCGCGGATTGATGCGATTGTTTGAGAAGCAAATGCTTCATTTAATTCAATCAAATCAATATCATCCACTGTTAAACCAGCTAAATCAAGTACCTCTGGAATTGCGTAAGCTGGCCCAATTCCCATATATTTCGGATCAACACCAACTGCTTTGAATGCTACAAAGCGCGCGATTGGCTTAACGCCTAATTCTTTTACTTTATCTCCAGACATGAGTACAACAAATCCTGATCCATCACTTAATGGTGATGAAGATCCTGCTGTTACTGTTCCGTCTTTTTTGAAGATAGTCGGTAATTTAGCTAATGACTCCATGTTTGTCCCTGTTCTAATTAACTCATCTTTATCGAACGTTTTCTTAGTAACTACAGGTCCATTTTCGTCATATGAAACGTCGTTCACTTCAACTGGAATAATTTCGTCATCGAATTTCCCAGCTTCTTGTGCTGCTGTTGCACGTGCATGACTTTGTACAGCGTATGCATCTTGGTCTTCACGAGAAACATTATATTTCTCAGCAACCATTTCAGCTGTTAGTCCCATTGGGTATGAAACTCCAGTATCTTCTTGTTGTAGACGCGGGTTATTTGTTGGTTCATTACCACCCATTGGAACAGCACTCATTAATTCAATACCACCAGCCACTAATACATCTGCTTGGTTAGCCATAATTTGGTTGGCTGCATGTGCGATGGTTTGTAATCCTGATGAACAATAACGGTTCACCGTTTGACCTGGTACTTCATTTGGTAATCCAGCTAATAATGCGATTGAACGAGCAATGTTTTGCCCTTGTAATCCCTCTGGGAATGAGTTCCCAACGATTACGTCTTCTACCATGTCTAATGTAAATTCTCCACCAACACGGTCCAACACACCCTTTAATACTTGTGCTGCCACTTCGTCTGGTCTGTCATGTGCCAATGTTCCGTTTGCTTTACCTCTACCGGCAGCTGAGCGTCCATAGGCAACAATATAAGCATCTTGCATATTTTTATCTTCCCTTCTCTATCTCTAACTGACTAATTGCGTAAAGGTCTTCCCGTTTCAAGCATGTGCTTAATACGGTCTACTGTTTTTTGGTTTTTTAGTGCTTTCAAGAAACCTTCTTTTTCTAAACGTTGTAAGTAACGTTGATTGACATAGGTATTTCTTGGTAATTCACCACCTGATAGAACATGTCCGATTTCAAGGGTTAATTCATAGTCATAGTCACTAATGAAGTTACCCACACGTTTCGAGTCAAGTTCTCCTGCAACAAGCGCTTTATAATCACTACCTAGAGCGAGATATTTATAAACTGGTTGTGGGATATAATTTGTTTGAGATAAGTATTTTGCTTTGTTTAATGCCACTTCAACACGTTTCGATGCATTCATAATGATTGTATCGCGGTCACGTAAGAAGCCTAACGTTCTCGCTTCATAAGCATTTTGTGAAACTCTTGCTGTTCCGACATTCATCAGAACTTCAGTCATTGTACTCTGTTTGTCATTGTTTCTGTGGTTTGTATGTAATACACGGTCAGCAAATTCTGCTAATCCACCACCACTTGGAATTAAACCAACACCTACTTCAACTAATCCAACATAAGTTTCAGTTGCAGCTACAACGTATGGTGAGTGAAGTAATAATTCCGCACCGCCACCTAATGTTTTACCTTGAACTGCTGTTACAATTGGTTTTGTTGAATATTTCATTCTTGAGAATGTTCGGTGTAATTGATCAATCATTGGACCAACTAATTCATCCACTTTATTCATTTCAACTGCTTTAAGCATGCCGTAAAGGTTGGCACCTACACTAAAGTTGTAGCCTTCTGAATAGATAACCATACTTGAGTAGTCGTTGTTTTCTAATGTATCAATCGCTTTTTCCAATTCTGTTGCGAAACCATCGGTGATGACATTATTCTTCGATTGTAATTTGAATAATAATTGATCGCCGTTAGCTACTGATAAATTCGAGTCGTCCGTATTCCAGATTTCTTCATTAATGAATTCTGAAATTGGTGTAATATTCTCTAAAATTTCACCTTCGCCATAGAATGGTTCAGTACGGTTTTCAATCCACTCTGGCAAGCTACCTAATTCTTCCTTCATACGGTCTTTAACACGGTCAAATCCCATTAGATCCCATAATTGGAATGGTCCTTGTTTCCAGTTGAAGCCCCATACCATCGCACGGTCAATGTTTTTGTAATCTTCTGTTGCTTTCGGTACATTTACTGCGGAATAATGGAATGTATTACGCAGTGTTGTCCATAAGAACTTACCAGCTTCATCTGTTGCATTGAAGATGACATCCATATTTTCTTTGAGGTCTTTACCCAATTTAGCTAAAATTTCTAATTGTGGCGTTTCTGGTTCAACGTATTCGCCAGACTCTGGGTTAAACACTAAACGTTTTCTACCTTCTTTTTTGTAGAAGCCTTGTTTTGTTTTATTACCTAAAGCTCCAGCTTCCATTAAACGTTTAACTTGTACTGTATCTGGGAAGAATTCCACTTCCTCTGGAACGCGTTTCATTCCACCAATTACTGCTGTTGCGATATCTAATCCTACTAGGTCAACTAAACCATATGTTCCTGTACGAGGACGACCAATGGCTTTACCAGTTAAAGCATCTACTTCAGTAATCGATAAGCCGTCATTTTCAGCACGTGCAATAATATCATTCATCGTATGTGTTCCAATACGGTTACCGACGAATGCTGGTACATCATTTGCTAATACAACACCTTTACCGAGTACATCCTCTGAAAAGGCTGTTACTTGATCGATAATTGCCTGATCTGTTTGTGAATTAGGAATTAATTCTACTAATTTCATAATACGAGGTGGGTTGAAGAAATGCATTCCTAAGAATCTTTGACGATCCGCTGCATCAAAGGCCTCTGCAATCATTTCGATTGGGATACCCGATGTATTTGTCGCAAAGATCGCAGTTTCTTTTGCTCCGGCTGCCACTTTTTTCCATAAGTCGTGTTTAATGTTGATATCTTCTTTAACTGCTTCAATGAAAATATCTGAATCATTGTTTTCTAAATCTTCATCAAAGTTTCCATAAGATAAGTTTGATGCAAAGTTTAGGTCAAATAGTTGAGGTCGCTTACGATTCGTTAAAGAATCATAAGCTCCTTTTGAAATTTTATTTTTGTCGTTTTCGTCAATTACAATGTCGAGTAGTTGTACTTGTAAACCTGCGTTTACTAATAACGCGGCAATTTGGCTACCCATTACGCCCGCACCGAGTACGGTTGCTTTTCTAATACTCATTCATATCTCTCCTTAGCTTGGCTATGATTTTATACAAAGGCTGATTTTCCAGTAATTGAACGTCCAATTACTAATGCGTTCACTTCGTGTGTTCCTTCGTAAGTGTAAACTGCTTCGGCATCTGAGAAGAAACGTGCGATATCGTAATCGACTACAATACCGTTTCCACCTGCTAAACCACGACCCATTGCTACTGATTCACGTAAACGAAGTGAGTTCATCATTTTCGCTGTTGAAGTTGCTACTTCATCGTAGTCACCTTCCTCTTGCATACGTGCAAGTTGTGCGTTTAATGCAATTGCGTGTGTTAAGTTACCTTGCATCATTGCTAATTTCTCTTGTACTAATTGGTAATTACTAATTTCTTTACCGAATTGTTTACGTTCATTTACATATTTTGTTGTTGCGCGTAAAGCACCTGCAAGTGCACCCGTTGCCATATATGAAACGCCAGCACGTGTTGAATATAATACCTTCGCGATATCTTTGAATCCGTTAATGTTTTGTAAGCGGTCTGCTTCCTCAACGACAACATCTTTTAATTGGATATTTGCATTTGGTACGATACGTAACGCAATTTTGTTTTGGATCACGTCCATTGTTACGCCTTCTTGATCCGGACGAACGATAAATCCTTTAGGTTTACCAGTTTCAACATCTACCGCATATACTGGGATAACGTCCGCAACAGTTGCTCCACCGATCCAACGTTTTGCACCATTTAAGATCCATTTGTCACCGTCACGTCTAGCTGTTGTTTCTAATCCACCAGCAACGTCTGATCCGTGGTTAGGTTCAGTTAATGCGAAACATGTACGTAATTCATGTGATTGTAATTTTGGAATGTAGTGAGCTACTTGTTCTTTACTACCACCGAATAAGAATGAGTTATGTCCTAAACCTTGGTGAACACCTAGTAAAGTCACTAATGATACGTCAAATCTTGCTAATACATATGAGAAGAAGAATTGATATAAATGACTTGGCATTTTAGCGCCTTCGCGTCCTTCAAATAATAATGGGTTACTGAAGTAGTTTAATTTACCCATATCTTCAAAGAATCCCTCTGGAACTGTCGCATCAACCCAGTGTTGGTTGATTCCTTCACGGTATTTACTCTCTAATAAGTCGTCTAATTGTTTTAAGAATTTAACTTCGCCTTCTGTTAGTTGTGAAGATACTTTTAAAATATCTTCAGGAAATAACTCTTGTAGTAATTCTGTTTTTGTTGACATGTTATGTCCTCCATTTTCTGTTTAAAATTTGATATCGTTTACATTTTATATTTTAACTTCTCAACGCTTCATTAACCAATTAGCCTTTGTAATGGTTATGATAACTTCAACTGTTTCTATAATGCGTATTGATCGTGTTGTCCAATTTCCTTCGCTTTAGCATTCATTAAACGTTGCACTTCTAATGCATCTGGTTTGTTTGTAGAGTTTAATGGGATTGCATCAAGTTTAAGATATAATTTTGGTGTTTTATATCCTGCTAGATTTTCTAACATATATTTATCTAACTTCTCTTCAAAGTCTGGATCATCTTCAGTTAAAACAACAGCCGCTGATACTGATTCACCGAATTGAGGGTTATCGTAACCAACAACAATGGTTTGTCGTACTAATGGGTGTTTTGAAAGAATTGCTTCTACTTCTGATGGTAATACGTTTTCTCCACCTGTAATGATTAACTCTTTTAGACGGTTAACAATAAAGATATCGCCATCTTCATCTACTCGACCTAAGTCACCCGTTCTGAAATAACCATCGATAAATGATTTTTCGTTTGCTTCTGGATTATTGAAGTATCCAGGCATCACGTTTTTACCTTTGATGATAATTTCTCCCACTTCACCTGCTGCAACGTCTTCATTGTTTTCATCAATTACACGGTAATCAATAAACATTAACGGACGTCCAATACTCATAGGCTTAACTTTCGCATTTTCAGTTGGGTTAACGAATGTAACTGGCGCTTCAGTCATACCATAAGCATTTTGAAGTGTTAATCCCATTTGTTCAAATTTCGCTTGAACCGCTGGTAATGGTGCTGATCCACCTTGGATTAATAACCTTGCTTCTGAGAATTGGTCTGGTCTAAAGTTCTCAGCAACTAACATTCCATAGTACATTGTTGGAATAAACACGTTAACTGATGGTTTATAAGTTTGTTGGAATTTATTCATTTCCGCACTGTCAAAGTAACGTTGGATAATTACTTTACCACCGGCAAATAACATTGGTAATACTAAGTCGTTATATCCTAAAACGTGGAACATTGGCGCTCCAGCGATTGTTGAGTCATTACTTGTGATTCCAACTGTGATAATTTCATTGATCATATTGTGGTGTAAACTCTTATAAGTGAACATTACACCTTTTGGTTTACCTGTTGTTCCACTTGTAAAGATTAATGACGCTAAGTCATCATCTTCAACTGTTACACTTTCAAATGGCTTGTGATTGCTAGGATCAACAATGGCATCATATTCTTCAGAGTCAACATTTAATGCAATGAGTTCTTGTGGAATATCTACTAAACGCTCTAAGTGGTTTGTTCCGTAGAAAATTGTTTTAACACCTGAGTCTTCAACTACTCCTGCAATTTCTTGTGGTTTTAGGCGCCAGTTCATTGGCAGATAAACGGCTCCTAATTTAATAGCTGCAAAGAGGAAGTCGAAATTTGAGACATCATTTGGAGCGAATAAACCAACAACATCGCCTTGTCCGATTCCTTGGTCACGTAAATAATTCGCTAGGTTTTCGGCACGTATATTCATTTGTTCATAAGTCCACTCAGTTTTCTTATTCGGATCAATTACCGCAGTATTGTTTCGATTAAAGAAGCTTCTAGTTTTTATCCAATCATAGTTCATATTATATATCCTTTCTTTTACGATAGTAATCGCTTACATTTTTTCTGTAAATAAAAATTATCGTGTGATTAACAGCAACGAGAAACACGAGACTCCTTTCTTAAATTTTGTTAATTTGTTTTGTAACCCCTTACAAATATATCTTAACATCTTCTAGAATATTCACAAACGAGACTATCTTATGATTATTATTAATTCAACTTATGGTACAAAAACTGCGATTTGACAATGTTTCTATTTTGTGTTAAGCGCTTACATTAAAAGACTGTTCTATTTTAAAGTTTGTGAAAAATAATTCAAATTGTGTTTTTTTATGGTGTTATAGAAGGAAATAGATTCATCTCTGTTGTATCAAAGTTGTATGAAAGTTAATGAACTGTCTAAGAATTTTCGCATCAAAAAAACTCCCACCCATTCCAAAGTAAATTGAAATGGGCGGGAGTATAGTGCTTACTCTTTTATAAATGCTTTATCTGATTCAGGGATGCCCTCTTCATCAGAAATGAATCGTTCTACCTTCATAGTTAGATCATATTTTTCTCGTAATTCAATAATTTCATCCATCATTGGAGACTGATGGTGAGTGTCTATGGCACTTTGTTCTGTCCAGGTATCGATGAGTAAAATTGTTTCCGCGTCTTCTAATGGAAGGAAATACTCATATTTGAGATTACCAGGAGATTGTCGTATTCGATCAACAATGCCCTTTTCATGCATTTCTTGGGCGAATTTTTTGGCGTTACCATTCTTACCAGAATAGTAGATATTAACTGTGATAGACATATTCTGCTCCTTTTTCATTGAATGTTTATAACTCTTCCAACAGATCGTGTCGGTCAACAACCATACTCACGGTATAATTTTGTCCGATTTTCTCATGAATTTTTGTCGTTATTTTATCTGACAGCTCTTGATTAGTTTGAGTGAAATGACTAGGTACAACTAAATCAAATAAGATAGTCGGTTGTAGGTCAATCAGCTCTATTTGAAAATCATGGAAGCTTAACTCCTCATTGATTGATTTGATGATTGCTTTCACTTGTCGTTGAATTGCGGTATCCCTTTCGCTTTGAATAGCGATTGGATCCACATGACAGACTAATTCTACACCGAGTTGATTTGCAAAGTCGTCTTCAATTTGGTCGATTAATCGATGCGACTTTACAAGATTCCAGCTATCATCGATTTCAATATGAATGGTCGCAAAGGTTTGATTCGGGCCATAATTATGGACGAGAAGATCATGGTAGCCCACAATTTCATCATACTGATCGAGCAATTCTTTCATTTGAAGTAATTCTTCGTCCGATGGCCTTGATCCTAATAAATCATCAAATGATTCAAGGATCGCTTGAATACCACCATAGATAATCCAAAGAGATAATAAAGCACCTACATAACCATCAATATACCAACCACTGATACTCTCGATTATTGCTGAAATTAAGACTAAGATAGTGATCCAAGTATCATTAAAACTATCTTTGGCTACACTTTCCAATGTATTAGAGTTAATGATATTCGATGCGATTTGGTAAAATCTTCCTTGAATTAATTTTGCGATAATTGAAACAACAAGTAGCACCGTAACTAAACTTGAAGCATCTATCGATGTAGGATTAAGGATTTGTTCAACAGAAGTAAGGAGAAATTGGAATCCAACAAAAATAATGATCACCGCAATAAGTAATCCACTAATATATTCAAAACGCTCATGCCCATAAGGATGCTCCTTATCAGCTGGCTTTGCAGCTAAATGAAATCCAAAGAGTGCTAATAATGACGAGGCTGAATCCCCTAGATTATTCATACTATCTGTAATAATAGAAACACTGCCCGATAGAATCCCAGCAAACAGTTTTATGAGAAACAATACAAAGTTCGACAGTAATCCAATCACACTCGTTGTGACACCAACGCGCGATCGACTTCCTGTACTATTAATTCTTTCTATATAATTACTCATCCATTTATCCAAAGAATTTCCTCCCGATTATAAATTAAGAATGATTTTTAGTATTATGTTCTTAATTTTACCACCCTGGATATATTCAATCAAATGTATTTAAAGGATAACCATTCTAAAAGTATGGTAGAATAATGGATTTGGCTTAAAAGTTGGTTGTTTACTTAATTATTCAGAAACAAGTAACAAAGTGTTAGTTGTTTGAAAATTAATACAGAAACAACCATCAAAATCTGCTGAACTGATGGTTGTTTGCGTCTAAGCTTGGTAACAACCAACGAACTGTTGGTTGTTTAGAGAGAATATTTGAAACAAATAACAAATCATAACAAACAGAATATTTGGCTAATTTAATCCTTTGAATCCGCACTATGATCGGAGTTATTCATTACTCCAGGCACCATACTTTCCACTAATCTTCCTTATATAAGCACTTCCATTGAAGTGGCTTTGTCGTTTTTGTTACACTTAAATTAAGTACTAAGGAGGAATGTAAGATGGCAAAAGTTGCAACGGTGATAACTAATTGGTTTGAAGATGTTGAATTTACTTCTCCTAAAGAGGCTTTGGAGGCTGCAGGGCATGAGGTAATTACGATTGGACTGAAGGCTGGCGAAGAAGTGGTTGGTAAGCGAGGCGAAGCGAAAGTAACAGTTGAACATAGTATTGAAGATGTGAAACCGGAAGATTATGATGCGCTATTAATTCCAGGTGGCTATTCACCTGACAAATTGAGAGCAAATGATGATATATTAGAGTTCGTTCGCTATTTTGCCCAGAAGGAGCAGCCAATTTTCTCAATCTGCCATGCCCCTCAATTACTGGTTAACGCCGATGTAATTAGAGGGAAGGATTTAACATCGGTTAAACAAGTTCGTGTCGATGTTGAAAATGCGGGCGGTAACTTCATTGACCAAGCGGTCGTAATTGATCCAAGTGGGTTGATTTCAAGTCGTACACCAGACGATATCCCACAATTTAATGAAGCAATCGTGAACGCATTGGCTAAATAATGATATGACAAACAAGCAGAGATTTTAAATCTGCTTGTTTTTTCTTTATTATTTGAAAAGTATGTTTTCAATTCTTGGAACCCTTTACAATTATTTTTCCACGTGCTATAATTGAGCCAAAATATGGATTGTTACTGTTAAATCAGGCAAGACCTAAATAAAGTTTGCAAGGGATAACTGTGCATTCTTTATTTAGGTCTTTTTTATTGGAGCTGAATATACTGTATCTGGAAAAAATTATTAATAACAATGTGGCACAAGTTCGAGACGATGACGGGAATCAATTTGTTGTTATGGGAAGTGGACTGGCTTTTCAAGCGAAAGTCGGTCAAATCATCCCCCCTTCTAAAATTGAGAAAACATTTGTCCTACAAGATTCCAATCAAGATTTTAATGCGATCTTACAGACTTTAAATCAAGATGAAATCGAAGTGGTCAGTAATGTGATTCAAATGGGTGAAAATTTACTCGAAACAGAATTTCCAACTAGCCTACTCTTTACACTGGGTGATCATATTCATTTCGCGATTGAACGCAACCGTGAAAACTTAATCGTCAAGAATCCATTGACTTGGCAAATCAGACGCTTATATCCTGAAGAATATCAAGCGGGACTTAAAGCGGTTGACTATATTAATGACCATTTCAATACTCAATTAGATGAGTCCGAAGCGACATCTGTTGCAATTCACTTTATAACAGCTTTGAGAGAAAATAATCTTGTTGAGGAAACGATGCGATCAGTTCAACTTATTGAATCTATTATATCAATTGTTGAATTACATTATGGCCGACCATTTGACCAATCATCGAATGCCTTTCACCGTTTTACCACTCATTTAGAATATTTTGCGGAACGGATTTTAAACGGTCATTTACAAAATGATGAATCAGATGATTTTCTGTTCGAACAAGTTCGGTCGAATTATCCCGTTGCATTTAAAGCAAGTGAAAAAATACAGGCTTTCATCACATCAAGTTATCAGTATACGATTAGTACTGAAGAAATGATTTATTTAACAATTCATATTAATCGCTCGATGCGCGAAGCGCAATAACACTTAACAAACAATCCCATTCATTATTAGGAGGTGTGAAATACTTAATCCTGTTATATCAGCACTTATTATACTATTTATTGATTCAATTATTGAAAGAAAAGAGGATTTATTATGGCAAATGAAAAAAATAAAGAATTAGCCCGCGACATAATTGAACGTGTCGGTGGTGAGGAAAATGTCGATGGTTTACGTCATTGTATTACGCGTTTACGCTTTAATTTAAAGGATAGTTCTAAAGCGGATACTGAGTACTTAAAGAAACGTGATGGGGTTGTAACGGTTGTTGAGGCAAGTGGCCAATATCAAGTCGTAATTGGTAATGAAGTTTCTGCTGTTTATGAAGCAATTACTGAAGTATCAAATATTGGAGAGGGGCATACATCATCTATCGCACCAGAAGATGACGACCGTTCTCCTCTTGATAAATTTATTGATACATTAACTGGTTTATTCCAACCGATACTCGGTGCTTTAACTGCAGCCGGTATTATTAAGGGACTTACTTCACTCTTAACAGTTGCTGGAGTTGACCCAACAAGTGGCTTCATGCAAGTCATGACTATTTTAGGAGACGGATTCTTCCAACTCTTACCAATCGCATTAATTATTACAAGTGCTCAACGCTTTAAGATGAATACATATACTGCGATCGCAGTTGGTAGTGTTCTACTATATCCTACATTAGGCACTCTTCAAGAGGGTGAGTTACTCTATACCTTATTTAGCGGAACGCCTTTTGCTTCAGAAATTTTTAATACATTTTTAGGTATTCCAATTATTTTACCGCCGGCAGGAAATTACTACTCATCAGTAATTCCGGCAATTGTCGCAATTTGGTTCTCAGCAAAAGTTGAAAAATGGGTTAAGAGTTGGATGCCACAAATTATTACCAGTTTCTTTACACCTGTTATGACTCTGTTAATTGGTGGTACCTTATCTCTATTAGTCATTGGTCCCGTTTCAACGTGGGGAGCAAACTTAATTGGTGCTTTCTTCTCATGGATTCAAAATTTTAGTCCAATCTTATTCCATGTTATTTTACAATCTGCATGGCAAATTCTCGTTATCTTTGGTTTACATTGGGGTATTTTACCATTGGCATTTATGGAAGCAGCCAATCCAGCAACAAACTTCGCTTCACCAATTTTCGCAGCTGTTGCGGGATCAACATTCCCAGTATTTGGTGCAATACTAGCTATTTGGTGGAAATCTCGCGAAGATAAAACACGTTCAATCGCAGCTGGTTCTGCCCTGCCTGCATTATTTGGTGTAACTGAACCCGCTATCTACGGTTTAATGTTACCAATGAGAAAGGTATTTGGTGCAACAATAGCGGCCAATATCATCGTGGGTGTATACAACGGGATTGTTAATTTAGTTCAATATGGTGCGGGTGGTTTAGGTATTTTCGCAATTCCTAATTATATCGATGCGACAGGTGCTAACCCAATGAATATTTGGCACCGTATTATTTCATTTATCGCATTGACGGTACTTGGTTTTGTCTTTACTTTAATTGTTGGCGTACCGAATATCCAAGATGAAGAAGCGGTTATAACCGAAGGTGGTGGCGAGGCAGATGATCAAACTGTAACGCCGGTGGTTGCTGAAGAAAATACCAATACAACATCGACTGCAACTGCTCAAAAAGATATTATCGCAACACCTATTAAAGGTGAAATTATTGCACTCGATCAAGTAGATGACCCAGTCTTTTCTTCAGGTGCTATGGGGAATGGTGTTGGTATTATTCCAAGTGAAGGTGTCGTTTATGCCCCTGCTAACGCAAGTGTAACAACTATTTTCCCAACAGGTCATGCAATTGGCTTAACAACCGGTTCGGGTACTGAAATTTTAATTCATATTGGTTTAGATACTGTTGAATTAGAAGGACGTGGCTTCGAAGCTTTAGTTGAAACTGGAGACACAGTAGAAGCTGGACAAGAATTAATTCGTTTTGATATCGATTTAATCACTGAAGCTGGTTACTCTATTCATACACCTGTTATTGTCACAAACACAAATGACTTTGAAGATGTTTTAATTACTGACCAACAAACATTGGGACAAGGCGATTACTTATTAACAACTTTAGGTAAACAGTAATCATTAGGTAAACCCAATTATTATTGTTAAAATGAAAGCAAATACAATACAAGGAGGATTATTATGCAAAAAGACTTTTTATGGGGTGGCGCTACAGCCGCAAACCAAGTTGAAGGTGGCTACCTTGAGGGTGGTAAAGGGTTAACTTCGGTTGACCTTATCCCTCACGGTGCTGACCGCCCTGCTATTATGCAAGGACTGATGCATTACGGTGAGGTAGCGGAAGGTGCTTACTACCCTTCTCATGAAGCGATTGACTTTTATGGTAATTATAAAGAAGACATCGCCCTATTTGCTGAAATGGGCTATAAAGCATACCGTTTCTCAATAGCATGGTCTCGTGTTTTCCCAACTGGATTTGAAGATGAACCAAATGAAGCTGGGTTAAAATTTTATGAAGATGTTATTGATGAACTATTAAAACATAATATTGAACCCATTGTGACAATCAATCACTTTGACGTTCCTAAAACTTTAATTGATGAATTAGGTTCTTGGAAATCACGTGAAATGATTGATTTATATGTTAAATACGCAACAGCATTATTCAACCGTTTCAATGGAAAAGTAAAATATTGGATCTCTTTCAATGAAATCAATATGCTCTTCCATTTACCATTTATGGGAGCTGGAATTTACTTCGAAGAAGGCGAAAATAAAACGGAAATCGAATATCAAGCAGCTCACCACGAATTAGTTGCATCCGCAAAAGCAACGGCTGTCTTAAAAGAACTTGACCCTGATGCACAAATGGGTTGTATGGTTGCCGCTGGTGACTATTATGCATACAGCGCTGACCCGAAAGATGCTCGAAAAGCTCAACAAGATAATCAAGAAAACTTCTTCTTTATCGACGTACAATCACGCGGCGAATACCCACGCTGGGTAACAAATATGTTAGACCGTGAAGGTATTGACATTGGTATCACTGAAGAAGATAAACAAGTACTGAAAGACAATACAGTCGATTATATCTCATTCTCATACTATTCAACGCGCGTTTCAAAAGCGGAACTTGAAGAAGGCGAAGAAATGACTGGGAATGCCTTTGTAGGAGTTAAGAATCCTTACTTAGAACAATCTGAATGGGGTTGGGCAATTGACCCAATTGGTTTCAGAACAACAATGAATTCATTGTGGGATCGTTATCAAAAACCATTATTCGTAGTTGAAAATGGTTTAGGTACGAGTGATAAATTAGAAGATGATGGTACTGTTCATGATGACTACCGCATTTCTTATTTACGTGACCACATTGAACAATTAAAACTTGCTGTTGAAGAAGATGGTATTCCTGTTCTGGGCTACACATCTTGGGGTTGTATTGACCTTGTATCCGCATCTACGGGTGAAATGTCTAAACGTTATGGTTACATCTACGTTGACCGCGACGACCAAGGTAATGGTAGTCTAAAACGTTATAAGAAAGATTCTTTCCACTGGTATCAAAAAGTAATTGAAACAAATGGTGAAAATTTAGCCGTTGATAACTTCAAATAATTCAAATTTGCCAACGAAATAGGAGGAACCAATTAATGACTGAGACAATTTTTCCAAAAGATTTTCTTTGGGGCGGTGCAACAGCTGCCAATCAAATTGAAGGGGCATACAACGAAGGCGGTAAAGGGCTAAGCGTTCATGATGTAATGCCTGATGGTTTAATGACACCACCTGTTGATGCTCCAACACCGGATAATTTAAAACTAGACGCCATCAAATTTTATGATAATTATAAAGAAGATATCAAATTATTTGCTGAAATGGGCTTCAAAGTATTACGTATCTCAATTGGCTGGTCAAGAATTTTCCCAAATGGGGATGATTTAGAGCCAAATGAGGAAGGTTTACAGTTTTACGATAATGTCTTTGACGAATTAGCTAAATACAATATCGAACCACTTGTTACCCTATCACATTATGAACCACCATTAAATTTAGCACATCAATATGATGGTTGGTTAAACCGCGAAGTTATCGGGTTCTTTGAGCGCTACGTCGAAACTGTTGCGAAGCGTTATAAGGACAAAGTGAAATATTGGCTTACTTTTAACGAAGTAAATGCAATTTTATCTGCACCACAAAATAGTGCCATTTTCACACCAAAAGAAGAATTATCGGAAGGTCAATTATGGCAAGCGGCGCATCATCAACTAGTCGCTTCTGCAAGTGCAACAAAGATCATTCATGAAATTAATTCGGATGCTCAAGTAGGTTGTATGGTACTCGCAATGCCATTCTACCCGATGACACCAAATCCTAAAGATGTTTTAGCAGTGAGAGATGCAGAAAACAACAACAATGCATTCACAGATATTCACGTACGCGGTGAATATCCAGGATACTTAAAACGTAAATTACGTGAAATGGGTGTTGAAATTGAATTTGGTGAAGGCGACGCAGAGATGTTAAAAGAACATACGGTTGATTTCATTTCATTCTCTTACTATGTCAGCTTAGCAACAGCTGCAAATCCTGAAGAATATGATTCTGGTCAGGGTAATGTTTTTGCCGGTGTTAAAAATCCATATTTAAAAGCCTCTGAATGGGGCTGGCAAATTGACCCTGAAGGTTTACGTATCGTATTAAACCAATTCTGGGACAAATATCAATTACCTCTCTTCATCGTTGAAAATGGATTGGGTGCTAAGGACGAATTAGTTGAGGGAGAAAATGGTGAGTTGACGGTTCACGACGACTACCGTATCCAATATATGAGTGAACATTTAGTTCAAGTCGGTGAAGCGATTCAAGACGGTGTTGACGTTATGGGTTACACATCTTGGGGACCAATTGACTTAGTCTCAATGTCTACTGCTCAAATGAGCAAGCGATACGGCTTCATCTATGTTGACCGTAATGATGACGGAACTGGTAGTTTCGCTCGATACAAGAAAGACTCATTCGCTTGGTATCAAAATGTGATTGAAACTAATGGTGAAAGTTTGTTTGAGAAGTAGTTGTAGATTGAAATAGATATTTGAATATCTGGAGGGCGCGGAAGCGCCCTTCTTTTTGTGTGGAGGTTTGGTAGGCTGAATTAATTTCGGCTTCCTTACTTTTAAAATTTTGTCTGCACTTAAAGGTGTTATATAATTAGATTACTAAGGACGGAAAGAGGAGATTAAATGATTAGTAATGAGCGGGCTGTGAGTATTTTACAGGATCTGATTCGTATCCAGTCAGAGAATGACTTCGAATTACAAGTTGCCGAATACATTCAAAATTTACTGAACGAGTGTGATATTGCATCTGAAATTATTCACTATGAAGGAAATCGTGCCAGCCTAGTGGCTGAAATTAGTCACGGCAGTTCTGATAAAGTACTCGGTTTATCGGGTCATACTGATGTCGTCAAAGCAGGAAATGTTGATTTATGGGATCATGACCCTTATGGTGCAGAAATTGTTGACGGTAAAATGTATGGTCGTGGCACCTCTGATATGAAGGGTGGATTAGCTGCATTGATTATTGCCTTTATCCATGCTCATGAGCAACAAAATTTCAATGGGACCATTCGCTTTATGGCAACTCTTGGTGAAGAGACGGGAGAAATGGGAGCACGTCAATTATCTGATTTGGGTTACGCGGATGACCTAAATGGCATCTTAGTCGCCGAACCATTCAACAACCGCATCTTACATATGCACGGTGGTTCTTATAATTACCGAATTAGCTCACACGGCGTGGCAACCCATTCGTCTACCCCACACAAGGGACAAAATGCGATTCAACATTTGCGCGACTTCATGGTCCTACTGCAAGAAAAGTTAGACATTGCATTGGATGTATCTAACGACAAATTAGGTAAACCCGTCCATTCGATTACTTTAATTCAGGGTGGTGAGCAAATTAATTCCATCCCTGAATATGCGGAATATAAAGCAAACGCCCGGACCATCCCGGAGTTTAATAATGACGACTTAACAAGGTTAATCCAAGAATGCGTCAAAACTTTTAATGGGAACAGCACTGGACACAAAATAGAATTTGAAATTCTGGCAGATATGCCCGTAGTTACTTCTAACCCTCATTCTGAATTGATCCAAGTGATACATGACGTTTCTCACCAATCCGACATTGAGGTTATAGCACTACCCGGTACAACCGACACTGCTCAATTCCAACGCCGTAACAAAGAGATGGACGTTGCAATCTATGGACCAGGTGACGTAAATCTAGCCCACCAACTCAATGAGTTTATTGAAGTCGATGACTATTTAGAATTTATCCCAACATTTAATAACATTATTTCAGGGTATTTGAAGTAATGTGAGGGAAACAAGCAACCAGTTGAAGAAGGCTGGTTGCTTGTTTTTGTGTGTAGTGGAATTTTGGGTTAGCGTTCAACTACTCGCGCATTTGAGGGATTTAGTTGAATGGAATACTGTGTTTCGTTCAACTAAACCTTCAAAATTGGGTTCTAGTTGAATGGATGACTGGGGATCGTTCAACTACGCCTTCAAAATTGGGTTCTAGTTGAATGGATGACTGGGGATCGTTCAACTAAACCTTCAAAATTGGGTTCTAGTTGAATGGATTACTGTGGATCGTTCAACTTCGCCTTCAAAATTGGGTTCTAGTTGAATGGATTACTGTGGATCGTTCAACTAAACCTTCAAAATTGGGTTCTAGTTGAATGGATTACTGTGGATCGTTCAACTACGCCTTCAAAATTGGGTTCTAGTTGAATGGATTACTGTGGATCATTCAACTTCTTCTACAAAATGGGGATTCAGTTGAATAGGTCCCGCAATTGCGTAAATACTTTCGGCCTTTTTACGGTTAGTTTGTACGCAAAACCTGTTCCGTAAATAGTTAATAACTTTTTAGCATTATATTTGTACGCACGCAGATAGGAAACCTTTTTCATTTCAAACCTCCATTAGAACACTCATTATATCTCCACCCAAATCAAAAAAGCAGCCAACCGCATACCAGCAGTCAGCTACTTTCAAACATAATCACTTAACAACTATACTTTTTAATTAGTCAACGGACGATATCTCAGCCAGACAGCTGAATCCTCTATGGGCTTGGCATCAATCAAATCGAATGTAATTGCTTCAGGCGTTGAGAATGGTTCTGATGCAGAAAATAGACTCGGATTTTCAGGGTCACCATCCGCAAAGGGGCCCATCACAATTGATACTTCATCAACTAGACCCGCTTGTAGGAATGACCAGTTTAAAACGCCACCGCCACCAATCATAATACGGTTCATCCCAAATAAACTTTGCAACTTATTTAAGATAAGTACATTATCCAATTCCTCTGAACCAGCCACAATATATGAGATCTCTATTTCTCGCAAGAATGCTTTGTATCCATTAGTCGCTTTTTCACTTAACACTTCTATAATATGCGCTGGGCGATTTCCGTAATGGATGGTATTTGTCGTCCACCCCAACACACCGCGGCGATCAATCGAAACATAATACATATCCGCATTTCCTTGTGCGACAAAATCCCCTTCCGGTACCTCAACTGACTCATCTAAATCCAATGCTTGCATCTCATTATTATCTTCACTCGTCGTACGACCGTTTAAATAGCCATCAATATCATAAAATTGCGCATCCGGCGTCAGTGCAATATCTTGATACTGCTGACTCGTCGTTTTAAAGCGCGGACTCTTCACCGTTTTAATTTTCCCGTCCAAAGAAGTATGTGTATGAATAACAACAAAAGGCTTCGTCATGTATTTTCCTCCTCGTATAAACTTAAAATCTGACACGTCTCTATTAACATTGTATATTGGAAAGTGTTCCATAGCTAATGGTTATTTACCATCATTATCTATCGCTAATCAGAATAGTAATCACCTTCATCCATTCCTTCAAGTTATTAGTTGATATGATTATCAACCATTGGGCATGCCAATGTTTTTCAGATATACTTGATTTGTCAGTAAAAGAAAATAAATGATAGGAGAATAAAGATGTTAGAAGAATTATTAAACCATTTAAATTCAGGTAATCCATTAGTTCCAGATACTGATTTAATCGTATATATGAACCAAGTGAGTGCTGAAACTCGCCAGTATTTAGGACAAATTAATAGAGGAAAATATTTAAGCGACACTGAAATGAATCAATATGTCAGCAAATTACTCCCTAATGGACTCCCCTCTTCAACTACCATTTGGCAACCTTTTTATATGGATTTTGGTAAAAATACTACAATCGGAGAGAATGTCTTCATAAATGCAAATGTTCATATTCAAGATCAAGGTGGCGTAACCATTGGTAACAATGTCTTAATCGGTCATCAAACAGTACTTGCCACACTCGATCATGATGTTCACCCTAATAAACGTGGCATTTTACACCCTGCTCCTATCGTTATTGAAGATGATGTTTGGATTGGTTCAAATGTCACAATAACTAACGGCGTGACGATTGGTCAAGGTTCAATACTCGCAGCCGGCGCGGTTGTTACTAAAGATGTTCCACCATATAGTATCGCAGGTGGAGTTCCTGCTAAAGTGATTAAACAGATTGAACAAAATTAATAACTATTATAAATGCCAGATGACAAGTAGCGCTAACTGCAAGCCATCTGGTTTTGTCATTATCAGGAAAAAATGAACTTAACAAAATCGCATAAAATCACTATAAATAACAGTGATTTTATGCGATTTTGCATCCTTAGCTTTATTGAACTTGCACTTTTTCTTATTGTTGACGCGGACGAGCAAAGACTAATTCATTTGATTCATAATCGGTTACACGCTCTATTCGTTTTAGTGTTTCCATATCTTCAGCTGAGATTTCGAAATCAACTTGTCCATTTTCTACAATATGGTCAGGGTTACCTGATTTTGGTAATACAACGAACCCTAGTTCAATACAGTAGCGGATCGCTAATTGTGCGGGTGATACTTGATACTTTTCAGCCATCGCTACTATTTCAGCCTTATTTAAAATTTCACCGTGACCATTTGGAGAATACGCTTCAACAATGATTCCTTCAGATTCACAATATTCGATTATATCAAAGGGAGTATTTGAAATATGAGCAAGTATTTGGTTTACCATCGGTTTAACTGTTCCATTATTGATTAAGTTTTCAATATCCGACTTCTCAAAATTAGAAACACCAATTGCTTTAATTTTACCTGCTTGATGCGCTTCTTCTAATGCACGCCATGCTTCTAAATTGCCTTGATCATAATTTCCTTCTTCTCTGAAATTCACCCAAGGTTGTGGTGAATGAATCAACATCAGATCAATGTAGTCTAAATCTAAGTCAGATAAAGATTTATCAATCGCCGCAACTGCTGTTTCGTACTCTTTAATGTCACCTGATAGTTTTGTTGTGATATATAATTCACTACGGTCAACATCCGTTGCTTTAATTGCTCGTCCTACCCCTTTTTCATTTCGATAAGCTTGAGCAGTGTCAATGTGACGGTAACCCGCATCAATCGCTGCTAATACTGCTGCTTCAACATCTTCATCTGCTATTTTCCAGACACCTAATCCTAAAACTGGAATTTGTAAATCGTTGGCTAATTTTAATGTTTTGTCATAACTTGTCATTAAATCAAAACCTTTCTTTATTTCATATTTTATTCTGCTAAAGTCAGTGTAACAGTCATGTCGCCTTGTCCTAACGCTGTTCTTAATTCGGTTGCATCTAAATCGATAACCTCTCCGATTTTAGTAAAATTCCAAGTATTTGGTCGGTAATAAATTACTAAAAAATGACCTTGATATAAAATAACATCTCCTGGTTGAGTGGTGATATGTTTGTCATTTCGCTCTAACTGCTGACCTAAATCCCCCACCTTTTCCATGTTACCATAATCTTCCATCTTGGAGCAGATTAACTAGACTTTGAGCTGAAGTATTCTGCAGTAGTTCAACCGTTAAATTATGATTATTAATCTCAACATTCATCTTCATATCTGATTCTCCTCCATGTTTACTATCTTTATCTTATTATTTTTAAAAACAGATTACCAATAGTTATTAACAATTTAGTATCATCGTTTAAAGGAATAATTAATGATATAATAATAGAAAAGTCAAGGGGGCCAATTCATGTTAGAAACACGTTTGTTACGCTACTTTTTAGCGGTGGCACGAGAATTAAATATTACAAAAGCTGCTGATTCTTTATTTATATCACAGTCGACTTTGTCTAAACAAATGATGAATTTAGAGGAGCAAATTGGCAAACCTTTATACCACCGGGGTGGTAAACAACTCACATTAACTGAAGAGGGAAAATATTTAAAGGATCGCGCACAAGAAATCATGACACTCATTGATTCAACTGAATCAAATTTGCGGTCGAATGAAACCACTGTTGCGGGTGATATCCGCATTGGTTGCGGAGAAACTGTCGCGATGAATGAACTGATTCATGTTTTCTCACAGGTTCAAAGTAAACACCCTGACATTAAAATCCATACACATAGCGGGGACGCTAATGCAGTCACCGAGATGCTTGATAAAGGACTGGTTGATATGGGGCTATTAATCGGACCTTACAAAGAAGATAGGTATCAATATCTTAATTTGCACCGACATGACACCTATGGTTTACTTGTTCCTAATGATAGTGAACTGGCCAGCCAAAATTCAATTCACATAGAACAACTCAAAGAACTTCCGCTCATTATTTCAAATCAGGTATTTACTGGAAACCAAGCTTTCCGTGATTTAGGTCTTAATTATGAAACACTCAATATTCGTGCCACTTATAACTTAATTTATAATGCCATTTTCATGGTTGAACAGAAAATGGGGTACGTCCTTTCCCTAGACAATCTAGTTAACACCAACGGCCGTAATATAACTTTTGTCCCCATCGAACCAGCACTCTCTTTAGACATTTTCCTCGTCACTAAAAAATATCAAACATTTTCTCCCGCGATGAATATCTTTATTGATTTTATAGAACAGTATTATCAAAAATCTGAATAAGCGACTGGCGAATAGCCAATCGCTTTTTTATTTCATTTTGAAAAGTATGGCTGACTTAGAGTTTATTTGGAGTTGTCTAGGATGTTTGGTCAACAATCACCTATAATATAGACCCTGATTTTAACCGATATAGGGTTAAACTAAGTTAAATCCAATACACTCTAAAGAAAACACTAAAAAGGATGCAAAAAAATGCATCCTCTCCATTCAAAAAATATTTGGATGCATTACTTGTGCATCCTCTAAAAATTACACCAACGAGGGTGCAAAAAAATGCATCCCCACAGTATCAGCCCACTACAATCACAGTTCCCCACTTTGTCCTTCCCCCATCCCTCTACCAACAAAAAAACCAGCTAACTAAATCCCTCCAGTTAGCTGCTTGCTATACTTTTACTTAATTCTCTTTTAAATTAAATGCTTTTGACAACAATCTCAATGCTTCTTTACGTGCCTCAAGTCCCGGCATTAAAGGAACGAGCAAGATTTCGTCGGCCGCCATTTTATCTGCAATGTCGTTTAACTGTGCAGTGACAGAGTCAATTCCACCAACGACAGAGCGAATGCGGTTGTTTTCAATTTTCTTCTTATCTACGTCAGAGTAATCGTAATTCTTAGCAGTTTCAATAGAAGGAAACTGCGCGAGCTCGCCAAAGTTGTCTTTACCGAGCAACCATAAATCCAATGCTTGTGCGTATTCCATGCCCTCTTCCTCTGATTCAGCGACAGCTAGGAATGGCGCAACGATCACACGCGGTTCGTCTAAGAAAGCGGATGGCTGAAATTCTTCGCGGTAAACTTTACTTGCTTCAATTCCTACTTCCAAACGGTCTTTGCTGGCATATGGGAATAATCCGAATACGTAGCCCAGTCCTAATTTAGCAGCTACACGGGCGGACCTAACACTCGATGAGAGTAGCCACATTTTAGGAATTGTATCAATTTTAGGATTAGCAGTCATACCTTCATGCAAAGGATCTCCTTCAACATCATCCGTTAACAAACCGATAATTTCTTCAATCGCTTCTTGATCCCCTTTGAAACGTTCTTTCAGTTCATTCAACGCGGTATACACTTCAGGTGTTCCTTTAGTATTCCCTAAGCCTAAATCAACACGACCAGGATGGAAGCCTTCCAGCATACGAAAGTTTTCCGCGACTTTCAAACTGGCGTAATGAGGTAACATTACCCCGCCTGACCCAACACGAATCGTTGATGTTTGATTCAAAATTTGCATCATCAGTAACTCTGGACTCGATGATGCGAAGGCCGGAACATTATGATGTTCTGCAACCCAAAAACGTTTGAAACCAAGTTCCTCCGCAGTTTGGGCAAGTTCTACTGATCCTTGTAGTGCTTGCCTAGGAGTTGCCCCTTCATCTAATTGAGCATAATCTAAAATACCTAGTTCAAGCATTTTAAACCTCTCCTTCTTCCTGGTTCGCAGGTATTTCTAAAATATAATTTACAAATTCTTCCGCTGAAAGTTTTGAAATATAATCTGAGAAATTAAACTCCGATAAAGCGTCCATCATGTCTGCTTTACGTAATTTTACATTGGTTAATGCATCTTGAATATCAGCCATTGATTCAACAGAGAAGAAGTCACCATTAATTTGGATGTCTTCGATG
This sequence comes from Aerococcaceae bacterium DSM 111176, assembly GCA_015863215.1. Taxonomy (GTDB): domain Bacteria; phylum Bacillota; class Bacilli; order Lactobacillales; family Aerococcaceae; genus DSM-111022. The sequence goes on from JACBXN010000008.1 coordinate 48,551, forward strand.
TGCGCTTCTTTAATCGTTAGACCGATATGGAGTGTCCCAACGCCTTCAAAACGTTCATTTACTTGGTATTGGAATTCCTTAAAACGGCCGTAATTCCAGTCCCAATTATTGTAAGTTTCATTCGCAACCGCATCAATATTTGCCCAATCCTCGTCGGTTAGAACGTAGCGCTTGGCATCATCTAGGTCTAACACTTCCAGGAATTCTTTGAGTAAAAAGTCAGTTAATTCCCAAACATTAATATTTTTATGTTCTTCACCTAAAGCGGCTCTTAATGCACCTACACGTGCACGGACTGATTTAATACCATGGGACTCGATTTTTTTCTGGTTTGGATTTAATACTTGCTCCATTGTTGCGTAATCAGGGTCTAATAACAACGAAAATCCTGCATACACACGACCTTTAACCACCGTCATCGCTGCCCCAGAAATTTTCTGTCCATTAATCGTTAAGTCATTGCGCCCTTTTTGTTCTAATCCCTCAACGCCTAATTTCTCCAAAGCGTTGATTACTGGTTGATATAATTTACCGTAGTTACCATAAATATCACTATCTTTATCCGTATTATATAAGAAACAATAACTCATATTTTGATCATCTAAATAGATTGCCCCGCCACCTGTTTCACGACGCACTAAACCAATATTCTTTTCGTCCATATAAGGTTGGTTCACTTCCTCATAGGCATTTTGGAATAAACCAATTTGCACCGACGGACTTGGCATATACGGGAAAACAATACTCTCATCAAGGAAAATATTATCTCTAGCATAAGCCTGAATCGCCATTAATGTCCCTTGATCATAAACCCACTCACCATTACGTTTTGGTTCAATTAAATACATGCATTACGCTCCTTTACTGACTATTGTTGAAATTACCTCTGAAATATCCTCATTAATTCGCACCGAACGCCCCTGAATCTCTCGCGGAATACGGTAAGGCTTCTGGTTCATCATCACATAAACCGCATTCGAATTTTCACCCGTCCATTCCTGGAATGGATCACGGATAAATTGTGGCGTCGTGTTACCAACACCAATTTCTAAAAACAACACTTTTTCCCCTTGATGCTCTTCTAGGAAAGTATGGTAGCGATTTTCTTGTTCGTGCCAATATGCATCTTCGACCATGCCTTTGACCGCGTCACGCTTGTTGACTTCCAAGTGAGCACCGCATTTTGGACACATTGGAATTAATTCCTCAGGTACCTTCATGTTCTCTTGCTCTTCAACCATTTGGCGAATCAGTGCTTCGTCTTGATAGGTTTCTTGATGACAGAAATTCTCGCATTGCCATAGCCCATATTCACCCTGGCAATAGAAAACTTGGTCACGGTCATATTCTGCTGCATAAAAGGCATTATCCGCGTTGGTTGTGATAACGTGGTATTCTTTATCTTTTAGAATTTCTTTCAACTCAAGGTACTCTTGGCCAACCGGTTGGTCAAAATAATTCAGTAATGTAAAGCGTGAATTAAACGCCCAATATTCTTGCCAGTCAGGAATATGAGAGACAAAGGCTTGTAACATATCGAAGAAACCGAACTTCTCGATAAAGTCAGGAAAATTATCATCAAAGCGTGGGCCAACATATGTAAAACCAGCCGCTGCTGACATCCCAGCCCCAATTCCAACAACAACTGCATCGGCTTCTTCAATTAACTGGTGTAATTGTTCAGCTTGAGGTTGGTTGTTTTGATTTTTCAGTGCTTGCCATTCTTTGGTTGGCGCTTGGTTAGTCTGTTTGGTTGGTGCCTCTTCTGGGGCTTTCGATAATTTTTCTTGGTAAATTTCAGTATCTTGTGGCTTGAAAGTATTGAAGATAACATTAATATTTGAGCCAGTTTCTTTTATATATTTTTGAACTGTTTGAATCGCCACTTCGGCTGCTTGGTCATTCGGGAAATTGAATTCACCCGTTGAGATACAACAAAAGGCGATTGAATCTAAATTGTGTGCATCCGCGACTTTTAATGATTCGCGGTAAGATGATGCGAGTAATTCCTTACGCATTGCAGTGACACCTCTTGTATCAACATAAGGTCCCACTGTGTGAATAACATGCTTGCTTGGTAAATTAAAGGCAGGTGTGATTTTTGCTTTACCGACCGGTTCGTTATTTCCTTGACGTTCAATAATGTTGTGGCAAGCGAGTCGCAATTCAACACCCGACCAAGTATGAATCGCATTATCGATACAGTTATGGTTAGGAATTTGACAACCGATAAATTCACTGTTGGCTGCATTGACAATCGCATCTACTTTAAGTGTGGTAATATCGCCCTGCCATAAAAATAATTGTGGCTGTAGGGGTTCAAGGTCTTCGAGGCTGGTGAATTCTTTTGTTGTCATTAATTTTGATAAGACGTCTGCCTCTGTTATTAAGAATTCTTCACTGACCGATTGAGGTTTCCGCACATTAACATAGGCACGATATAATTCAAATTTCTCTTCGACTGTTTCTCTTGGATAATCGGAAAATCTTGCGTTTGATTCGCTATTTTCTTCGGCTAAAAATTCGATTAATTGATCTAATTGATGCGCTAATGACTCAGTTTCTGCTGTCATATTCGTCTCCTTTTGTAAAATAAAAAGGATTATAACTAGGCGCTATAATCCCTAATTGGATTTAATTGTATTAAGCTTCTTCTAAAGCGTCGAATGCTGCTTGATCAACGTCACCTAATTTAACTAACCAGTTTTCATTTGCATCAGCTGAATTTAGTAATTTAGGTGTTTTAACTGCTGCTTCGTTCACTTCAACAACTTTACCAACTAACGGTGAAGGGATTTCTAAAACCGTTTTAGAAGCTTCAAGTGTTGCGATTGCTGAATCAACCTCTAACTCAGATTCTGTCGTAAACTCTACAAATCCAACAGTTCCAACATCATCTTGTAATTCAGGGGTCATTGATAATACAACAAGTCCATCTTTTTGTTCTGCGAATAAATAATTTGCTCTTTTTGTCATTATAATCGCTCCTTTTCTCTTCTAATTCTCTTGTAATTAGTTTATCAGATAACCTGATTTTTGACTAGCAAATGGATTGTGTTCCTACAGCCTTTAATCCACGTTAAATCAGCTTTTGTGGTATAGTTAGGTTATGATTAAATTTATTAGGAGGTTTACCGATGACTTCATCAAATGCAAAATACAATCCAAAATACGCCCCACTATTTGAACCGATTACTTTTCCCAATGGACAAACATTAGCGAACCGCTTTTCCTTAAATCCGATTACGACAAATGCTTCGTCTCTTGAAGGTTTTGTAACGGAGGAAGAGACAAATTACGCAGCACGCCGCGGAAAAACTGCGCCATTACAAATTACAACCGCTGCTTATATCGAAGATTATGGTCAATTATTTGAATATGGACCGAGTGTCCGTGATGACCGATTTATTTATGGCTTAAGTAAATTAGCTGAAGCGATGAAAAAAGACGGCGCTAAAGCCATCTTACAATTAGCGCACGCGGGACGCTTTTCAAAAATTTCGCTCAAAGATTATGGTGTCGTTTATGGTCCCAGTGAAATGCATTTAAACACACCGGTTGAACATTCGGTATTAGAGATGTCTAAACGTAAAATCGAACATGTTATCGAACAATATGCCGAAGCTACTCGCCGAGCAATTAAAGCTGGTTTCGATGGCGTTGAGATTTCAAACGCTCAAAGGTTATTGCCGCAACAATTCTTTTCACCATTCTCAAACGAGCGTACCGACGAATATGGTCCGCAATCTTTAGAGAACCGTGCTCGATTTGGTGTTGAAATTATGGCCGCCGTTCAAAGAGTAATTGATGAAGAAGGCGCAAAAGATTTTATTCTAGGTTTTAGAGGTACGCCTGAAGAAACGCGTGGTCAAGAGGTTGGTTATACTGTTGACGATTTCAATAAATACTTCGACATGATGATGGAAGTATCTAATATTGGTTACTATGCGATTGCTTCTTGGGGCCGTGATATTTATAAGAATACTGTTCGTGCTGGTGAGCATGAAGGCGAACTCGTTAATAAAGTGGTTTACGACCATGTTAATAAACGTGTCCCAGTTATTGCGACAGGTGGAATTAACAATGCTGATAAAGCACTTGAAGCATTAGAGAACGCTGATATGATTGGAATGTCTTCTGTCTTTGTAACTGAACCTGACTTTGTTGAGAAATTAGAAGCTGGCCGTGAGGACGAGATCGATTTAGGCATCTCTTTAGAAGAAGTGGATGATTTAGCGATCCCACACCGAGCATTTAAAGACTTAGTTGAATTTATGGACTTCGGTGGCTCTCTTCCAGAAGAAACCCGCGACAAATTCCGTGAAATGACTAACCAAACATCGACTTCTTATTTCAAAGAGTTTAAATAGAAATTAATAATACTTCCCCTCTCACTCCATTGCGTATTGCATGTTGTGGGAGGGGGTTTTTGTTTGGAGTTTTCGAAAGGATGCATTTTTTGCATCCCCTACCACTTAACAATATAAAAAAGACCCTCCAACCGGACAATGTCATTAAGTTAAGAAAGTTCCATCGAATTAAATTTCGATGGGCTTTTTTTATTCTTTTTTATTTTTGGTTGAAAACGCTTGACAAAGTAAAAACACCTAAATAATCAGTCGTGAATAGATGATTTTTAGGAGGTTATGTTAATGTCAAGGATAGATAAAATGGTATCTCGTCAGCTTGATG
>JACBXN010000009.1 GCA_015863215.1 Aerococcaceae bacterium DSM 111176
CGAGGTGAAATCGAACTGCACGAAGAATCATTGATGTCATTTCTTTTGGCACGCGAATAAACTCCTATTCAAAGCAAATTTGACTAACGTGCAAAGTTAGACTGTCCACTTTCTTGACATAACTCCAGTTCAAATTTTTACACGCTGAATTATGTCATAGGATAGTTTCCAAAAAGGTTAAAGATAAATCCGGAAAATGGAAGAAATCACTCTTTACACGTGAACAACAAAAGAATTTAAAAAAATTAGAGGCTGAAATTCAAGAGAAGATTAAAGAGATTAAAGATTTTGATTTATTCAAAATAGCGGATCATGAAATCTATTTTAGAAAATTTAATGCATTGCATGGCTATGTTGAAAAACACATTGCAACTGGAAATCAAATGGAAGATCAAGATGATGTTTTAATCAACCCGGAGCAAATTGAGAGATTGCAACTTGTTGTTGAAGAAATTAATAAAGGGCTGCAAGCTTTTGTCAAAAAGGGTGAGGAGCTAAATGATGTAAAGGTGGTGTTGGATGAAAATGATGAGTTAACAGAAGAAGCCCAACAAAAATTAGACGAGATTGGGAGTTATTTACCACTTGAGTTAGCTGAAAAAACATTTCCAACCATGGATGGACCGTTCTTTGGTGAGTTAGAATATGGTGAATTTTATTTCAGTGATCTAGAACGATTGGTTGAATTTTTGAATGAAAGCAAAGAGAAATGGCAATCACCCGATTATTTAATGGCGTATATGATGTATTATTAAAGATAGAAGGTGGAATCATGGAATTATATGGCAGATTATTCTTGCAGAGAAAGGATAGAGACTTCGAGCATGATGAGTTATATAGCACTTATCAATATTTAGATGAGAGAAAAGAACGAATCAAGCGAGATATAAAGAGGTCACATTATGATCAGTTAGTAAAGGATTACCCTACACTTGAGTCTCTAAAGTTATCGAAAAACCCAGAAATTTTAAGGAATATAAGTTCAGTCAAACAACAAAAACTAGAGTGGAAGGACATTTGGGATCTAGATAACTTGGAAAACTACTTACATCAAAAAATTTGCCAACAAATCATTGATTCTAGAATGGCGAATCGATGGGGGACTTTAAAGGAAGAATTCTACTCGAAACAACAGTTGCTAGAAGTTAACGAAATCGATAAGGAAAGCAACTATTTATCACACCAACTTGAATGGATGGTAGGATATGAGGAAGATGATAGTTATAAAAATGCAAGAACATTCAGTGAGTTCAATGCATTATTTGGATACATTGAAAAACATATGGCTACAGAGGAGCAAATGTTAGAGCAACAAAATATCTCATTACCATCTGATGACTTAGACGAATTTATAGAGAAGTTAGAGTTGATTAATACGAGTTGGGAAGAATATAAGGAACTAGCAGATAGTCTGGATGAAAATAGATGGTTTGATTCAGATTCGAAGGCGGTTCAACATTTGAAAGATCAAGGTAAACCAACACCTTTTGAACTAGCGGAAACTTTACTTCCTACTACACCTGGACCTTTCTTTGGTAGCCAAGATTATGATTCAAGTTATTTTTATCATGTGTCAGATTTACTGAATTTTTTGAATCAATCTAGAGATAAGTGGTTATCTGAGGATTACAGCATGGTATACAGCATGCACTATTAATTTAAAAATTCCCCAGAATTAAGCGAACAATCGCTAATTCTGGGGCTTTCTTATCTTCTATACAAAATCCTCATAACTCGTTAAATATTTAAATAAACGATGATCAATAGGATTTTTAAATTTTAAGTCCATATGAACGACATTTTCATGTTTGTCTTCAGATGTTACTTTTTGTGTTTGTTTAATGGTTTCGTGAACAGGCTTTACCTCACCTAAATAGTAAAATTCTTTTGAATCATCATCATTTGATTTCTTGGCAAAGACATAGAAATTCCAGTCATTTACTTCATTATATAAGATTTGTACTTCAGGTGACTGCATTGTTCGTTTTGATTTAGTAAACCAATGCATTGTTACTTGATCGACTAATTTATCTTCATATGCCATAAGAGCACCTTGGAAATTATCGCCTTTATTAAGTGTTATAAAGATGACGAAATTTCTATTCGTCTCATCTCTGGCATATCCTCCGATATTTTGATCGACCATTTGCTCTTTCCAAGTTAACATTCTTAACGTATCCCGACGACGGTATCGTTGGTGTGCCGTAAAGGGTAATGCGTTATCGAATGATTGATTATTTAAAGCACCTAATTTAATCAAATCCATCAATAATGTCACGAAGAAAGGGTCAGATAAAGCGCGTTTAAAGCTCTCTGTCGCAGCAATCCGGTCATCAAGAGTGGTTATTACCGCGCCTTGTTGGTAAGTCTTCTTATAACCCCCGACATAAAATTCAGTAGAAAGTGTACTTAACACATTTTCTATAATGTTCATATCCGTTGGTAATTGATGTTTTTCGAAAATTCCAATGACCTCGTTCATTGCTAAACTACTTTCAGGAGAGTCTATAAAATAGTTGATTAATATTAATTCATGTAATCTTTGTCCTAATGCGATTTCTCTTGTCACAAACTTTAAAATATCAACCGAAAAATCAGGTAATACTATATCGATTTCCTTCTTCTTAACCAGATAATCATAGTAAGTGCCTGATTTATTAGCGATAATTTCTGGATCGATATTTTTGTGCTCATAGAAATCAGTTAATAAAGGAATGCGTCCAAGACGATTCTTTAGTTGGTAATAAGCCTCATCAATTACTTTCATTGAGTCGAGTGAAGCAGCGTTAATTGATTCATAAATTCGTTCTTTAGCGATCTGTTCAAAATTGATTGCTGAAAGACCAGAGATATAATGAGTGTCGTTGACATCTTGTCTAAGACCGTTTTTATTCCCAGAATTATCCCCAGAGAGTGCGACAGGAATTAAATAATTATTTTTATAATTCCCAATGAAATCAATAATTGTCACAAATTCTTTTGACTCATGCTTTCGTAGCCCACGTCCAAGTTGTTGGATAAAGACAATACTCGATTGAGTATTGCGCAACATAATGACTTGATTCACTTTCGGGATATCGATTCCTTCATTAAATATATCGACAGTGAAAATATACCGGATTACGCCTTCTTCAAGTTGAGCGACAACCTCCTCACGTCTCTCCTGACTATCCTCTCCCGTTAATGCAATACTCTTATAACCCTTCTGTGTAAAAGAATCCGCCAATGACCAAGCTTCCTTTTTACTACTACAAAAGATAAGACCTTTAGTACTCCTATTTGTAATGCCGTAATAGTTAATCTTCTCGATTAAATAATTAACCCGTTCATAGTGAACCAAATATTTCAAATCGGTTGTTTCATTAATACTCTCACCACCGTGTTCATAATCAGTTACCCCAAAATAATGGAATGGAGACAACATATCTTCTTCGAGGGCTTCTTGTAGACGAATTTCATAAGCGATATTATAATCAAAAATTTCATAAATATTTAACCCATCAGTACGCTCAGGGGTAGCAGTCATCCCCATCAAAAAGTCAGGCTCAAAATAGTCTATGACCGACTGATAGGATTTAGCCCCAGCGCGGTGCACTTCATCAATTAAAATATAATCGAAGTAATCTTTCCCAAAATATTCTTGCCATTCGGGTTTACTAATCATATTAATAGTCGCAAATAAATATTTTGCATCGACATCTCTCTGGTTTCCAGAGAAAATACCGAATTGACTCGCATCTTCTCGTAAGACCTTTTTATATGAATGCATGGCACTATTTAAAATTTGTTCTCGGTGGACGATAAAGAGGAACCGTTTTGGCTGATAATTCAAGACATCAAATGCAGATAAATAAGTTTTACCTGTCCCTGTGGCTGAAATAACGAGCGCACGATTCTCGCCACTATCACGGACATTTTGAATACTTCGTAAAGCTCTTTCTTGCATTTTATTAGGCACAACAATATCTGATGGAAGTATATCTGTCACCACTTCTTGAGGTGACAGTCGGTTTGCAGTGTCCTGTGTTTGATAAGTAATATTGTAGTCGGTAATCCATTCTTTCGTTAAAGGAGTAGCACTTACCCATTCCTCTTCCATATGACGTTTCATTTGATGGATGATTTCACCGTGGTCATAGCTGGCAAGACGAATATTCCATTCATAATTCATTTTAAGAGCACTCATCGTTAAGTTTGAACTCCCAATAATAAGGGAATGATAGTCTTTATGTTTGAATAAGTATCCTTTTGAATGAAAGCCTGACTTCTTAGAAATACGTACTTCAAGATTTGGAATCTTGAGCAGTTCATAAAAGACAGTTGGCGAATTAAAGTAAAGATAAGTTGATGTAATCAGTCTTCCTGATAGGCCTCTGTCGTGCAAATCTGCTAGCTGTACTTTAACCGCATCGAGGCCACTTTCAGTAATAAAGGCAGTTGAAAAGAAGAACTCCTCGCATTGATCAATGTCGTCTTGCAACATCGTTAGTAGAAATTCCTTGTTTTCGGGTTGATTAATAATTAATTTTGGGTCGTAAAGCGTCCCTGTCACTGATTGATCAATAAAGGCACGTTCGAGTGATTGTTTTAGAGGATCCATCTCATAAGTCCTCTAAATTTTCTTTACTTAATTTTTCGATAATAGGGATGTCTGCTGGTGCCCAATCGAGTGTGTTTAATTCTTCAGCTGGTAGCCATTTTGAATCGTGATGTTCCTTTAATAATGGCACTTCGCCTTTTAAGTGGCAAACAATGGTTGTTAAATGAACCGTTCCAAAGTCATACTCGTGAGAAACAGACATGTAAATATCCTCGTTCATCTCAACTTCGATTTCTAACTCCTCAATCAATTCACGTTGGAGAGCAGTATGATGCGTTTCACCTGCTTCGACTTTTCCTCCAGGAAATTCCCATTTTAAAGGAAGTGAACCATGATTATTTCTTTGGGCACAGAATATTTTACTGTCCTGAATAATGATTGCACCTGATACTTCAATATTTTTTCGATTCATGTGATACCTCCTGAATTGTATTAATTCAAGTATAGCAGCTCTTTGTTGAAATAAAAAGATCGACGAAAGTTATATTAGGGAGCAAGGAATGAAAGGTATATTAATGAAGAATCGACACTACAACCCTTTTTCTGTGTTATAATTTTCCTTGTAGACAAAGAGAACGCCAATGAAAGCGAGGGAATTCGATGTTTGATTATCAACTGCATCATATAGTAGTTACATGGTTGAGATATGCCGGGGATATAATTAAGAATAGTTTTGAACGTGATATTTGGATTGATACCAAAGAATCTGACCGCGATTTAGTTACAGAGATGGACCGTTTCTTAGAAAAAGATTTAGTTCAGCGTATTCGATCAGGATTTCCTGGACATCGTATCATTAGTGAAGAAGGTTTCGGGGACACTGTTAGAGATACGAAAGGTTTCATTTGGACCATCGACCCCATCGATGGCACGATGAATTATGTGAAACAACGTGAAAATTTTGGAACAATGATTGGTTTGTTTTATAATGGCAATCCGATTGCTGGGTATTTATATACGCCAATGGATGATAAATTAATTTACGGTATTGTAGGTGAAGGTGTCTTTGTTAATGAAAGACGCTTAAAACCAATGGATGTCTCTCATCTAAAAGACAGCATCTTACTCACATCCAATGAATACTTACTTCGAAATGATTTAAATTTACAAGAAATACACGCAGCGGCTTTTAGTTCACGGGCGACAGGAGCAAGCATTTTAAAATTTATGCAAGTCATAGAAGGTAAGGCGGCAACTTTTGTTATGCCACATTCTCATGTCTGGGACTTTGCGGCTGGATGGGCAATTTGCGAGGCGTTAGGAATGAAGTGTACACAATCTGACGGAAGCCCATTATCTATATTACAAGGAAGCTCACTTGTTGTGGCGAATCCTACCGTTCATCAAGAAGTACTAGAAATTATCAATCAGTAATTATACGATTAATTAAAACTAAGTGAGAAAACAATCGACAAGATTAGAATGTCTGTTAAGATAATTATAAATTAATAAACAATAATTTACGTTGAAGAGTAGAGTAAATTGGGGAAGCCTTATTAGAGAGTCCTTATCGTGGTGTAAGAGGGCAGTGTGGAATCAATTGAAAATGGGCTCTGAGTATTAACTATAAGCATGAGTGAATAGTTAACGGTCGTGCCCGTTATCCGCACCTAGTCTGGAAAGACTAATTGAGATTTAAAATTGGCAGCAATTTAAATGAATTAAGGTGGTACCACGTAATTTACGTCCTTTCATATGAGAGGATGTATTTTTTTATGATGCGAGAGAAAAATATATTTATTCATAGAAAACGTTTTACCAAAGATAATTGAGCTAAGTCAATGTAATAGAATGAAATTTTTTGTACAATAGGGCGCATTGATAAAAATAATTTTAAAAAAGAAAGTAGGCATTCTATGAATTGGTTAGCATTGTTATCCGTATTTGTTATCTTTGGTTTATTACATTACATGAATAAAAAAGGCGTATCATTTTTAGTTCGTGTATTAACAGCAACATTCCTTGGTGGAGTGATTGGACTTATTTTTGCAGGGCATACAGAATATGTACAGCCGATTGGACGTATTTACGCAAACTTATTACGTGCAGTTGTAACACCGTTACTATTATTCTCAGTTATTAAGACAGTTGTGTCTTTAAATGATTTGGAGAGTTTATCTTCAATTGGTGGCCGTACAATGGCAGCATTAAGTGTTCATAATGTATTAGGTACAATTGGAGCAATTGTCTTTTCATTATTATTCAATATTGGTTCAGGAGCGAATGTAACAATTCCTACTGACGCTGAAATTGCTGAAGTACCAGCATTTACTGATACAATTATTAGTTTCTTCCCATCGAACTTTATTGGACATATGGCGGAGAACCAAGTATTACCAGTTATTGTCTTTGCGGCATTAATTGGGGTTGCCATTTTATTAGTGGATGACAGAGAATCAGTGGCACCATTCGTTTCATTTATTGAAGCAGGGGACAAAGTAATGTTCCAATTAGTAAGTATCGTAACGAAATTTACACCTTACGCAGTATTATCATTAATCGCAAACCGTATTGGAACGATGGATGTTGAGTCAATGCAATCATTATTAATTGTATTAGTTACAGCGTTTGTTGCGACATTCTTCCATTCATTTGTTACAACAACAGGAATCAACGCCGTTTTAGGGAAAGTAAACCCAATGCCATTCTTAAAGAAATTCATGCCAGCATGGTTAATTGGTTTCTCTACACAAAGCTCAACTGGAGCTATTCCAGCTAACGTGGAAGCACAAACTAAAATGGGTGTTCCTGATTCAGTAGCATCATTTGCGGCTTCAATCGGATCAACATTTGGTATGCCTGGATGTGCGGCAATTTGGCCAACAATCATTGTAATGTTTACAGTGAATGCGATGAATATTAATTATGGTATTACAGACTACTTACAACTTATTCTTATTTGTTTATTAGTTTCTGCAGGTACTGCAGGAGTTCCAGGTGTTGCAACAATTGTAGCAACTTCTGTTATGACAGCATTAGGTTTACCTGTTGAAATGGTAATTTTAATGACGCCAATTTCAGCAATCGTTGATATGGGTCGTACAGCAACAAACGTTAAAGCAGCAGGATCTGCTGGTTTAGTTGTTGCAGCACAAACGGATGCATTAGATAAGGATTTATATTACGCATAATTATTAGGAGGCAGGAGAGTCATGCATTTTCAAACAAAGGCAATTCATGCAGGTCGCGAGCGAGGAATTGATGGACCTTTAAATGGCCCATCATATCCATTATATTTAACATCTACTTTTCACCAGGACAGTCATACTGAAGCAGGGGAATTTCTTTATACACGTTCAGGAAACCCAACACGTGATAATTTAGAGAAACAAGTTGCTGCTTTAGAGGAGTCAAAATATGCATTAGCAATGGCTTCAGGTATGGCTGCTGTAACGGTATCTCTATCTTTACTAGAGCCAGGGGATAAAGTGTTATTCCATGAAGATATTTATGGTGGGACTTGGTCGCTATTGGAAGATTTCTTAGCTACGCAAAAGATTGGCTTCCAAATTGTCCGTGATTTGAACGAGTTTGATTTTGCTGACTTAGATCCAGCGGTTAAGGCTGTGTTTATCGAAACACCGTCTAATCCATTGAATCAAGTGACTGATATCGAAGCAGTAGCAACTAAAGCAAAAGAACATAATTTATTAGTCATCGTTGATAATACATTTATGACTTCTTATTTACAGAAGCCGCTACAATTAGGTGCTGATATTGTTGTTTACTCAGCAACAAAATACTATGGTGGTCACTCGGATGTTATTTCAGGTTTAATTACAGTTAATGACGATGATTTATATGATAAATTGAAATTGTACCGTAAGGTTCAAGGTTCACCGTTATCACCATTTGACGCATTCTTAACGAATCGTGGGATTAAGACAATGCCAATCCGTATGGATGCCCAAGAGAAGAACACAGCACAAATCTTTGAATACTTCAGAGATAGTGACGCATTTGATGCGGTTTACTATACTGGTGACCCAGCACGTCCGGATTATACAATTCAAACAAAGCAAGCAAGTGGCTTTGGTGGATTAATTTCAGTAGTGTTAAATGAAAACTATGATTTAAATGTATTCACATCAAGCCTTCGCGTTTTCGCATTAGCTGTTAGTTTAGGTGGAGTTGAGTCATTAATGTCAGTATCTGCGACAATGACGCATGAAACCTATACTCAAGAACAACATGACAGTATCGGTATTAAACCAAACCTTATTCGTATTGCGATTGGGATCGAACATATCGATGACTTAATTGGCGATATTGAACAAGCTTTAGAGAAAGCGAAAAAGTAATTACATATAGAAAACGAAACGAGTCCAACTGGGCTCGTTTTTTTTGAAATATAGGTCTTGAGATGCAGTGAGATGACATAGTTAGTGATATAATTAACATTAACAAGGGGGTAATATAATGAAGTTTTATATGAAACAGAAAGTTTTTTCTTTTCGAGAGTCTCACGATATTTATGATGAAGATCAAAATCCGGTTTTTCACGTTGAAGGGAAAATGTTGTCCTTCGGTAAGCAATTACGTTTGACGGATGTGAAAACCGGCGAAACAATCGTTGATATTAAAGAGAAATTAATCTCACTCCTATCAAAATTATTGATTGAGTATCAAGGGAAGCATGTGGCGACAGTTCAAAAAGAACTTACTTTCTTTAAACCTAAGTACACTGTTCCAGAGCTAGGATGGACAATTGAAGGTGATTTCTTGCAACATGATTATCAAATATTTGATGATAATAATGATCTCGTTGCAGATATTAATAAGAAATTCTTTTCTTGGTCGGATACCTTTGAATTTAATATCAGAGATGGGAATGTGCCATTTGCGGTTGTTATAGGTATTATCTTAGCAATCGATATGGCGATGGATCGAGATAATGGTTAAATAACCACCATATCCGCCTCAAGCATGATGGCAATAACTTAAATCCATATTATAATATAATTATAAAGGAGTTGAGGATATGTCGTGTTTAGGTAATATTATTTGGTTTATCTTTGGTGGATTCGTTTCATTTATCTCATGGACAGTTATCGGATTATTGATGTGTGTGACAATCATTGGTATACCTCTAGGGATTCAATGTTTTAAAATGGCACGTCTATCAGCAGCGCCATTTGGTAAAGAGGTCTGGGTAAATCCAGGCGGAGGTTCATTATTGTTAAATATTTTATGGATTATAATTGGTGGTATCCCATTAGCCGCATCTTACATTGCATCAGGAATTGCATTATGTTTAACAATTATTGGTATTCCATTTGGTATTCAACAATTTAAGATGGTAACTTTAGCATTATTCCCATTTGGTGCAGAAATTGTTCATTCAAATGTGACTTATGGTCAAGTACATGTTAGGCGTTATTAAGAGACGGAAATGGCCGTCTCTTTTTTTGTTTGTATTCAATATAAAATGCGACAACGGCGCATTTCAGGTGACTTATGAACAGAAAACTGTGCATAACCTATCTTTTTGCTGTTGATAACTTCTGTAATATTCTTGTAATCAATTTATTACAGGAATCCAAGCTATATTATATGACAACGTTTTCTGCACTTGATATAATGTAATCAGAAACGCGTCGTATGTATACATTATAAAGGAGAAAACATCATGAAAAAATCATTGTCTATGAAAGTTCTTCAAGTTTTAACAGCGAGTTTAGTTTTAGCAAGTGTTGTAGCACCAGCTTATGCACAAGATGATTCATCAAGTGAATCAGCGACAGAAGAGGTAAGTTCAGCAGAAGGCGAAGAAGTTGATGCGCCAGAAGCAGAATCAACAGATACTGAGACTGAGGAAGAATCAGCACCAGCTGAGGAAAGTGAAGCTGAAGGTGACGAAGAGTCAGCATCAGCTGAAGATGATGCTGCAGAAGGTGAATCAGCTGAGGGTGAAGCGACAGATGCTGAATCTGAAGGCGAAGAAGCACCTGCTGAAGAGCAATCAGATTGGTCTGATGTAGAAGCAGCCATTCAAGAAGCAATGCAACCAGAAGAATTAGCGCTTGTCTTCCAATCAGATGAGTCATTTGAATTCGAAGGTGAAGATGTTGTTTCTAGATTAGATCGTTATGCATTATTTGAAATGACAGATTTCCATAGAGACTTCAGTGTTTCATTTGATGATCAAAATGCACAAGGTGCTATTTTAGCTATGGAAGTAACATTAGAAAACAATTCTGATGAAGTTGTTTACCATGGTAATATGCCAAGCATGAGTATCCCTGGAACAGACTCATTAGTATTCGAGTACAAAAATGCGGTCGGTAATGATTTCGAAGGTTACTTTGAGACAACTGACCAAGCCATTGAACCAGGTGAAACTAAAACAGGTATCATTACAATGAAACTTGCTCCAGCAGCAATGGAAGCATTAGAAGCGAATGGAACAATCAATACTGAGTTCTTCAGCTTCCGTGACCAAGAAGACTTCTCAGGAGCGAACTATTCACTTGAAAGTCCTGTATTCAATTTACCATTTAGTGAAGATGCAGCAGCACAAGCCGCAGCTTCTGGTGAGCAATACCCAGACACAATCTTAGAACGTAATATGGGTGAGAAAGAATTACTTGATTCAGGTGAAGACTTAGCTGCAACTCAAGAAGAAGAAGAAATTGTAGTAACAGTTGACGGTTACCAAGTTTCTCAATTAATTCCTAATGCGGATTATGCTGATTCAGTGGAAGAAATTCCTGGTGGTTTAGTATTAATCAATGTTAAAGTTGATGTACAAAACAACTCTGATAAAGCAGTAAGATTAGGTCAATCTTATGCAAGTCTAGTTTTAGGTGGCCTAGTAGAAGTTCGTAATGATGGTATGTATGAAACAAATGACCGCGAATTACTTGTTGAACCGGGTGAAACAGGAACGGTTTACCATGTTTTCCCTGTTGAAGGTGAATTATATGAGCGTTTCAAAGATGATACATTTGCTTATGTTCCTCGAATTGACAATGTAGACAGTGAAGATATGCACGAATATCAAGCGATTCAGGTTGAATTTAAATAATTCAAAGTATAATTGATTGTATTCACATTTTAAGTAGTTAAATAATACGAGTAGCTAAGTAAAAATAGCTGCTCGTATTTTAATTTTATGAAACTATTATAAATCAGATTTGTCCTTATCTAATTTATGTTAAGACATTGATACACAGAATGATTAAAGTCATTAGTATGTATCATACATTGTGCAAAGTATATATTATAATATTAAGTTGAAATTAACATTTAGTAAAACTATAATATAAATGTTATGAAAGAAGTTAATATTTATATAGCCAAGCACAAATAATTGGGGGTTAAATAATGTTTGTTAGTTTGCTTGCTAACATTGGGATCATTTTAATAAATGTATATATAGTATGGAAAATTAAAATGAATCGTTATTTCTTCAAATTGAAATCAACCATTCAAACTTCAATATTTATTATTATGGAAGTATTTGTTGGATTTTTATTGTTGGATTTTTCTTTTGTTATATTAGATGTACATTTGGATTTTCGAGCCGCATTATTCGCCCTTTCAATGAAATATTTAGGGGAAAACGTAACTCTACCTGTTATTTTTATTGTTGGCCTAGTCCGCTTCATACATAGTGGGCAATTACATGGGTTACTGAATATGGTCATTGTCTTAATTGTCTTGTTTTCTTTCAGTAGGGTGGAGCAATGGGCTAATCATTATTTTAAAGGCGCAGGGCCAATGTTAGTTTTAAATGGTTACTATACATTAGTTGCTTTTCCCTTTGGTACCTATTTGTTAGGTGATTTTTGGCAATCCCTCTTCGTATATTTTGTCTTATTCATTAATACGTCCATCGTTATATTGTTGATATATCGCGTGATTAAAGACCTTCAAAAAATGACAGATCAAGCAACTTATGATAGTCTAACGACTTTATATAATTCACGGAAATTCCGAGAAGATTTAGACAATCTATCTTATTCAGATAAAGAGTACGCTTTATTAGTCATCGACGTGGATAATTTTAAATATTACAATGACACTTATGGGCATTTTGTTGGTGATCAGGTTATCCGAGAAATTGGTCACCAATTAGCACAAATGTCACAAGAGGATTATTCGTTTTACCGTTATGGTGGTGAAGAATTTGTCATCTTAATTGAGGATGATAATGGAGACAAAGCAGTAAGATTAGCAAATGATATCCACCGTTTAATTAGCAAACTACGTATCCAGATTGAAAATGGTGAAGTACTAGATGTCAATGTTTCTATCGGAGTCGCTCACCGTATCAATCATGAACCTCTAGATAGTACTTTCATAAGAGCCGATAAGGCGCTTTATGTAGCTAAAGAAAACGGAAAAGATCAAATAATCATTCATTAAATAAAAGTAAGATAACGTAGAGCAGCCAACTAAAAGTGGGGCTGCTTTTTGTTTTCAATAATGTGACATTCTCTCATGAAAACGTTATAATATATGAAAAAAGGAGTGGGATCAATGCCATTTGTTAGAATTCAAGCAAAAGCTGGTAGAACAGCGGAACAAAAGGAACAATTAGCCAAAGCAATTATTGATACGATGGAGGATCAAGGATTCTCTAAAAGAGAAGCAGTGCGAGTTATATATGAAGATATGGCGAGTGAAGATTATTATGCAGGGAAAGATATTCCGAAAGAAGACAAGTAGAAATGTGGTGGAGACCGTGATTACAACGGGTGAATTGTGCGAAGAATTAGTTAAAATGGGTTACAACATGGGTGTTGCAAGTGTGCAATATGCCCGTGTTTTAGTGGTTTGGCAACGATTTGTTGGCTCGAAAGAAACGCCTGTTGCGCATGTTAATACTTCAAAACTGGGAGACTATTCAACGAGTTATCCTTGGTTTCGTGATGAGTTGGATATTGAACAGAAAATGGCACTGACTTTACTCTTAGATGAGTACGGAAAGACGCCTCTAAGATATCGTTAGTACATCAGAATTATTGTCGGTTATAAGCATGCTATGATAAAATAAAACCGTGGGGTGATGGTTTGAATTTGTATTATTTTCAAACTGAATTAGTGGACCGAAAGTGGATAATTGTCGGAAATAGTGAAGGCTTGGCCTTTGTTGGTTTAAAGTCATCTTTCGACAAAGCGTTTCAGAGACTATTTCCCAAAGCCAATCTGGAACCAGATACAGAGGGTCTATTAACTCCCTACTACTTGCAATTAGTTGACTATTTCCAAGGGAAACGCCATGAATTTAAATTTGAAGCTCTTGAATGTGGAACGCCATTTCAACAACAGGTATGGCAGGCGTTACGTGAAGTGCCATTTGGAAAGCTGATCACCTATGGGGAGATTGCTGATAGAATCGGGAACCTCAAGGCAGTACGAGCGGTTGGTGGTGCTATCGGGCGTAATCCGCTACTCATTTTTACTCCCTGCCACCGAGTGATTGGTAAAGATGGATCATTAACTGGATTTAGTGCGGGTATCGATTTAAAGAAATTATTACTAAAAATAGAAAAGAGGAATGAGCATGCTTAGAATTGCGTTAATTGCCCATGACAAGAAAAAAGACAACATTGTTGAATTAGCATCTGAATTTAAAGACATTCTTACAAATCATAAATTGTATGCGACAGGAACAACAGGTAGTCGTATTATTGAAGCGACAGGTTTAGATGTCCACCGCTTTAGATCGGGACCACTTGGTGGTGACCAACAAATTGGTGCGGCCATTTCAAATAATGAAATGGATTTAGTTATTTTCTTGAGGGACCCATTAACACCGCAAGCACATGAACCGGATATTTCAGCGCTACTTCGTTTATGTGATGTGTATGAAATTCCTCTAGCAACAAACGACAGCTCTGCCCGCATTATGATCGAAGCCGTTGATAAAGGCATTATCAATTGGCGTGAAGGCGAACATGGGGACGACTGGAAACGAATTGAAATTTAACAGCTTATTAAGGTGCTTCGGCACCTTTTTTTGTGCTTTATTTCTGGAAAAGGGGAGTAAAAACCTAAGAACTAACTGCGATCGAAGTTTCTTTCAAAGCCAAATACCATACTGTTCCTAGACTTATTGAATTATCATGAAGATAACACGAACGTTCATTGAAATTTCATCTCAATTAAACGTTTTTCATGGTATACTTATGAGTGATAAAAGGGGTGGTTTCATGAGTGGTACAGATTTTAAGCCTAAACGTAATGAGCGTTTAATTTTTATAACGCAATATTTATCAGATAGACCGAATCAATTAATTAAATTAAGTTATTTTACAGGGAGTTTGAATGCTGCGAAGTCTTCGATTAGTGAGGATATTAATCATGTGCGTGAGGCATTTATTCAGCAGGAAACGGGAGATATTATCACTGTTCCTGGTGCTTCTGGGGGTGTGATTTTCCGTCCGAGTGTCAGTAAATCACAGCGTCAACATTTTATTGATCAAATTCAAGATAAAATGCATGAGGGTAAACGAATTTTACCTGGGAATTATATTCAATTGACGGACATTCTGCAAAATCCGTATTTTATGAATGTGGCAGCAAGTATTATTGCCGAGGCGTATCAAGAAAAGAACATCGATAAAATTGTAACAATCGAAGCACAAGGGATTGGATTGGCTGCTGCTGTTGCACGTCTTCTTCATGTTCCGTTTGTGGTGGCACGTCGTAATGCTCGGGATACAATTGGATCGACGATTTCTGTGAGTTATGTTTCAGGTTCTCGTCAAAAAGTGACGAAAATGGAATTACCGACGGATAGTTTAGACCGCGGGGATAATGTATTAATTATTGATGATTTCTTGCGTCATGGTGGGACTGTGACGGGGTTAATTTCTTTACTTGAAGAGTTTAATTGTACGGCTGAAGGCGTATGTGTCATGGTAGAAAATATGACGAATGAGCGTCATGATTATGAAGTAGATGCTCTCTTTACAGTGAATCTTGGCTATAATGCTGAGAAGCGTCACTTTGATATTCAAGTCGATGTTGGAGAGATTACTCAACCTAAATCATTGTAATACTAGCCAAATTAGTCGGTAACGATTATAATGAGTATGACTAATTAATGAACAATCATAAGGAGTGTTAAGATGACTAAACGTATGGCTGTAGTATTAGCTGCCGGAAAAGGTACGCGTATGAAATCTGATTTATATAAGGTAATGCATCCAGTTAATGGATTACCGATGGTAGAACATGTCTTGCGTGCTGTAGAACAAAGTGATGTTACAGATATTGTAACAATTGTTGGACACGGTGCGGATACGGTAAAAGATGCTCTAGGGGATCGTAGCCAGTATGCCTTACAAGAGGAACAATTAGGTACAGGTCATGCTGTTCAACAAGCAGAGAATGTACTTGCTAATGAAGAAGGTAACACATTAGTTATCTGTGGTGATACACCATTATTAACGGCAGAAACGTTAACTGCCTTATTCAAACACCATGAGGAATCTGGTGCTAAGGGAACGATTTTATCAGCGGAAATTGCGAATCCATTTGGTTATGGCCGTGTAATTCGTGAAGCGGATAATTCAGTATCTCACATTGTTGAGGAGAAGGATGCAACGGACGAAGAACGTAAAGTAACAGAAATTAATTCGGGAACTTATGTCTTCGATAACAAAGCGCTCTTTGAAATGTTAAATAAAGTTGGAAACGATAATGCACAAGGTGAGTATTATTTACCAGACGTAATCGGCTTACTTAAAGAAGCGGGTGAAGTGGTATCTGCTTTCGTTATGGCAGATTCAGACGAAGGTCTAGGTGTAAATGACCGTGTGGGACTCTCTGAAGCAACTAAAATTATGACACGTCGTATTAATGAAGGACACATGCGTAATGGTGTGACATTCTTTAATGCAGATGCAACATATATTGAAGCTGATGTGGAAATTGGTTCAGATACTGTAATTGAATCAGGTGTGTCATTAAAAGGGAAAACAATCATTGGTAAAAATTGCCAAATTGGTATGAACTCCGAATTAATTGAAACTGAAATTGCAGATAATGTTTGTGTAACTCAATCTGTTTTAGAACATTCAACAGTTGCTGCAAATACAGATATTGGACCATTTGCTCATGTTCGTCCTAATTCAACAATCGGTGAGCGTGTTCACTTAGGTAATTTCGTAGAAGTGAAAAATTCAACCGTTGGTAATGATACTAAAGCGGGACATTTAGCTTATATTGGAGATGCTGATTTAGGTGAAAATGTAAATGTTGGTTGTGGTGCAATTTTCGTAAATTACGATGGTAAGAAAAAACACCGTTCAACAATTGGTAATGACTCATTTATTGGAAGTAACTCAAATATTGTTTCACCAGTAACTGTTGGGGATCGTGCTTTTATTGCTGCGGGTTCTACCATTGTAAATGACATCGCAGAAGAAGAGTTAGCTATTTCTCGTCCAGAACAAAAGAATATTGCTAATTATTGGAATAAACTTCAAGGAAAATAGAAAGAGGAATCAAACGTGATCGAGACACCTTATAAAGATAGTAAACTTAAGATTTTTTCACTAAATTCAAATCATCCTTTAGCTGAAAAAATCGCAAATGAAGTTGGCGTAGAATTAGGAGAAATCAAATTATCACGCTTCGCGGATGGAGAAATCAAAGTTAATATTGAAGAAAGTATCCGTGGGGACCATGTTTACATCGTTCAATCAACTTCTCATCCTGTAAATGATAACCTTATGGAATTAATGATTACGATTGATGCATTACGCCGTGCGAGTGCGAAAACAATTAACGTTGTAATGCCTTATTATGGCTATGCTCGTCAAGATCGTAAAGCTCAACCACGTGAACCAATTACAGCTAAATTGGTTGCAAATATGTTAGAAATGGCTGGAGCAGACCGTGTTGTAGCACTTGACTTACATGCGGCTCAAATTCAAGGGTTCTTTAACATTCCAGTGGACCACTTGTTAGGTGCACCATTATTAGCAAACTTCTTCTTAGATAATCGTTTAGAAGGTGATGACGTTGTTGTTGTTTCACCAGACCACGGTGGGGTAACGCGTGCACGTAAATTAGCTGAATTCTTACATGCTCCAATCGCAATTATCGATAAACGTCGTCCAAAACATAATGTGGCGGAAGTGATGAATATTGTCGGGGATGTTGATGGTAAGAAATGTGTCTTAATCGACGACATGATTGATACTGCGGGTACAATTACTGTGGCGGTTAATGCACTGAAAGAACGCGGCGCACAAGAGATTTATATTTGCTGTACGCATGCGCTATTCTCTGGACCGGCAGTTGACCGTTTAATGGAAGCACCTCTAGAGAAAGTTGTCGCAACAGACTCTATTAAATTGTCTGAAGAGAAAATCGAAGAAATGGGAGACCGTTTAGAAATCGTATCAGTCTCTAAATTAATCGCCGAAGCGATTATTCGTATTCACGAAAACAAATCAGTTAGTCCACTATTTAACGAACAATTTATTATGGACTAAGTCCTTAATGTAAAGCATATGACCCCAAATGATCTATTTATCATTTGGGGTTTTGTTTAAAGTTAATGAAACTGTTTATGAAAGAGGGAATAAAGTGATACATACGCCGTATAATGACTCACAGCTTAAAATATTTTCACTTGAATCCAATTTACCACTTGCTAAAAAGATTGCACAAGAAGTGGGTGTTGAATTAGGTTTGATTCAATTATCACAGTTTTCAGATGGTGAAATGACCGTTAAAATCGACGAGAGTATTCGTGGCGCAGATATTTATATTGTGCAACCGACGTCGGACCCTGTCAATGATCATTTAATGTCTTTAATGATAACCATTGATGCATTTCGCCGTGCCAGTGCGAAAACAATTAGTTTAATTATCCCTTATTTCGGTTACGGTCGCCAAGACCGTCAAGCGGCGCCCCGTGAACCTTTATCAGCCAAATTAGTGGTCAATATGTTTGAAATGGTTGGCGCAGACCGTATGTTGACCCTCGATTTACACACGCCACAAATGCAAGGTTTCTTTAATGTCCCAGTAGATGACTTACAGCGTGAACCTCTATTGTCGGAGTATTTTATCAAGCGTGGTATTTATGGTGACGATGTTGTTGTTGTGTCCCCTGACCATAGTGGGGTAAGTGAAGCGCGTCGTTTTGCGGATTATTTACATGCCTCAATCGCGATTATCGATAAGCGCTCTAAGAAATATAACCAACAAGAAGAGGTTAATTTAATTGGTGAAGTAGCTGGTAAAACAGCGATTATTATTGATGATATGATCGATACAGGAGCAACGGCTAAAACAGCAATCCTTGAATTACAACGTCAAGGTGCCAAAGAGATTTATTTAGCGGTGACACATGCATTGTTATCAGGATCAGCAGTGGATGATTTGAAATATATGGATATCCAGAAATTAGTGGTGACTGATTCAATTCAGATGCCAGAACATAAACGCCAAGTGTTAGGCAATAAATTAGATATTGTATCGGTTGACCAACTCTTCGCGGAAGCGATTGTTCGTATTCATGAAAATCGTTCAGTGAGTCCTTTGTTTTCTGAACCCTTTCATCAACATGATTAGTGCCGCATTTTTTCAAAATTGAAGTAATTAACTTGACAATCTGAGAGAATGTCTATATGATGAGAACCATAAGAATTTAATTATAAACGCGTCGACATGGAAAGTAAATGCGAAGCACTTCCTTAGAGAGCTCACGTTTGGTGAAAGTGAGTGTAGTAATTCCATTGAAAATGGCCATCGAGCGGTCACTGTGAGCTTTTTTGGTAAATGGTGAACGGATACCTCCGTTATTTAGGTTGCAGTTTAGGAACGAGTAGATTCCTGTACTGTTAGAGGTCGTTTGAGCAATTAAACGGCGAACAAAGGTGGTAACACGAAGTAAACAGCTCTCGTCCTTTATTGGATGGGGGCTTTTTTGTATTTTATATTTTGATGCTGAGGGGAGTTTTATATGATTGATTTAAAGAATATTGACGTTATCTTTAACTCGGAAAACCGAGTAGTGACGGCAGTAAAAGACGTGAATATACACGTTGATAAAGGAGAAATTTACGGTATTGTAGGTTATAGTGGGGCTGGTAAATCTACCCTCGTTCGTACGATTAACTTACTACAACGACCAACAAATGGTGAGGTCATTGTAAATGGCCAAGATATGATGGCTCTGAATGCATCTGAATTACGTGTTGCACGTAAAAAAATTGGAATGATTTTCCAGCATTTCAACTTAATGGAACAACGAACTATTTTCGAAAATGTCGCATTTCCATTGAAAGGTTCAGGTCTTTCTAAAGATGAAATTGCACGAAAGGTAGCTGAGTTATTAGACTTAGTAGGGCTTGAGAGTAAGACAGATAACTATCCTAGTCAATTATCAGGTGGTCAAAAGCAACGTGTTGCGATTGCACGTGCGTTAGCAAATGATCCAGATGTTTTATTATGTGACGAGGCAACAAGTGCCCTCGATCCTAAGACAACGACATCTATTTTAGATTTACTTGCTGAATTAAATGAAAAATTAGGTTTAACGATTGTTATTATCACGCATGAGATGTCAGTAGTGAAAGATTTATGTCATAAAGTGGCCGTTATGGAAAATGGGGAAGTATTAGAACAAGGAACGATTGTAGATATGTTCACAAACCCACAACGCTCATTAACGAAAGAATTCATCAATACAGCGACTCATTTTGACCAAGAGATTGCAACTGTATTATCACACCCAACAACCGAACGATTAAATGAAGAAGGCGAAATTATTCGCTTGAGTTATGTCGGTGATGTGACGACAGAACCAATCATTTCACATATCGTTCGTGAATATGATGTGAACGTAAATATTATTTATGGTCATGTTGAAATCCTTCAAAATATTCCTGTTGGAAATATGCTTGTCTCGCTGACAGGTGAACAGGAAAATATTAATACCGTCATTGAACGCCTCAAGGGAAGAGAAATCAAAGTGGAATCACTTGATGAATTACTGAAGGAATATGTTTATGACAGAGTGAAGGAGAGTGTGTAATATGTATTTATTACAAGCAGCTGAAGCAAGTAGTTTCGTTGAAAGATACTTGCCATATGCATGGGAATTACGCGATGAATTTTTAGAAGCGACTTGGGAAACCATCTATATGATGTTGATTTCAATTGTCATCGGTGGATTTTTCGGATTAGTCTTAGGGATTATCATGACGGTAACGGGGCCTGGCGGCATTTTAGAAAGTCGCCCAGTGTATAAAGTGCTAGACACTCTCGTTAACATCTTTAGATCAATTCCATTTATTATCTTATTGGCATTATTAATTAATGTGACGCGAGCAATTGTAGGGACAACGATTGGGCCAACGGCTGCAACGGTACCGATTATTGCAAGCACGATTCCGTTCTTCGCTCGTCAGGTTGAAATCGCCTTATTAGAGGTAGATCCTGGGGTTGTTGAAGCAGCTGAATCAATGGGGTCTTCGCCATTAGACATTATTTTCCGTGTCTATTTGCGTGAAGGATTACCCGCACTATTACGTGTAAGTGCATCAACAGTTATTTCAGTGATTGGTTTAACTGCAATGGCTGGTTCTGTAGGTGGTGGAGGCCTTGGTACGATGGCAATTGCCCGTGGTTACCAACGTTCACGTATGGATGTAATTATTGTCGCAACGATCTTAACATTATTGATCGTGTTTATTAGTCAAGTGATTTTTAACTGGTTGATTCGTAAAACAGAGCATTAGGAAAAGGGAGAAATTTATCATGAAAAAGTTATTAACAACATTTTTAGCAGGTAGTTTAGTATTATCAAATGCATTTACATTCACAGCAGCACAAGAAGAGCAATCATTTGAAGGTGAAGCAGTTTCAGTTGGTGTCGCTTCTGAATATGAAGAAGATACTTGGCAAGTAGTCGTTGATAAAGCAGCTGAAGAAGGAATCGAAGTTGAATTAGTATTATTTACAGACTATGTTCAACCAAACATTGCTTTAAATGATGGATCTGTAGACTTAAACGCATTCCAACACGTGGCTTTCTTAGACGAATGGAACGAAGCAAATGATGGTGACTTAGTACCATTAGGATTTACTTATGTTGCACCTATTCGTGTTTATTCTGAACAATATGCGTCATTAGATGAATTACAAGATGGTGATGTAGTTGCGATTCCAAATGATCCAACAAACGGTGGTCGTGCGTTATTAGCATTAGAATTAGCAGGGGTTATCGAAGTAGATGACGCAGCTGGCGTCTTACCAACAGTGGATGATGTTACAGCAAATGACTTAAATCTTGAGTTTGAAGAATTAGAAGCGGCGCAATTACCAAATGCTTTACCAGACGTAGCGGTAGCAATTATTAATAATAACTTTGCTTTAGACGCTGGTCTATCAGTTGATGACGCAATCTTCTCAGATGGTGATGATATTGAATCATTAGCAGCTGACTACAAAAATGTCATCGCAACACGTGGTGCTGATGTAGATAACGCATTATACCAACGTATCGTTGAATTATACCAATCTGAAGAGGTAGCAGCTAAATTAGACGAAGTTTCTGAAGGTGCTGATTTACCAGCATGGTCAGATTCAGACACATATCCAATTGAAGTTGATGCAGAAGGTGCAGAAAACGAAAGCGACGATTCGGCTGAAGAAGAATCAACTGAAGAATCAGAAAGCGAAGACGCTGAATAATTTGATTATTCACTCACTCCTCCACCCAACTCTTCCGTATGTAATACGGGAGAGTTTTTGTTTTATTGTAATCTGTGAATCGATACACAAAACATTACATTAAATTTACGCTAAATTTACATAATCCTTACATTCGATTGTTATACTTTTCACTGAGTATGGTTTCTAAAGTTCAAAATTAGGAGGAAGAATATGTCGAAATTTTCAATGCCACGTCGTGTTACTTCGTTATTTGCTTCTCTATTAATTGCTGGTCAATTATTAACACCAGTAACAGGTTTAGCTCAAGAGGTTGAGTTATTAGATGAAAAACCTGCAGTTGCTGAGGTTGCTGTTAATGATACACCAAACCGTTTAATTACTTCAATTAAAGGTGATCCTTCTACAGGGATGGCTTTTAACTGGTATACTACAAATCTTTTCGAAGATGCTAAAGTATTAGTATCAACTTCAGAAGATATGGCTGACGCTCAAGAATTTGCAGCTGAAGCAACTGAAGTAGTTAACGAATACGGTGAGCGTGACGAAAATGGTTTCTTCATTTATGAAGATGTTGCTTACACTGAAGAAGGCGAATTAGACATTGATGATGAAGGTAACCCAGTAATTAATGGTTACTTTACAGACGAAAATGTTTCTGGACCAGAATGGACTTCAGGAGATGCAATTGGTCAATTACATTTACAAGAAGTAACTGAATATTCTTACAAGGCAGAAGCTTCTGAATTAGAGCCAAACACAACTTATTACTACCAAGTTGGATCTGAAGAAGGTGGATTATCAGACGTAGGTACTTTCACCACAGCTGGTGAAGCTGGAGAAAGCTTTACATTCATCCAATATACAGATACACAAAACGCTTATTGGAATGAGCATGTACGTAATGAAGCAGCATTTGGTGCGAACACGATTGAATTAGCGGTTGAAACTGTAGGTGAAGAGAACGTTGACTTCATCGTTCATACAGGTGACTTCGTTGAGACTGCTCAAGTTGAAGATGAGTGGGTAGACATTATTGAGCAAACAAAAGAAACGCATTTATCATTCCCATTTGCTTCAGCAGCTGGTAACCATGATGAGTACGGTATTGGAATGTATGGTACTTACGGCGACGCTGTAACTGAGAAATTCAACGAACACGTTAACGTTGATGCAGCAAATGATGCTATCTCAGGTGGATCATACTACTCATTCGACTACAATGGCGCTCACTTTGTTGTATTAAACTCTAATGACAACAAAGAAGAAGACGAGAATGGTGATTCTAAAGCATTTGGTGAAGAACAATTAGCATGGGCTCGTCAAGATATTGAAGAAGCTCGCGCAAATGGTGCTAACTGGGTTGTATTAGCTTACCACAAACCAATCTTCTCTAAATCATATCACTCATTACAAGATAGTGATGTTCAAGCAGTTCGTGACGAATTCATGAGCTTAATCGACGAATTAGACGTTGACTTAGCTTTACAAGGTCATGACCACGTAGTTTCTGCAACTTACCCATTAAACTATGTACCAACTGAAGAAAACTTCTCAAATGGTGTTGTAGCTGAAGCTGAAACAACAGACGTTGACGGTGTGGAATACTTCGTTAACCCTGAAGCAACAGTATTCGTTTTACCAAATACAGGTGGGACTAAAGCTTACGACGATGTTTACTCTCAAGGTTTAGAGCACTTACACGCAGTTCGTCCAAGGTTAGAATGGATGACTGAAGAAGATGTTGAATACTATAACTCATTATTTGCTTATGGTAACCAACCTCAAGAATCTGAAGCATTTGCTGATTCACACTCTAACTGGAGAGATTCATCAGTACAAAACTTCGCAGTTTACGAAGTAAGCGAAACAGAAATCAATGTTAAAATTTACCAAATCGAAGGTGACGTTTTAGCAGATGAAGAACGTACAGTTACTTTAGTACACGAATTCGGTTTATCTAAAGATGCAGCTGAAGGAACAGCAACTGACGAAGAAGAAGAAACAACTGAAGATGAAGCAGCTTCAGAAGAAACTGAATCAACAGAAGAGTCTTCAACAGAAGAGTCTGAAGAATCAGAAGAATCTTCAACTGAAGAATCAGAAACTTCAGAAGAATCTTCAACTGAGGAATCAGAAGCATCAGAAGAATCTTCAACTGAGGAATCAGAAGAGTCAGAGTCAGCAGCATAATTAATTATATCGGTCAGATATAAGCTGAATACTTTAATAAAACGCGTCTTCTTAGTAAGGAGACGCGTTTTTTATCTCAATGTTTTGTAGAAGGAGTTTTAAAGTGCGAAAATTTGTAAACAAAAAATTAATCGTTAGTTTATTTACAGTATTATCAAGTATCTCCCTTACAATAGGATTTGGAGAAGATCAAACACAAACGGTATGGGCGCAAGAAGATGTATCATCTATTGAATCAACTTTCGAAACTCAGATCGATAGTGATAAAACGGTAAAATTAAGCCCCAACGAGCAAGTGAGCATTCTTATAAAATATATTAACCGTCTGATCTCGCAAGAAGAAGAAGTGACTTTAGAGTCATTAGACAATTCTCTACCAGAACCAACAGAAATTGATGAGCAAGAATCATTAACTTATTATCACTATACAATTGAAAATGTTGAAGAGATTGCGACTGTTCAATTAGCAGTGGAAAATTCAGACACAGAACAAGAGGTCAAAAATGCCTTAGCGGAAGTTGAATTTAGAACACTCGAAATGGTTCCGTTAAAGCAAGATACTGTCGAAGAGTTACAAGAAAAGCTCGTAACGGATTATGCTAACGAAGAATATACAACCATTGACGCAGCCAGACAGATACTTGGTCCCACACCTTCTGTATCTTATTTAGGGAACTATGATATTTATCATTATCAAGATGAGGAAGATAATGAAGTAGCATTGATGCTCATTAATAATAAAGTGGTGGCTTTTAATGTAATTAACCAAGATAATACTTTAACAGAGCAACCATTTGAACAAACAAAACAACAGCTTGATCGTCTCAGTCATGAAGATGGGCTGAATCGTCAGGAAATTGTGTCTATTATGGGGCAACCACATGCTGTTTATTATGATTCATCACAAGGTATTGTTACTTATGCTTGGTATTCAGATGTTGATCCAGATGTCTCTGCAGTAACTTATCAATTTGCTTATAATGGGATTGGTATTGGGCTGATGTATAATTAATTAAATGGAGAACATTAAAATGAGTTCGGTAAGGAGATATCATTCTCTCTACCGAACTTTTTTGATGAATAGAAACAGGGGCGGGTGCCATACTTTCCCCTAAGGGGTGGACGGAAGAATCCTCTCTTTATCGGTAGTGTTTTGGTCTACAGAAAGTCGCAATTGTGATACAATAATACTAATAAATACCAAGAGAATAATGGAGAGAAGGTAATCTCATGTACAATTATCAAGATGATAGCTTAATGCTACATACTGATTTATATCAAATTAATATGTTACAAGTTTACTATGAACAAGGAATTGCGGATCGTCAGTCGGTGTTTGAGGCATTCTTCCGGAACAATCCATTTAAGAATGGTTATGCGGTTTTTGCTGGGTTGGAGCGATTTGTCAATTATTTAAAAGACTTGCATTTTAGTCAGGAAGATATTGAATATTTACGTTCCCTTAACACTTACTCTGAGGATTTCTTAACTTATTTACAAGAGTTGCGCTTTAATTTAACGGTTCGCTCAATGCGTGAAGGTGAGTTATGTTATGCATCGGAGCCGTTGGTACAAGTGGAAGGGCCTTTAGGGCAATGTCAGCTAGTTGAAACGGCGTTATTAAATATCATCAACTATCAAACGCTAATCGCAACTAAAGCTGCGCGTATTCATTCAGTTGTTGGTGAAGGAGATTCAATTTCTGAATTTGGTGCACGTCGTGCTCAAGAAATGGACGCTGCTGTTTGGGGTACTCGTGCGGCTTATATTGGTGGATTCAATTCAACATCAAATGTCCGTGCAGGTAAATTATTTGGTATTCCAGTTTCAGGAACACATGCGCATTCACTCGTTCAAGCTTACCGTGATGAGTATCAAGCATTTAAAGCATATGCTGAAACACATGAAGATGTTGTCTTTTTAGTTGATACTTATGATACATTGCGTTCAGGTGTACCAACAGCCATTCAAGTCGCTAAAGAAATGGGCGATAAGATTAACTTTATCGGTGTCCGTATTGATTCAGGAGATATGGCCTATTTATCAAAACGTATCCGTGAACAATTGGATGAAGCTGGCTTTACTGATGCTCGCATTATCGCGTCGAATGACCTTGATGAACACACGATTTTAAACTTGAGAATGCAAGGCGCTAAAATTAACGACTGGGGTATTGGAACGAAAATTATTACCGCTTATGATCAACCAGCCCTAGGAGCGGTTTATAAATTAGTATCGATTGAAGACGAAGAGGGTGTTATGCAGCCAACAATGAAGATTTCGTCTAATGCCGAGAAAATGACAACACCGGGTGTTAAGCAAGTGTGGCGTATAACCCGTAATAAAAATGGTAAAACTGAGGGCGACTATGTTGCATTCGACCATGAACGTCCAGATTTATTAGACGAATTGTTCATGTTCCACCCAGTTCATACTTACATCAATAAAACAGTGAAAGACTTTACTGCACGTCCTGTCTTAATTGATATTTTCAAAGACGGAGAACTCGTTTATGACTTACCAAATATTCATGAAATTCGTGACTATGCGATGTCTAATTACGATATGTTATGGGATGAGTACAAACGTGTTCTTAACCCACAAATTTACCCTGTCGACTTATCACAAGAATTATATGACGTTAAGATGGAGAGTATTACTCAATTGCGTCAAGCAGTAGACGAAAAAGTACAAGAAATTGATAATGGCATCATTTAAAAGGACGGTGACTGTTGATGCGTGAGATGCAGCAAGAAATTATCGATGAATTACATGTTAGCCCGGTAATCGACCCCGCGTCGGAAGTAAGGCGTAGTGTAGATTTTATGAAAGATTATTTAAAAGCTCATCCAGGGCTGAAAACTTATGTTCTAGGAATTAGCGGCGGTCAAGATTCGACGCTTGGCGGTAAACTCGCGCAAATGGCAATGGAAGAAATGCGTAGTGAAACAGGTGACGACAACTACCAATTTATTGCGATTCGCCTACCTTATGGTAAGCAAAATGATGAATCCGATGCCTTAAAATCGCTGGACTATATCCAACCTGATATCTCAATGGTCATTGACATTAAAATGGCAACTGATGCGTTGCTTCAAGCCAGTGAAGTGAATGAGGTCCAAATTTCAGATTACAATAAAGGAAACATTAAAGCACGCCAACGCATGGTCGCTCAATATGCGATTGCTGGAGCTAAAGCGGGAGCAGTAATTGGGACAGATCATGCAGCGGAAGCAGTCACTGGATTTTATACTAAATTCGGTGATGGAGCAGCTGACATTATGCCACTGTGGCGTCTGACGAAACAACAAGGACGTGACATGTTAGCATATCTTGATTGCCCTGAAGAACTATATTTGAAAATACCAACTGCTGATCTAGAAGAAGACCGTCCGATGTTATCGGATGAAGATGCTCTGGGCGTATCTTATGAAGCAATTGATCGGTACTTAACCGGGCAAACAGTCAGCGGGGAAGACGCTACAACGATTGAGAATTGGTTCATGAAATCTCGTCATAAACGTCATTTACCAATTAATGTCTTTGATACATTTTGGCGTCCAGGCGAAGAGAGTTAATTATGATGATGATGGACATTGTCCTCTATGCTGCAATCGCAACGGGTATTTTAACTGGATTGTGGCTATATTGGTCAAAAAAGTGGCGTTGGTTCGACCGAGATGATCATGAAATTAAAAATCGCAAGCGAATTCCTACTTCAGGAGGGATTGCGATTTTTATTGGCTTTTGGCTGGTTATCTTTATTCGCTTAGGGGATTTGATTTTTACTCAGCAATATTTAGGAATATTTCTGGCCAGTTTGATTGTGTTAGTAACAGGACTCCTCGATGACCGTTATGAATTATCGCCGCTTCAGAAAATGATTGGCTTATTTGTAGCGAGTAATGTCGTTTACTTTGTCAGTAATGTCACATTTTCAACGACTCTGCTACCACATGCAAGTCCGTTAGTGTATCAATTGCTTGAATATTTATTTACAATTGGCTGGCTCTTACTCGTTTGTAATGCGATTAATTTAATTGATGGTTTGGATGGATTAGCGACTTCAACAATGGTGATTAGCCTTTTCGCGTTGGTCTTTATCACCATTAATTTTAGTTTGTCCATCCAATTAGTCTTAACAACCATGTTACTAACATTACTTGGATCACTTATTGGTTTCCTACCTTTCAATTGGTCACCAGCCAAGATTTATCTTGGCGATACTGGAGCTCTCTTTATAGGCTTTATGTACGGCGTTTTGACAGTTTCGCAACTGAAAAACGCTTCTTTCTATTCACTCATTTTACCGATGATTTTATATGCAGTGCCATTATTTGATACCGCATTTGCGATAATCAGACGTGTTATGAAAGGGCAGAGCATTACAGAAGGGGACAATCAGCACATTCATCACCGATTACTCAATTTAGGATTAAAAGAATGGCAAGTTGTTCTAGTTATGAATATTATTACACTCGCCTTTTCAGGCTTAGCTATATTAACGCAATTATTTAGAGAATGGCGCCAAGTGATTTTAATGGTCATTATTTTAATGATGATTGGACTAGCCGCTTGGGTGCTTTACATTAGTTATCAACAAAGAAATAATAAGAGGAAAGGAAATGATTATGATTCAAAAGACAGCGATAATCGTTGATAGTACCGGGGGAGTTTCACAGGAATACTTAAATCTACCAAATGTATTTCAATTGGATTTATTAATTCAATTTGGTGAAGATGATGTGTTTATTGATACAAGTGCAGATAAAGAGGCAGCGCAATTTTATCAGCGATTGACTGAAATTAAAGAAATTCCTAAAACATCTCTACCAGAAATGGGCGATATGATTAATGTCTATAAACAACTTGTCGCAGAAAATTATGAGGAAGTCTTTGTCATTACTCTATCTTCTAAGTTAAGTGGTACGCATAATACACTCTCTTTAGTG
Organism: Aerococcaceae bacterium DSM 111176; assembly: GCA_015863215.1. Classification (GTDB taxonomy): domain Bacteria; phylum Bacillota; class Bacilli; order Lactobacillales; family Aerococcaceae; genus DSM-111022. Next base: position 29,395 of record JACBXN010000009.1, read on the forward strand.
GGGAATGAATTTTCGGAACAAATTAAAACACGAATGATCGATTCAAAAGGAACGTCTTATGTCTTAGAAGAACTCGTCAAAACAGTACTTGAAATGAGCGAGAATGGCTATAACAATGATACAATCGAAGCGATGCTCCAGCAACAAATTGCCAATTCAGCGATCTACTGCTTAATTAGTGAGCTAGATTATCTGGTAAAAGGTGGTCGCTTGAGTGGTGCGTCAGCTGCACTCGGAAATATGCTCCGTATTGTTCCGTTGATTAAGTTTATGGACGATGGAACAGTAAATGTTATTGGGAAAATCCGAACACGTAAACGTGCTTACAAGCAATTGACCGATTATATTGATGAAGCATTAGCCAAATATCCAGCAGGCATTCAGTTAATCATCGCACACGCCGATGCAACTGAAGAAGCGGAAGGCTTTATGGAATCAATCAAAAAAGAATACCCAAATATTGGTGAAATTCGAGTGGGCTACTTAACCCCTGTATTAGGTGTCCACGGCGGACCTGGTGCGCTTGGTATGGGATATGTTGCAAAACCAGAAAATTTTATTGATGAAGTGACAAAATAATTGATTTACCCTAAGGATTCTTGGGGTATTTTTTTCTTATATAGAGAGAGGGAAATGAATGATTACTGTAAGTAATATCGTCAAGTACTTTGGAGAAAGTACGGGCGAGCAACGAGCGCTAGATGATGTGTCATTCACTATTGAGAACGGTGAAGTCTTTGGCATTATTGGTGAATCTGGTGCAGGGAAATCGACCTTACTCCGATTAATGAACGCACTTGAGCGACCGAGCGAAGGAACGATTACTATTGATGGAGTAGACATTCATCAATTAAATGAACGCGCGTTACGTCTTCAGAGAAAAAATATCGCCATGATTTTCCAAGACTACAATTTATTAATGAATAAAACGGTCGCTGAAAATGTGATGTTGCCACTGACATTGCATAATTATGATGAGGCGCTGGAAGTAGATCAAGTATTAGAGTTTGTTGGCTTACTAGACAAAAAAGACCAATATCCCCGTCAATTATCCGGGGGTCAAAGGCAACGTGTTGCTATAGCGCGAGCGTTAATTACTCGCCCACAAGTGATGCTCTGTGATGAACCAACGTCAGCACTTGATGCGTCGACGACTCAAGAAATTGTGAGTGTCTTAAAGAGAGCCAGTCAGGCATTCGATATGACGATGGTAATTGTGACACATGAACTCAGTGTGGTTAAACAAATCTGTGACCGTGCGGCAGTCTTAGAACATGGGAAGTTAATCGATGTATTAGCGGTCAATCAAGGACAAGCAGGATTAGATAGTGACCGGTCATATTATGAACAAGTTAGAGAGGTGTTAGAGGCGTGAGCGAAGCATATTTAGAGCGATTGATGGATTATATTCCCCGATTAATTGAATCATTAAATGAAACAAGTATTATGTTAGGCTTTGCCTCTGTGGCAGCTATTCTATTAGGTTTACCGCTTGGTACTGTCGTCTTTTTAACTTCAAAGGGAAAACCTTTAGATAAAAATGGAGGGACCCGTTTTATCAATCAAGTATTGAACTTGTTTATTAATATTATTCGCTCATTTCCATTTTTATTATTAGTAGTCGCTATGCAGCCAATGATTCGTGATTTTTATGGACGGGCAACTGGGGACCCAATTGCGGCATCATTCCCAATGATGGTCATTGCGATCGCATTATATGCCCGTTTCGTGGAACAGTCACTACTCGACTTACCTCGTGGGGTCATTGAATCAGGTCAAGCAATGGGAGCAAGTACTTGGCAATTGGTGACAAAATTCTTGTATGTTGAAGCAAGATCGTCACTTATCATTGGCTTTACCACTGCTTTTGTATCGTTTATATCTTATTCAACCATTATGGGAACCGTTGGTGGTGGAGGTATTGGTGACTTTGCCATTCGCTATGGTTATCAACGGTATGAAACAGACATTATGTATCTAGCTATTATTGTCATTATTGTCTTTGTTCAAGTATTACAATGGCTAGGTTTGAAATTAGCCGAACGATTAGACCAGCGATAGTGTCTCATAAATCATTAAACTAGATTTAATTTGAGAAATAGATTAAAGTGTTATATAGAATATATTTATAGGAGAGATGGAATGAAGAAAATTTTATTATCGGCAGTTGCTCTTTTAACAGCAGCTACATTTACTGCACCCGTTGCAAACGCACAAGATGAGGAAAATGTTATAAAGATAGCCTCTCACTTACCACCAATGACGGATGTTGTTGAAATTGCCGGTGAAGTTATTGCCGAACCATATTCAGTTGAATTGGTTGAGGTTTCTGACAATATTCAATATAACGAAGCACTTTTCAATGACGAGGTATTTGCGAACTTTGCTCAACACATGCCATTCATGGAAATGTTTAACGAAGAACGTGAAGCAGACTTAGTAGCAATCCAACCAATCTATAATGCGATTGTTGGTTTTTATGCACCAGAATACGAAACAATTGAAGATATTGAAGACGGTGCGGAAGTAGCAATTCCAGCGGACTTAACCAATGAAGCACGTGCTTTATTCGTTTTAGAGCAACATGGTCTAATTGAAATTGATGATGAAGCAGGATTATTCCCAACAGTTGATGATATTACGGAGAACCCGCATAACTTTGAGTTTACACACATCGATTTATTAAACTTACCAGCAGCTTATGAGGATGGGATTGATTTAGTATTTAACTACCCAACTTATATTGCTAAACTTGATTTAACAACGGCAGATGCGTTAATTTTAGAGGAAGACTCTGAAAATACATTCGCACTACAATTAGTTATCCGTGAAGGAAATGTCGATTCAGACGCGGCCAATGCATTACAAGAAGCATTTACATCACCTGAAGTTCATGAATTCCTAGCAGAATTAGCAGAAGAGAAACACTTAGAGCCAGCATTCGAATTAGAGGAAGCTGAATAATTAATACTGAGACTGTCTTTGGATAGTCTCTTTTTATATGAGGAAAATATTAAAATAAATAGAGAGAATGGTGTCAAAGGGTTGACAAATGATTAGAATGCCTTTATATTGGTCATAAGATAAATAAACGCTTTAAGATGTAGAGTAATTGATGGCAAGTTTATAGAGAGCCTGTGTGTGGTGGAAACAGGTAGCGACGCGTCAATGAAAATGAGCATTTAGTGGCAATCTCGAGAGGAAACTTTAGAGGTTGACGGCTGCATCCGTTATCAAATGCCTTGGTATCTCGATGATTTTGACGTACCAAATGGAGCTTATATTGGTAACAATATAGGGAATTAAGGTGGTAACACGAAGTAACTCTCGTCCTTTATTAGGATGGGGGTATTTTTTTATCTTAAATTATTGTTGGTTGCCAAAAACTTTTAAAAAGAGGGAGAAATATATTATGAAAAAGTGGATTAAAAAGTCGATTATTACTCTAGGTGCCTTAGCACTCGTAGCACCAAACGCATTATTAGCTCAAGCCCAAGACGGTGAGTTTGAAGGCGAGGAAGTAACAGTAGCTGTTGTCGGTGAGTCAAGTGAACGTACTTGGAATTATGTTGCAGAAAAAGCCTTAGAAGAAGAAGGCATCACAATTAACATTGAATTATTAACAGACTATGTTGTGCCGAATGTGGCGTTAGCAGATGGATCAGTTGATTTAAATGCCTTTCAGCACGTTGCTTTCTTAGATAACTGGAACGCAGAAAATGATGGAGATTTAGAACCAATCGGATTTACACTCGTTACAAAATTAGGACTATACTCTGACAAATATGAGTCAGTTGAAGATATTCCAGAAAATGCGACAATCGCGATTCCATCTGACCCAACAAATGGTGGTCGTGCGTTACTTGGTTTAGAAATTGCTGGATTAATTGAAGTAGATGATGAAGCAGGAATTTTACCAACAGTTGACGATATTACTGACAATCCATTAAATATTACAATCGATGAATTAGAAGCAGGACAATTACCATTAGTATTACCTGATGTTGATGCAGCTTTCATTAATTCAGGACATGCATCAAATGCTGGACTTTCTCCATCAGACGCAATTTTCGTCGATACGGATAACCCAGAGGCATTAAACGATGCTTACCGTAATATTATCGCAGCACGTGGTGAAGATGTTGACAATGAACTTTACTTAAAAATTGTAGAAATTTACCAACAAGATGATGTTGCTGAAGTGATTTTTGAAGAAGATAATGGTGGCTCAGTACCAGCTTGGGAAGGCGCACCAACATTCGAATAATATATTTAGAAAGGATCTGATTCCATGAAAATTTCAACAGAAGTTGAAGCTTTAAGAGAAATAATTACCAATTATCGTCGTGACTTTCACCAACACCCGGAGGCAAGTTTGAAAGAGTATCGAACTGCTGATCGGATTCGAGGGGTGTTAACGGAACTGGAGATACCATATGTCCATGTAGGTGAAACGGGTACTTTTGCGACTTTAAGGGGTGAAAAGGAATCAGATGGCCCTGCTAAATCAATTATTTTAAGAGCAGATATTGATGCTCTAGAAATTTTAGAAAAAACGGATCATGATTATGTTTCCAAGCATGAAGGATTAATGCATGCCTGCGGTCATGATGCACATACATCTGCATTACTAGGTGCTGTACACTATTTCAAAGCACATCCTGAGACATTTTCAGGAACAATTCACTTCGCTTTCCAACAAGCAGAGGAAATTGGAGCAGGGGCAAAACAGTTTGTCCAAGCTGGCTTAACAGAAGGTGTTGATCAAGTATTTGGGATGCACGTAGACCCAACATTCCCAGTTGGGCAAGTTCAAGTAGTTCCCGGACCGAACAATGCATCGTGTGATATTTTTACCATCGAAGTTCATGGTAAGAGTTCACATGTTGCCCGTCCAAATGAAGGTGTGGATGCATTGGTCATTGGAGCGAATATTGTAACTAAACTCCAACAAATTGCGTCACGTCTGACGGATCCCTTACAAGGGGTCGTTGTTGGTATCGGTAAGTTTGAAGCAGGAACACGCTACAATATTGTCGCGAACCACGCTAAAATCGAAGGGACATTACGAACATTGAGTCGTGAGAATCGTGTTAAATTCTTAAAGTTAATTGAACAAATCGCCAAAGACGAAGCTAGCTTCCTAGGCGGTGAAGCAAACTTTACGAATTATGATGCGGCCAATGTGGTCATTAATGAACCAAACGCTACAAAACGTGCTCAAAGAGTAGCTGGTGACATTGTTGGAACAACGAACATCATCACTCAAACTGAGCCATCAATGGGAGCCGACGACTTTGCGGATTTCCTAGCTGAAATTCCAGGTTGCTACATTCGTGTCGGTGTCCAGTCATCAGAAGACACATCTTTCGGTCTTCATCATGAGCAATTTAACTTAGATGAATCAGCCCTAACACTGATGACACAATTACATGTCAATTTTGCCAAAGATTTTCTAACTAATAACTAACCAACCAAAACACTGGTGGCCTAAAGAGGCTGCCAGTGTTTTTTTGTTTGGTGACTGATGGTGGGATTTTTGAAATTTGCTTTTGTAACTTTTGAAAGTGTTGGTTGTTTTAGTTTTTTGGCGGAAACAACGAACAAAGTGTATGTTGTTTGCATCAAAACAGAGAAACAACGAACAGAATCGGCTGAAGTGTAACTTGTTTTCATCAAGAATCTGAAACAATTAACAAAGTGTATGTTGTTTACATCAAATCAGTAAAACAACCAACACTTTCTCAATTTCAAATCCCTATATAGTTCTAAAGATTACCAAATTTTAATAAGCCTAAATATTGGGTAACAACTCTTGGGCTCTGCAAAGTTGTTACTCAAAAAGTGTGTGTATGAATAATAACTCTTTGATTTTGCAAAGTTGTTACTCAAATAGGGTGTATATTGATAACAACTCTTAGAATTTTAAAAGTTGTTACCCAAATAGTATGTATTTGGATAATAACTCTTTGATTTTGAAAAGTTGTTACTCAAAACCGAACCATCCCGAAACATATTAATCTAGTAAACAATATTTACAAAATCTTAACAGCAAATTAGCTGCTGAGCCCGTTGTTGCTTCAGCAACATTACGGGGTTACATGCGGGATATCTATAGATTTAAAATAGACAGCCAACAATAATAGCAACATTTACAAAATCTTAACAGCAAATTAGCTGCTGAGCCCGTTGTTGCTTCAGCAACATTATGGGCTTACATGCGGAATACCTATAGTTCCCAAACAATAAGCAAATTGCATTAAAAACCTTTACATAAATTTAACAGCAAATTAGCTGCTGAGACTGTAGCTTCATTAGAAGCGTACAGCCTCACATGTGGGATATCTATAGAAATAAAATAAACAGCCAATCATAATAGCAACATTTACAAAATCTTAACAGCAAATTAGCTGCTGAGCCCGTTGTTGCTTCAGCAACATTATGGGCTTACATGTGGAATACCTATAGTTCCCAAACAATAAGCAAATTGCATTAAAAACCTTTACATAAATTTAACAGCAAATTAGCTGCTGAGCCCGTTGTTGCTTCAGCAACATTATGGGCTTACATGTGGAATACCTATAGTTCCCAAACAATAAGCAAATTGCATTAAAAACCTTTACAAAATCTTAACAGCAAATTAGCTATATATTTACGTTGTAAGGGTATCATAGTAAATAAGCAAAATGAAATAAGGAGGGATAAGATGAAATTGAAGGTTATCAGCAATTCGAATAATGATAGTATGCCAAATAACAATTTTAGTTTTATCGTTGAAACATCCAAGACATCGGTACTTGTTGACTTTTTTAATGACTCTTTTTCAGTTTTAACAAGTAGTGATTTATTAACAAGTAGCCCGAAAATGATTTTTACTCATACTAATCACTCAGACCAAGGCGTTGATTTGTCAAGATTAAATGACAGCTTAGAATCACATACTACGCCTATTATTTGTTTTATACCTAAAATTGACTTAATGGATGCATATGATTTCACTGAGAATATCGAAAGTATTGAAATCAACCCTGCGAAAACATTAGAGATCGAAGATCTGACAATTTCTTTTCATAAAAATCTTTCCTCAAATCCAAGTTATGCGGTACGATTTAGTGCGGCTGATTTATCTTTAGTTTATACACCTGATACGGCATATCATGATAGTTTAGCAGGTTGGGCGTATGATGCGGATATTTTATTAGCAAGTTGCGGCCATTTTAGACGTGGGGAATATAATGACAAGATGAACGAATTGGAAGTGGCTGATTTAATTAATGGATCACAACCCCTTCTTACGTTATTAGTACCAGATGCATCTGTCTATGACAAAGAAGCGATGCTAGAAACAGTTAAGAGAAATGCTTGGGGAGCAATTGAACTAGTCGAACCAGATGCGGTTTATGATTTAAATAATCTGGATGAACCGACTTCAAATTTTACAACTTTACTTATTTAAAAATTTAAACGATTTCAAATCGGTGCAAATTTAATTTTAATAACCTTTAACACTTCGGTTTGCTTCAAGGCACTGAGGTGTTTTTCTGTCAAATCTTCATATATTGTATAGTGAGTAATTTTATAGATATCCCACTACCAATCTAGCAGTGCCGTTAATATCATGTTATAATTAGAATAACATGAGTGAGGCGCTTTCAATTGGCGAAGTGTTTCACATACTTTTCATATATGTCAAACCAACTCAAGTTTGAACATGTTAAAATTTAAATATTGAGTAGAAAGAAGGCAAAGCGATGTCACCCAAAAAATTATCACGTGATAAAGTATTAACAGAAATTATTAACTTGCGTGCGATTACCCAATTACCTAAAGCGACGGAGCATTTTATAAGTGACTTACATGGTGAATTTGAGGCGTTTGACCATATCATGCGAAACTGCTCGGGGGTTGTCAGTGTTAAAGTCAACGACCTATTCCGTAAAGAAATGACCGAACGTGACCGTGACGAGTTTACTTTTCAGATATATTATCCAGAGGATTTAATCGTTGGTGTTGAACGAACACACGATGAGTGGTTAATTCTCTTAGACCGTTTAGTGAAAATGACGCGTTATACATCGACAAAATATACCCGTTCTAAGGTACGTAAAGCAATGCCGGAACAATTTGCTTATATCTTAGAAGAATTACTATACCAATATGATGAAGACGATAATAAGGAAATGTACTATGAAGCAATCTATGAGAGTGTGATTGATCTAGGATTAGTAGAGGAATTCTCTGTAGTACTAACAGATTTAATTAAACGCTTCGTGGTTGACCATCTGCATGTATTAGGTGATATTTATGACCGTGGGCCACATCCTGATAAAATTGTCGATAAATTAATGGAATTCCCTTCATTAGATATTCAATTAGGAAACCACGATGTTATTTGGATTGGTGCAGTATCAGGGTCTTATGCATGTATGGCCAATGTATTACGTATTAGTTTACGTTATGGTCACGTTGATCTACTAGAGAAAAATTACGGCATCGACCTCACTCGTCTAAAGAAATTCGCAGAAACTTACTACGATGAAAGTGAAGTATTTTACCCTCGTGGTGATATGAAAGAAGAATTATCTGAAGGAGAACAATTAGATATTTCTAAAATGCAACAAGCTGTTGCAATCATGCAATTTAAATTAGAAGAACAAATTATTAAACGCCGTCCTGAATTTGAAATGGGTGACCGTTTATTATTAGGAAACATATCAAGTGACCGTGAGTCGGTTGAAATAGATGGAGTTACTTATCCAATTATAAATGGCTGTTTCCAATTAGTTGATTCACAAAATCCCGAAGAATTACTCTTCGAAGAAGAATTAGTGCTCTTAGACTTAATGCATCAGTTCCAAACTTCGGAACGATTAAAAGAGCATGTTAACTTCTTAGTTCATCATGGTCGTTTATATCACCGTAAGAATGGTAATTTACTCTTCCACGGATGTGTTCCTTGTGAGGAAAATGGTGAGTTTAAGCAATTAAATATTAACGGTGAAATGAAAGGTGGTCGTAAATTAATGGACCACTATCAAGAGCAAATATTTAAAGCTTATGTTTTTCCAAACGTAAACGATGATATTGCGACTGACACAATGTGGTATTTATGGTGTGGAAAAGCGTCGAATTTATTTGGTAAAGAAACGATGAAAACTTTTGAACGTTACTTCATTGCGGATAAAGCAACGCATAAAGAACCTCAAAACTCATACTATGAATTGCGTAATGATGAAGCATTTTGTGATGCGTTATTACAAGAATTTAACTTGCAGACAGCAGGTTATATTATCAATGGGCACACGCCAATTAAGGCAATGGAAGGTGAAAATCCAGTCAAGGCTAATGGTAAAATGTTAGTTATCGACGGAGGCTTATCCAAAGCATATCAGCGTGTGACAGGTATTGCAGGCTACACGCTTATCGACAATTCGCATGAAGTGTACCTAGTCGCTCACGAGCCATTTACAGACCGTGAAGATAGTATTAAGAACTTCCGAGATATTTTACCAAGTAAATATATCGTGAAGAAACGTCCTGTTCGAGCAAAAGTGGCCGATACAGATACGGGTTATGACATCGGACTCGAAATCGATTCATTGTTAGAAGAACTATAAATAGCATGAAAAAACAGCCAGACCTCGTTAGGATCTGGCTGTTTTTGATTTTAGAAGTAATTTCAATGGTCGAAGTTGTCCCGTCGATCGATTCTAGTAGGTGCTGATGGACTAACTTGTCCCATCAGCACCACACCCCACAACCCAAAAACCTCGACAACCTAAATCTAGGCTGCCGAGTTTTTAACGTTTTAATGCACGTGACGCACAACTAAAATCTTCAGTTGGCTATCAACAATTTCCGCGGAACCATAGTCGATCATCGAACCGATGATGCGCTTGTCGTTGTCACTATATTCAACGTCTAATAAGTTCTCATAGTAGTCTTCAGATTCCATAGAGCGTTTAATTTCAAAGGCTTGATTTAATTCCTGGAGATATTCTTCTGAAACACTGTCAACATAGTCGCCCGTTGCTAAAATAGCACTTGTCTCTTCATCGGAACGGACTTTGAGATCCACGGTCGTAATGCCAAATTCAAAAAATATTTCCATAATATGTTTAGCGATTGAACTGATTTTTGTATATTCTGAGTTATTCGTGCTCATTTTGGCGTGACCTCCTTGCTTCCTCTATTGTATCGAAAATTGGAACTAAAATTGCAGCGATAAAACCTGCAGAAAACCCATTATTATAAAGATTTACACCAGCATGTAAATAAGAGACATTAACTACCATCGCGTAATGGAAGAAACCGGCAACGATCCCACTGATAAGCCCATAATGACCTGAAATTGGTGCGAGAGCTGTTCCAAAGAGCGCCCCTAACAAAGCAGCATTAGTACCTGGACCACCACCAGTAAATAGTGAGGCGATTAAGACACCTAACATAATAGGGGGGGCATTTTTGACATGTTTACCAAATGCTGAGAAACCAACTACAGTCAAAATTCCGCCAAGGGTCGGACCGGTTAAATTCCCATTAATTAAGATAACATAAGTAGTCGAAATTAAGCCCATCAACCCCATATTCAATAATGTTACTTCAAAACCATAAATATTAATAAAGTCAGCAACTAAACGACCAGAGTTGTTAGTTAATTCAATGAATTGACTGAAGGAATACTTTGACCGGTAGATAAGTATAGCACCAACAACAGCGAATAATGCCCAACTGATCATGACGACTATATTTAAAACTGGTGTTGGATTTTCAAAGACAATGGCAACGGCTGGGATTTCGTGGCCAAACATGCGTAACACTGCAACAGCTAACATTCCAATCAAACCGGCAGTAAAACCAACATTATAAAGGTTGAAACCCGCATGGAAACGGAGTGTATTGGCTGCTAAAGGCGGTGCGATAAAACCAACAATCACACCAACGCATATACCAAGCACAACGCCAAGCCATAATGGGATATCTAAACCAAAGGTAATTTGTGATACCAATGGACCTAAGGCAGTCGCATACATAGCAGGTAAGAGATTTTTCTCGAACGGTTGCCTTGTATATTTACTGTTTAAATAGACGCCTAATGTGATAGGGAAACTATTATAAAGATTTTTACCAAACAGCGCAAAGCCAGCCATTAAGAATAAAGCCGCAACAATGGAACCTGACATATCAACGTCTAATCGTCTAACCATCAATGTATAAATGATTAAAATAAGAGCACTGTTAACTAAAGACCCACCCAGTCCGCCAACCACAAAATAATCGGTCGTTAAGTTAGATGGGGATATAATAATCTGATAAAGTCCCTCGAAAATTTCCTGGGGACTAGCAATAATAATAGTAGGAATAATCAAAGTAAAAAAGAGTAAATAGACTAAAAGATAACTGCGGTGATTAATTCGGTGTTTTTCTAATTCTTGTTCTTCAATATCTTGTTGGTGGAGAGCAAGTTCTTTATCTAAATTATTCACGTCATTTTATACTCCTATTGTAAGTAATCACTTTCCGAAAGAAACACGAGTTCCTCTGGAGTGGATTCGCGGCCAATTTGTTTATTACGAGAAGGGTAGCGTCCAAATTGATCAATAATTTCTTTATGTGCAACGGCATGTTCATAACTTTCTGCCCAATCATCATTTTGTTTAAATAATTCAACAGAAATCTCCTGGATAACACGAGACTCAGCATGCATAAATGGCATAATCGCAAATGCTTGATAATTAGAATCCAATTCATTGAAACCAGGGATTCCTTGGATCTCTTGTGATAGGGTAAGTGCCATATCGTCACTTGAATACGCCCGTCCGTCTTGGCGGTATATATTTCGTGAGAATTGATCTAATACAATAATCTCTGCCACACGACCTTCGAGTGTTTCGCGCCAAGTAAATAACTCACCACGTTTGGCTTGTTCTGTCACTTCGCTAAAACGTTCTGTGATTTGTTGGTCAACCGCTTCGCCTCCCATGAACCATTGTTTGGGCTTTAATTCTTCAAACCAATAATCGAGAACATCTTGATATTTTACAGTCATAATATACTTCCTCTCATATTTTTATTCATTATATCATTATTTCCCTCAAGCGTCCTGAATGGTTAATCACTTACCTAAAATTAAAATATAATGAAAATTATCGCTTGATTTCCTCATTTATATCCGTTAATATAACTCTAACAACACCAAATATAAAACCTTTGATGGAGAAGTAATGTCGCAAAATCAACTCATAGAGAGACTGGGATGGTGGAATCAGTTAAGTTGTGGCGACAGATGGGCTCCTGAGGGCAAAGCAAATGCACACTGTGCGAGTAGCTGCGCCGCTTGGTCAGCGTTAAGGAGACCGCGAGTGTGATTGCACTCGTATAAGAGGGAGTGTCATATTATGCACTCCAATTAAGGTGGCACCGCAGGTAAACTTGTCCTTGAATCGCAGATTTTTTGTGATTCAAGGGCAAGTTTTTTTGTTGGTTTAGAATAAATTTAGGAGGTCATCAAATGGATGATTTATTTACATTATATAATTTAAAGGTTGAAGTCGTAGAAACCGGACGTCCCTTTGTCTGTAGCCACAAACCGGGGGATTATTTCTTAGTAGAAGGTGAAAATATCATTTTCCCAGAAAACAATTATTTCTCAATGTACTCATTAAGCGCATTGTTACCGCTACTACCAGCTAAACAAAGACCTCTACACGAAAATGATTGGATGTTATCGGACGCCATTATTGCGTGTCCCGACCCTCACTGCGGTGCCGCATTTAAAATCACAAGAACGAATCAAAGAGATTGGTCTCACAGTGAAACGACCGTTGTCCCTCTGGCTAAAGATTTAAAGGAGTAACTCATGATGAATAAAATTGAATTAACACCCGGATACGAAATCACCCCAGTCCTCAATGGGCTGTGGCAACTCTCTCGCGGTCATGCTTTGGACGGCGACCTAGACCAACAAGATATTCAAACAGCCTTTAATTTGCTGGTTGAACGAGGCTTCACAACCTTTGATTTAGCGGACATTTATATTGGTGCCGAAGACGCACTTGGGAAATTTCTCCGCAGTTTAGACGGCCATTCGACTTTAACCAAGCATGATATTCAAATTCATGAAAAGTATGTTCCGGATTTAGATATTTTGAAAACAGTCACTTTTGAAGACACTGAGCGAATCATTGACCGTAGTTTACAAAAATTGGGCCGCGATTATATTGATCTGATGCAATTCCACTGGTGGGATTATGAAATCGACAATTACGTAGATGTCGCGTATAATCTCGTAAAATTGCAAGAAAAAGGAAAGATTCGCCATATCGGCGTGACTAACTTCGATACGAAGCATCTTAAGCATTTAGTTGATGGTGGCATCCCGGTGATTTCGTGCCAAAGTCAGTATTCTCTATTTGATCGCCGACCTGAAAAACAACTACTGGAATATTGTATGAGCGAAGACATTCAACATATTTGTTATGGAACGATTGCGGGCGGATTCCTTTCAGAGAAGTATTTAGGACTGGACCAATTCGAACCAGAAACACGCTCACAAGTAAAATATTTGCAAATTATCGAAGAGACGTTAGGTTACGAAGGCTATCAAAAATTATTAGTTATCCTTAAAGAATTAGCAGATAAATACCAAGTAAGTGTTGCTAACGTCGCAAGCCGTTATATTCTTCAACAATCTGGCGTAGCGGGTGTTATTATTGGAACACGCTCAAGTCGTCATGTTGAGAGTAATGCGCAGATTTTTAACTTTGAATTAACGCAAGGAGATTTAGATCAAATCGCTAACTTTATAAATACATACCCAATGATCGAAGGGGATGCTTATGAAGCAGAGCGAACACCAGACTCGGTATTTCGTAGCATCATTCGCATGAATGAAGCCGAAGGGAAATAAGAAAAACGGAGAGTGTAAAATGAAACATGAAGCAAATGAACCCACGATTAAGTTTCGTGGAAGCCAATATATGGCATTAAGTCCAGTTGTCTTATTTTTGATTATTTGTATGATTTTCTTCATTGGCTTAAAGGCCTTTGAAATGCATGCTTTGGCAATGGGGGCTTTTGTCAGTTTGATGATCAGTGCCTTATTCGTCAAACGAGATTCGTACGATGCCTTTTGGGAAGCAGTTGTTGATGGAGCTAAAGAATCAGTGCCAGTAGTCATCTTGTTACTCGTTATTGGAATGTTTTCAAGTATGATCAGTTCTGCTGATATTTCGAGTGGTTTTGTGTGGTTAGCAGCTCAATTCAATGTTTCAGGTGGACTCTTTACAGCAATGACCTTTTTCTTTGTGGCTTTGATTGCTACAGCTACAGGGTCGTCTCTAGGAACGATGTTTACTTGTTTCCCAATCTTCTTCCCAGCAGGAGTATTACTTGGCTCAAACCCGGCAGCACTGGCTGCAGCAATTACATGTGGCGGGATTTTCGGGGATAACTTAGCACCTATTTCTGATACAACCATTATTTCTGCTAGTACGCAGTATTATAATCGTCGCCCTGGAACGGTAAGTATTGGCGAGGCGGTATTGGTCCGTTTTAAATATTGTTTAATTGCGGGTATCTTTGCCTTTGTAATGTTTATGTTCGTGGGTGGAGATGGTAGTGGAGTCACTGATTCTGCGGGACAAATTATTCAATCAAGTCCACAGTCTTTAATTATGTTAATTCCAATTGTGATTATGCTAGGTATTTCAATTAAACAAGGATCCATGTATTTAGCGATTACAGCGGGACTAATTGCAGGTATTATCATTGGATTAGTGTCTGGTATTTTTGTTCCAGCAGATATTTTATCGGTTGTAGACGGTGCGCCAAGTGGATTCTTAAGTGATGGTGTCGCGAATATGATGGGGATTACTGTTTTAGTGATGGCGGTATACGGAATTATGGGTGTATTAACTCAGGCAGGGTTACTTGATATGATGATTAATCATATTTTAGAGAGTAAAATGTCACAAACTGTTCGTGGGACTGAGTTGGTAATGTTAATTGGTATTAATTTAACAACGATTATATTCGGTGGTGTGACATCAGCTTCGATGACTACCTTTGGGAAGATTCAAAACGAATTAGGAAAGAGGAAGAATCTCCATCCAGCGCGTCGCGCCAATTTACTTGATGGTGGCGCAAATAGTTTAGCAGTCACAGTGCCATTCTTGTCGGTATTTGTATTTCTAGGGTCGCAATTAACAATGGGCTATGAAGGAATTGCTCAAGTGAATGTGATGGAATTAAGTATCTATATGTTTTACTCATTTGGACTCTTTGGTATTTTATTATTCTCAATCTTAACGGGTTGGGGACGTGAATATGAGGGAATCGATGGAGAGCGTATTTCCCAAAAAGACTATGAAGAACAGGGTGCGGTGTTATCAGAATCAATGTAATTAAACAAAAATCGTCCAGTGGGAATATAAACATTCTTCACTGGACGATTTTTTATTTTAATAGTGCCATTAATTTCCGGCTTCCAGAATCAACTTCTGTCAAGTTAAGACCTTTGCGCTCTGCCACATATTGACGGATGCGTAAAATATCTTCTGGCCAAGATGGTTCTCCGGTTACCCATTCAAGTGCACCTGGGCCGTCTGTTTCAAAGAGTAAACGGTCATGTGGGATGCGGTCGATGATAGCATCAGTTAATTCCGAATGTCCTGCATCGACTGAAATCGTAAAGAAACAATCAAGGGCTAGGTATTCGTCAAGTAATTCTAAAGGACCACTATACCAATGGATGATTTGACCGTGTAATTGATAGTGTTTAAGGAGTTGTAAAACTTCTCCTTCAGCCCCTTTAGTGTGGATATTTGTGATTTTATGATGCGCTTTTGCCATTTGTAATAAGAATTCAAACACTTCTCTCTGCTTAGGATATGCGGATTGATCTTTGGCCCAGTAGTAATCTAGGCCAATCTCTCCAATGAAATCACAGTCTAGAATATACTCTTCCAAACCTTGTAGAGACGTTTCCGGAGTTACTTGCCAGGGATGAATTCCGATTCCTTTCAAAATTAAAGGATGGTCGGGAATGGATTTATAGTCCTGGACGGATTCACTTACGGCAAGGGTTGTCATCTCCAGACGCTCAATTTCACGGAGCGCTTCGTCTAGAGAATGGTAGTGGGACAAATGGTCGTGGGCGTTGACAAGCATTAGTCTTTCACCTCGAATAGTTGCTTCGATTGACGGTAGAGCAGTAGCAGGATAAGTCCTGCGATGACAGTTGTGACAATGACCGACCCGCCGTTAAAGACGAATGAATAAAAACGTACGGACCATCCTTCGGGCGCGAATTGTCCCCAATAATAAACGCCGGTAATGTAATGCCAGAAATAACGGGCGGTTGTTCCAATGAGTGTGCTGGCTAGGATGAGTATTCCCGATTGTTTGACTTGGCCGTTTTGAGACGCTCGTTGAAAAGCGGGTGCCACAATTCCAGCGAAACCGTTAAATAAAAAGGCTACCGGATAATCTAAGAACACTTGCACCGGATGAAGGATTGAAGCCCCGCCAAGAATAATGGTGAGAATTCCCCATAATAAACCAGAAAATAAACCCACTTTAAGTCCACGTCTAAGCGCAATGAGTGTCATGGGAATGGATCCAAGAGCGATATCAAAACCAACACCTTGGATTGGAAAGAATGACACGACGACTGCGACAACCGCGATCATCGCAGCTTCTAAATAAACATTGATCGAACTTTTTTGCATAAAAATACCCCCTTTATAATAAACAAAGGAGGCTTAATCATAATATTTTAAGCTCGCAATCCCTACGCACGCACTAACGTGATCAGGTGATAAGAGTCCCGAAAATACATTCGGTCTCAGTCACTTAAGTGACTCCCCTTTGCTGTATATAAGATACTACCCCTTTTTGGAGGCGGTGTCAAGCTTATAATAATTCAATTTGATCAGGTGTTGGTTGACTCACCATTCCGTCACGGGTTAATTTTGTTAGAGTGCGGCTAAATGTTTCTTGCGACATACCTAAATAAGAAGCCAAGTCTTTCTTTGTTGAGGGTAATTTAACCAGGTTTGTGCCTTGTTTCTCTGCTTGGTTTTCTAAATATTGGAGTAAACGGTCGCGGGCAGATTCGCCGGATAGTGCCATGACGTGTTCTTGGGTATTTTCTAAACGATTGCTTAGTACCGCTAATAACTCTAAGGCAATATGTGGATTTTGCGACACAATTTGTTGGAAGTCGCTTTGTTGTAAGAGACAAACCGTTGTGTCTTCGATCGCGACAGCATAGTTATTGCTCGTTTGTTGGTGGAATAATGCTTGTTCCCCAATAAAGTCGCCTGCTTGTAAAATCGAAATAGTATGTTCTTTCCCGTCACTTGATAGGCGGTAAATTTTAATTGAACCTCTTTGAATTAAAAAGAGGGTATCGCGAATATCGCCCGCTCGGTATAAATGTTCACCGGGCGTTAATTTTTGTTCTTTGACCTCTTGTTTGATTAATAGAAATTGACTCGTTTCCAATGATTGGAACAAGGGCATTGTGTTAATACAGTAATTATAAACTTCACTTGGTGGTGTTTTCAAAGGCTCTCCTCCTTCTTCATTTAATATTATAACACGGGGGCGCAACTTTTACGGGATAATTTTTATTTCATGTCAACCTGTTGTTGAAACAAGGTGACATGAGGTGTATAATAGTCACATCTTGTAGAAAAGGAGGTCTTTTATGACCCTAAGAAGCCAAATAATCCAACGTTTAACAGCGGATAGTCATGGGATTTCTGGACAAAAATTGGCAGATGAATTTCAGGTATCTAGAAACGCTATTTGGAAAACCATTCAACAACTCAAAGAGGATGGTTATCACATTGAAAGCGACCGGGCTAGTGGTTACCGATTAGAGGCAGTTTCTAAGCGTATCGATCCGGCTTTAATCACACCTGTTTTGCCGAATTTAGTGATTGAACATCAACCCGTTGTTACTTCAACCAATGATCTGGCTAAAGAATATATCATGGCACATCCGGCGGATAACTATTTATTAATTGCGAATAAACAAACGCAAGGACGAGGGCGTCATGGAAAGTCATTTCAATCTGATTTATCTAAGGGATTGTATTTCACTTTAGCCTTTAAAATCGGTAACTTTTTTCCGGTTGAACAGTTGCCGTTATTGACGGTGTTAGCAGCAACTGCTATTGCCCAATCATTAGAAGAGTATTTACCGGATATGGTTAAAATTAAATGGGTCAATGATTTATTTTACCAACAGCGGAAGGTAGCAGGGATTTTAACCGAGGTTACCATGGACTTAGAATCTGCTTCAGCGTCTCATGTGGTTATTGGGATAGGTATTAATTTGGCAGGGAAATTTGAACAAATCGATGAATCAGTTCAACAAGTAGCGGGTACTATTTTTGGAGAACACTTACCAGAAGACTTTAATCCGAATGATTTAATCAATTTATTTCTTGCGCAATTTAATTATTATTTTAGTCATTTTAACGAGAAGCGATTTATGTCCGAATATCAAAGTCGTCTGCTCGGATTAAATCATCAATTGGATTATACCTTGGACGGCGTTAAATCAAGTGGCACTATTCGTGGCATTGACGACAATGGTCACTTATTAATGGAAAACCGTCAAGGTGAGGTAAAATCCCTCTATGGTACAGATTTATCATTTACATCGAAGCAGTTTATTGAGAAAGGAATTTTATAATGAAAGCAAAAGATATTACACTTGTCGCTTTAATGGTGGCTTTACTAGCCATCTGTTCACAGCTTAGTATTCCCATTCAACCCGTCCCAATTACATTACAAACACTGGCGGTGCTGATGATTGGTTTCTTACTATCTCCTCGTAATGCCTTTTTAGCTGGCGCTATTTATATGGTTTTAGGGCTGATAGGACTACCGGTATTTGCTGGTTTTAGTGGTGGTTATCAATCATTTATTAGCCCAGCCTTTGGATTTATTATTAGTTTTATGGCTGCGGCAGGGTTAGGTGCTTGGTATTTACAAGGAAAGACAGGCATGAAGCATTACATTATTGCAGGACTAATTATGACTGCTGTTACTTATTTAATTGGTATCCCTTATATGGGTATTATTTTAAATGGCTTGAATGGTGCAAGTTTATCTTTCTATCAAATCTTAATGGCTGGTCTGATTCCATTTATTCCAGGAGATCTAGTTAAATTAGCTTTAGCTGTTGTTTTAGCGAAACAATTACGTCCTAGATTAGTCAGTGAGAGTAACTAAATAAATATCTATTTCAAAAGCTTTCTAATTATTAAATTGGGAAGCTTTTATTATGCTTACATTTTAACTGTGTCTTGATTTTCCGGGATATGTTAGTTTTGCCCCCCAAAAAATTCCTGTTTATTCTGTATTGCTCAAATTTTGTGAGTCGCATACAATATGAATGGGAGGAGAAATCGATGAATCACATAATTACAAGCAAAAAACCATGGGTTATTGGTGTCTTAGCAGGTGTCTTAATTGGTATTGTTATTGCATTATTTAGAATGACGATTACCTTATTGAGTGACCAATTTAAACTTTTTATTGCAAATTCAAGTGAGAATTATACTTTTGGATGGCCTTATTTATTAGTAATGATGTTAATTGGTTTGTATGTTACATTTGCCGTAAAACAAGAAGCAAATGTAGGTGGCTCAGGCGTTCTCCAAGTAAAGTTACAGTTGGAAAGTCAGTTAGAGCTTGATTGGCGGCGAATATTGTTTTATAAACTAACAACGATGATACCGTCACTAGCATCAGGAATGGCGATTGGTCGAGGTGGTCCCTCCATTCAAATTGGTGCAACGGTAGGGTCGGCCGTTTTCCAAAATGCGGAATTAACTCAAGAAGAAAATAATTATCTTTTTGCTGGATCGGCCGGTGCGGGTATGGCCGCGACATTTAATGCACCTGTTGCTGGAATATTATTTGTCTTTGAAGAATTTTTAAGACATAGTTCCAGACAAATCGTTTACTATATTGGTGTGCCCATTGTCACTGCAACGATTACGAGCACTTTAATCTTAGGGAATGACCCAGTTATCTCTTTAGAGAATTTTGAACGTGTGGGTGATTTTAATATCCCAGCACTTATCCTTTTGGGGATTATTATTGGTGGTGCTGGGGCTGTGTTTAACAAAGCGATTATTTATGGCAAGCATCTTTACAAACGGATGAACTTACCATTTGTTGTTCAAATTACCGTCCCTTTTCTATTATCAGGCGCAATGATTCTCTTTGATATGCAATTGTTTGGCGCAGGGGATGCGCTGATACCACTGCCTTTAGCAGGAAATGTACCACTTCAGACACTTGTTTATTTGTTAATTGCGAAATTAGTGATGTTTCTAATCAGTTTTACAGCAGGTATGCCAGCTGGTATGTTTTTCCCGCTGTTATCAATTGGTGCTTTAATTGGAAATATTTTTGGTAGTTCATTGGCGCTCATCACTGGGGATCCAAATACTGTCGTCATGCATTATTCATTAGTTGCGATGGCTGCCTTCTTCGCGACGATTGTCCGCGCACCATTAACAGGAATTATTTTAGTTATCGAGATGACCGGTGCCCCTGTCTCATGGACGCTTCCTGTCCTTCTTGCCGCATACACTGCTGATATTACCGCAGAGTGGCTCGGCAGTGACCCGATTTACGATAGTTTAATGGAGATGTTGGTGGGAGTGAAGACGTTGGAGAAGTTGGAGTGAAATGGGGAATAACTTAAATTAATTTTAGAGTTGTTACCCGTTTAGGGGGATATGAATAATAACTTCTATTTATGCGTGAATTGTTACTCGCTTTAATTAATAGAGGTAAAACGGTATTTGTTTAACGTGAAATCCCGAAACAACCAATTTAGTAAATGAGTATTGATTAAATATTACAGCTATCAGCCGGAAGTCAGTTTGCACGATAATGCAAACTGGCTTTTTTTACTTATAAAATCTCCTCATTCGTGACAAACAACCAATTAAATGTTACATTATATAACAAACAGGCAAATTATATCCACTTAAAGGGTTGCAATTCCTCACAATTTAATTTAGAATTCTAATTATGAGATATTTATGAGAAATGACCAGATTTAAATATGTAATATATGTTAACAAATCCAGTGGATTCCTCGGTCTCAAATCAAAATGATATTTGCCTATGGGCATAATTTGGAGGAAATTATGAATAAGATGAGGAAATTACTGTTAGCCATAGTGAGTATGGTGATGGTGTTAACGACATTGGGTGGTTTAACACAAATCGCCAATGCCCAAGATGAGAGTTATACAATTGGGATTGATGGAACTTTCGCGCCATTTACTTATGTAGATGAGGCAGGGGATTATAAAGGCATCGATATTGATATCTTCAAAGCAATTGCTGAGGATCAAAATATTAATTATACTTTCCAACAAATGTCATTCTCGGGGGCGCTACAAGCCTTAGAGGCGAATCAAATTGATGGGATGATTGCCGGGATGGCGATTACACCCGAGCGTGAAGAGGCGTTTACCTTCGCAGATTCATATTACGAAGGTGGGAATATGTTTGCGGTAAGAGCCGATTCAGACATAACAGACCTTGAAGATTTAGAAGGCATGACAGTTGCTGCTAAAACAGGAACAAAAGGGTTACAAATCGCGGAAGATTATCAGGATGAATATGGTTATGATATCACGATTTTCGAAGATTCGGCCAATATGTACGAAGCGGTAATGGTCGGTCA
Source organism: Aerococcaceae bacterium DSM 111176 (assembly GCA_015863215.1). GTDB lineage: Bacteria > Bacillota > Bacilli > Lactobacillales > Aerococcaceae > DSM-111022. The sequence goes on from JACBXN010000009.1 coordinate 51,128, forward strand.
TGCAGATGCGACGATTGAAGTAACGGCCGTAATGGCGTTCGCAATCACAACAGGACAAGTCGATTTAAAACAAATCGGTGAAGACGTGGATCCATCGCAAATGGGATTTGCGATTAACGATGAAGCAAACCAACCTTTAGTAGATCGTTTTAACGCAGGACTTGCAAACATTAGAGCGAATGGCACTTATGATGAAATTTTAGAAGATTACTTAGGTGATGAAGCGATTCAAAATCAAACCGACGCCGCAGCGTCAGGTGATTTACTTGGGACAAGTATGCCAGCCTTAATGAACGGTCTGTGGACTACGATTTGGATTTCAGTTGTGACAATCTTAATCTCAACGATTCTTGGTGGTATTGCAGGACTCATGAAAGTATCGGAAAATAAACTAGCCAAAGGCATTGCGACAGGTTATGTTTACTTAATGCGTGGGATTCCAGTATTAGTATTCGTCTTCTTCGTATACTTTGGTGTAGCACAATGGTTTGGAGTTAACTTCTCACCAGAAACAGCGGGTATCGCAGCCCTCGCGATAAATACCGGGGCCTATATTGCGGAAATAATCCGTGGTGGTATCGAATCAATCGATACAGGGCAAGCAGAAGCTGGTAGATCACTTGGTTTAAACAAATCACAGACCATGCAGAAAATTGTTTTACCACAAGCCATTAAAAATATGGTGCCGTCATTTATTAACCAATTCATTATGACATTGAAAAATACATCAATTTTATCAGTTATCGGTATCATCGAGCTGACACAAAGTGGTAAAATAATCATATCAAGAACATATCAATCAGGAAATATTTGGTTGATTGTTGGTATTATGTATCTAGTTCTGATAACATTACTAACACTACTATCAAATTTTATTGAGAAGAAATACCTGAAATAAGAGGAGAAAATTATGACTGAACATATTTTAAATGTAACAAACTTAAAGAAAAGTTTCGGCGACAATGTCGTTTTAAGAGACATTAATGTCGATGTAAAAAAAGGGGAAGTTGTCTGTGTTATTGGACCATCAGGTTCAGGTAAATCAACGTTACTCCGCAGCTTAAACGGATTAGAACAAATCGATTCTGGTTCAGTTGTCTTTAACGGTACTGATATTACAACCAAAGACACTGATATCAACAAAGTCAGAGAAAATATTGGTATGGTATTCCAACATTTTAACCTATTCCCACATATGACAGTGTTAGAAAACATTACTCTAGCACCGAATGAATTAGGAAAAGGTTCTAAAGCGGATAACGATACTTTAGCGAAAAAATTACTTGACCAAGTTGGTTTAGGTGATAAAGCTGATGCATATCCAAATTCACTTTCAGGTGGTCAAAAACAACGCGTTGCGATTGCCCGTGCCTTAGCGATGCAACCAGCAATTATGTTATTTGACGAACCGACATCAGCCCTTGACCCAGAAATGGTTGGGGAAGTACTAAACGTTATGAAAGAATTAGCCAAAGGCGGAATGACAATGGTTGTAGTAACTCACGAAATGGGATTCGCCCGTGAAATGGGTGACCGCGTTGTCTTCATGGACGGCGGTTATATCGTTGAAGAAGGCGTACCAGAACAAGTATTCGGCAACCCTCAAGAAGCCCGTACACAAGACTTCTTAGCAAAAGTATTGTCTGTATAATTAGAATAGAAATAATAATTAATCCGCGAAAGAGTTGTGAACTGCTACCCGTCAAGAGGACAATGAAAAACATAAAAAATATTGGTTAACCAGCGACACTTTTGTTGCTGGTTTTTCTTTGTAAGTAAAACAAGAGTTAAGCTGCTTCTAAATAGGCTTGATGCTTCTCCATAGGAGCTAGAACGCCAAGTCCTCTTTGGTATCGACCATTGTTGTAGTATGTAATATAGTCGTGGATCATCGTGACCAGCTTCTCGCGACTGTCGAAACGCTTGCCATAATAG
>JACBXN010000010.1 GCA_015863215.1 Aerococcaceae bacterium DSM 111176
CACTTGTTGAACAGCGTTCTCTCTTTCTTCTAGTGTATGTTTCGATCTTCTATAAGTCATAATAACAACACTCCTACTATATATCGTGTTTTATTATTTCTTTGTCTACTTTACTAATAGCATATCAGCCTGATCTGTATGTTGTTTTCTTTAAATTTTAGAAACAACACACAAACCATCAAAAGTTAAATAAATATCACTTTACCTGATCCTCGTTCAATAAATTCTGAATTTGACCTGAAATAAAAATAAAATTCTTCAATCTAACCAACATCCATAAACCCCACCAAATCAACATTCCTCAAAATATTTTTAAAAATAATTAAAAAACTTTACGATTATTTTCAAATTTTGGAAAAAATCCCCTATTTATATAGGGAGGTGATTAATATGAAATTATTAAAAATGTTGTTGTCGATGCTTATTGTGTTTGGTCAAATTTTACTTCTGCCGATTCAAGCGAATGAAGCGCCGGAGCCTTATGTGGTGACGAAATTTATTACGATGGTGCCGTTAGACCGCGATTATTCGATTCAATTAATACAAGATGCGTTTAATCATTTGTCTTCAAGCGAACAAAATCACTCTGAACAAGAGTCGATCTTACATCAACTAACAGTCATTAATGAAGAGTACGAACAAATTAATCAAGAAATTGCCCAAATTGAATCGGGTGAAGAAGGCTCTATCACTGCTGCGAATGCCGAGTTGGAGTATGTGATTGAAGTGTTGTATGAACAGGCTATCTACGATTATGAAGGGTTTAGTGAACTCTCCGCGGATGATCAATTTACCCTCATCAGTGAAAATGAATCCGTACTCGAATGGCAACAGTACATTAATGAACTGACTGCTTACTTAAATGAACTTATCGTTTACCAAACTGACCTGGAGGCGCAATATAATCAACTTCAATACGATTATGACGCGCTCCAGCAAACGACCGAGCAGATTTATGTCGACGACCAGGATTTAAATCAAAGTTTACTCTATCCTTATTCGATGGAATATCTCAATCCAGACACAATTCTTCTCAACCAGGAAGCGTCGCTGGACGACTATCTACTCCAGATTAATGGCTATCTCAACCAATTAATACCAAATGCTTATCGTAAAGTATCGTTCGATCAAATTTATCAACTATTCAAGCAACAAATCAATCCAGAGCAATTGGAGTCGATTTTAAGCAATAAAGCTCCGATCCAAATTGATGCAGATACTTTACATTACTACAGCTACGCTCATGAATTGTCCCTTCAAGATATTGAAACAGTCGCGCAATTTGGATTGGATGACTACTTTTTAAATCAAGACATGACAAAATTTATGAGCCGATATCAGGAAGTGATTCAAACGAAAGAGGACCAGTTTAATTATTTTAAGGCGATCAATCAGGATGCCTTTAATATTATTCAAGCGCAATGGGTTTCTTATTTGAATCAAATGCAATTGAATGATGGCGAGACTTTTGAGAAAATTCAAAATTTACAAAATAAACAACAAGTCAAGTTTGTATTCTTTGATGATGCAACAAGGACTTGGACTGCTAATACAACCGGGACAAGTGGGTATTTTGATGAGTATTACAATCAACCACTGGACCCCATAGATTATGTTGGAAAAGGGCAGATTGTTGAGGAGGACTATACTTATGTACCCGAAAAAGAAGTGAACTTTGATGAGGTTGAAGATACAGAAGAGATTAATAATGAATCTCCATCTATGTTAAACAATATTAAAGACCAATTAGTCAATCAGCCTAAGTCAAGCAAGAAAAACTCATTACCAAAACCAAACTCAACGCCGAAACTAGCCCAAAATCCCAAATCTTCTTCCTCGTCATCCGATAAAGAAGAGAAGGCATCAAGTTTACCAAGTACCGGTGAATCAAATTGGCTAACTTATGTCGCGATCGGTTTAGGAGCAATTGGGGGAATATTATTAATTTACAATCGTTATTTACATTATAAAGAACGAAAACAATACCGCGAAACAAAATTAGATTAGGAAAATTGAAAACGTGATATACTATCCTTATGAGGTGATAAAATGTTAGGAAATAATTTTGAAGAAAAAGTTGCGAATTTTGAAAGAGTAAATGCAAATGACGCGAAAGAACGTTTAGAAAACGAACAAGGAACAATCGTCTTTGTTGGACGACCAACTTGTGGTTTCTGCCGTAAATTTGTAAATACTCTTGAAGAGGCACAAAGCGAAAAAGAATTAACTGTCTACTACGTTAATTCTGAAGACCCAGAAGACATTACAAATGTTCAAGAATTACGAGAACAATACGGTGTCCCAACAGTTCCTGGTTTATTATATGCCGGAGAAGAGGGCGTTTCAGTTCGCTGCGATAGTTCAATGAGTGTTGACGAAATTCACGAATTCGTTGGAGCATAGAATTTTTTTAAAGTATTGATTAAAGACCGCTATAAGTTCACATTCACTGAGTGTGACTATAGCGGTCTTAATTTTTTAAATATTATTAAATACTATAGTTGAAATTTTTAACTGGCAGAACTTTTACTAATTAAGAACGATTTGCCAGTTTTTATAGATTTACTGGCAAATCATAAGGAATCTAGTTGGGATTTGCCATCAATAGAAGTTGTGAATTTTCCCATCCATATAAGAATTTAATACTTCAATATATGATTATGTGTTTATAGTTGGTGAGGAAAATATCACAGGTAAACCAGCATCAATTCACCTTATATTTCGTAATTATTAACTTATTGTCACAATTTGTTAATTGTTTGTAATATAAGATTATTCACTTTACTTTTCCTAAATGATACTATTAATTGGTAATTATATATTAAAATTTTATGAATTTTTTAAGATTAGGAGTGTCGTACTTGGATAAGAAATTATTGCGAAAGCGTAAAGGGCAGTGGGTTACATTATCGATGTCTGTTGTTGCTGCGTCGTTAGTATTCGTGAGTGGTCAAGCGTCTGTGGCAGCAGAAGAATTGACTGATCCGGCTGCAGCTGATTTATCGACAATTGAAGAGGAAACGGCGGATGCTGAGACAACTGCACAAGCAGAGGTTGAAGAGAACGCTGATAATTTAGAAGTTGAAACAGCTGATGTTTCACAAGCAGATGCTTTGGCAGAAGTAGATGCAACTGTTGATACTGCAGAAGTAGATACGACTGTAGAAGCAGAAACTGAAGTTTTAACAGAAGAAGTTCCAGTAGTAGAATTTACAGAAGTAGAATCAACTGTTGAAACTGAAACAGAGGTAACAGCAGATCTTGAAGCTTCAGTAGAAGCTGAGGTTTTAACAGAAGAAGTTCCATTGGTAGAATTTACAGAAGTAGAATCAACTGTTGAGACAGAAACAGAAGTAACAACAGATGTTGAAGCGCCAGTAGAAACTACTGAAGTAGAAGAATCTGTAGAAACTGAAGCACCAGCAGAAGAAACGACAGAAGTTGAAACTCCTGAAGAAACAGAAGTTGAAACTCCTGAAGTTACTGAAACAGAAGTTTCAGAAGAAGTAGCTCCAATTGAAGTACCAGAAATAGTTGAAACGACTGAAGCGGCGCCAGCACCAACTGGTAAACAATACGAAATCACTGATCGATTAACATCAGGTTCGCACCACACTAACGTTAGCGAACGTGAAATGTTAGCAAATATCATTGCAGCTGAAGCTTTACACACTCCTGAGAGTATTGCAGCTGTAACATCAGCTATCTTTAACCGTGCCGATGCAGCAAATACAACGCCATTAGAGGAAGCAACAAGAGCGTATCAATTCTCTGGTTACGGTGGAGGATCTTATAATTCTGAACCTTGGCGTCGTTACACAGGCATTGATAAAACACAATTCTATGATGCGATTGAGAAAGCTGCTCAAGGATACCGTACGCATAGTTACACAAATTTCTTAGCGACTGGTTACTTCTATGATGATGGAACTTGGTCAGGACCTCGTAACAAAGCAGGCGAGTCATTAGAAGGTTATGTTACAGGGCACAATGATATTGGTGGTAATACATACTTTACTCCAGCTGCTAATTTCCCTTGGAAATCTGCGAATGATTTAGCACAAGATCGTGCAAATACATCAGCGGAGTATAATACACCATTACAACCAGGTCAACACCGTGTATCAACTGGGGAGACACTTTATAGCATTGCTATTCGTAATAATACAACGGTAGATGCACTTAAAGAAGCAAATAACCTAACAAGTAACTTAATTAGAAATGGTCAAGTTATTAAGATTGCAGCTCCTTCAAGAGTCATCGAAAATATTTCGAATGTATCAACTGGAGCGAACGCAACGACACCAGCAAGCACTACTGCAAATTCTGTTACAGTTAACCGCGGCGACACTCTTTACCGTATCGCGCAAAACAATAACACAACAATTGCTAATATTCGTGCATTAAACAACATTACTGGTAATTTAATTCATCCAGGTCAAGTTTTAAAATTATCTGAAAGTACAGTAGCTGAAACGCCAGATACGAACACTAACAACGCTAGTTCAGAGGCAGCGAAAACTGTTTCAGTTCAACGTGGCGACACTTTATACCGTATCGCAACAACTAACGGTTTAACAGTAGCACAATTACGTGCGTTAAATAATATTACTGGTGACTTAATTCGTCCGGGTCAATCATTGGTAGTTTCAGCAGGCACAACAACACCTGCACCAACGCCAACACCAGAACCAACGCCAGAACCTGAAACACCAGCAAAAACAGTTTCAGTTCAACGTGGAGATACTTTATACCGTATCGCAGCAAATAATGGTATGACAGTAGCTCAATTACGCGCATTAAATAATATTACTGGTGACTTAATTCGTCCGGGTCAAACATTGGTAATTTCAGCAGGCACAACAACACCTGCACCAACACCAAATCCTGAACCAACTCCGGAGCCAACACCAGAACCAACGCCAGAACCTGAAACACCAGCAAAAACAGTTTCAGTTCAACGTGGTGACACTTTATACCGTATCGCAACAAGAAATGGTATGACAGTAGCACAATTACGTGCATTAAATAATATTACAGGTGACTTAATCCGCCCAGGTCAAGTTTTAGTTGTCTCAGAAGGAACTGTGGTAACACCAGATCCAGAACCGACACCAGAACCAACGCCGACACCGGATCCAGAACCAACACCTGAGCCAACGCCAGAACCTGAACCGACACCAGAACCAGAAACACCAACAAGCAATTATGCGGTTCAACGCGGAGACACTTTATACCGTATCGCAATTAGAAATGGTATGACTGTTGCACAATTAAAATCGTTAAACAACTTAACTAGCGATATTATTACACCAGGTCAACGACTAGTTCTAACTTCAGGTGGAGGGAATGTTGTAACACCTCCTACAGGAAATGATGGACCAGCTTATACTGGAAGCAACTTACCTGATTTAACAAATGCACAAGCAACAGCAGTTAACTATGATGTTAAATTAAATGGTAAAGTTGAACCATTCCGTTCAACAAGAGGAACCGCAGCTTCTCCTGTTTCAGTGTTAGATCACTTTGGAGAGAAATTCACGGTAACGAATGAATTATCAGTTGACGGTCAAACATTCTTAGAATTAACTCAAAATGGCGTTGTTGTAGGATATGTACCAACTTCAGCCGCCGTTCAAGTACCACAAGGGGTTAAAACAGTTTACCTTGATGCAGGTCACGGTGGAAGAGAAACAGGTGCACACTACTTCGGAACAGCAGAAAAAGACTTAAATACCGTTATTAATAACCGTTTAGCTGATCTATTAAGAGGTCAAGGGTATCATGTTTACGAAACACGTCGTACGGACAAAGAAGTTTCATTAGTTGAACGTACAGATTCTACAAACTCAATCATGCCAGATATCTTTATCAGCATTCACCATAATGCGATGGGATATCCAAATACAGGTAAAGCACGTGGAATTGAAGTGTTATACCATGACCCAAGAATTGACGAACCAGGTTATGAAACATTAGACCACCACGAAGGAACAGACATTATTCCTGAAGGAATTCGTCTATCTCAAGCATTACAAAATGAATTAATTTCAGCAACAGCTGGAACAGGTACAGTTAACCGTGGCATCCGTCCACAAAACTTACACGTAACTCGTGTAACAGACGTACCAGCAGCCTTGGTTGAATTAGGATTCCAAGACAACCGCCAAGATTATGCATTAATCACTAATAAAAATTACCAAACTAAATTAGTAAATGGTTTATTAAATGGAATCAACGCATTCTTCGCAGGCGTTAAATAATTCACTCAAAAGAGCAACTAACTCAATCGAAGTTACTTGCTCTTTTTTAATACATTCCTTTAGCAAAAAAATAGGGAACACTCTAACTCCGATCGAATAATGCGTATTTATTTATGATGAACACTTCGTTCAAAAATCTATTATTCACACAAGATCGCCATAGTTTTAATCAAGATTATCCGCATTTGCACATAATCTCAAGTTTTTAAGTAGGGATTATCCGTGATTACCCAAAATCCCATCTTATTCTATCGAGATTATCCGCTTTCGCACATAATCCCTAATTTTTCCCATTAGATTTTCCGCAAATCTACAAATTTCCAATTAATATCAATAAATTTAATATAATAATTGTATTAAAATAATTAATAATTCGAATATAAAATAGTTTGTGAAAAAGGTCGATAATTGCCTAATTGATCATAATGTTTTGATACTAATCATACTTAAACACCATACTTTGTGAAACACAATGTTAAGTCAAATCTGCTGTTCAGGAATTAGAAATAGCGTATTATCAGCTTTAATTCCCATTTTATCTCAAAATTTGTAAAACTTTAATAAGAAATAACATGGTAAAGAAACCTCTAAGTGCTATAATGAGCATGTTAAGAAAACGAAGTCATTTCTAGGAGGAATAAAATGAAAGTAGTAATTATTGGTACAAATCATGCTGGTATTGCGGCAGCAAATACTTTATTAGATAACTATGAAGGTATGGAATTGGTGATGATTGACAAGAACTCAAACTTAAGTTACTTAGGTTGTGGGACAGCATTATGGGTAGGTCGTCAAATCGATGGTTATGACCATTTATTCTATACACGTCCAGAAGATTTTAAAGCTAAGGGCGCTCAAATCTTATTAGAAACAACAGTGACTGACGTTGATTACGATAAGAAAGTTGTTTACGCAGTAACTAAAGATGGCGAAACAATCGAAGAATCTTATGACAAATTAATCCATGCAACTGGATCTCGTCCAATTTCACCAGACTTACCAGGTGCTGATTTAGAAGGTATGCACTTCTTAAAATTATTCCAAGAAGGTCAAGAAGTTGACGCGGCATTATCTCACCCAGAATATGAAAACATCGCAGTAATCGGTGCTGGATATATCGGTGTTGAAATCGCTGAAGCAGCGCGTCGTCGTGGTAAAAAAGTATTATTATTCGATGCAGCTCCAACATCATTATCAAACTACTATGATGAAGAGTTAACTAACTTAATGGACGAAAACTTACGCGACAACGGTATCGAAACTCACTTTGGTGAATTAGCTACTGAATACATCGGAAACGATGAAGGGCACGTTGTTGGTCTAAAAACAACTAAAGGTGAATACGAAGCAGATGTTATCATCAACGCAATTGGATTCTTACCAAACGCGCCATTCGCTAAAGACCACTTAGAAACATTTGGAAACGGTGCTTACTTAGTAGACCGTACATTCAAAACTTCAGATGACGATGTTTACGCAATTGGTGACTGTGCGACAAACTACTCAAACGTTACAAACAAACCAAACTACATCGCATTAGCGTCTAACGCTGTTCGTACTGGTATTGTTGCAGGTCATAACATTGCTGGAAATCACCTTGAAGGTGCTGGTATCCAAGGATCAAACGGTATTTCAATCTTTGGCTTAAACTTAGTATCAACTGGTTTATCTGCTCGTTTAGCTGAAAAAGAAGGGTTCAAAGTTAAAGTATCTGACTTCGAAGATACTCAATTCCCATCATTCATGCCAAACAACGAAAAAGTTAAAATCCGTTTAGTATATGAAGAAGGAACAAACCGTTTATTAGGTGCTCAAATCGTTTCAAGATACGACATCTCAATGGCAATCCACATGTACTCATTAGCAATCCAAGAACAAGTAACAATTGAAAAATTACAATTGTTAGATATCTTCTTCTTACCACACTTCAACCAACCATATAACTACATGTCTATGGTAGCTTTAAACGCTGATAAATAATCAATTTATCAAGGGACCTTCTTCGGAAGGTCTCTTTTATTGAAAACTTTTCAGTAATCGGTTACAATTTATTCAATACACATAGATAGGATGATCATTATGACAAAGACAGTCTATACAAACTATTGGTTAAATAAGTATACCGACCAAAAGAAAGAACATGGTAGCTATAACTCTGAAGAGGAAGCAATTGCAGGTATTGAAGCATGGTGGGAATTACATAAAGATAATTATCAAGATGTCCAACATGTACGCACAAATACCGGCGCTTTAGAAATTAGTTACGGTGAAGAACAATATGTCTACCGGATTGAAAAGCGTGAAATTGATGGGAATATCCCAGCAGCTAGACCTAAAAAACGCCCAGCTGGTGAAATTCAACGGATTCGTTCACAACATAATATCGACCAAGAATTGTATTTATATGAAGAGTTAGCTGAACCTTATCAAGACCGTTTAATTACCGCAATGCATGACGGTGCTAAATTGCTGACTTATATTTATGATGTGAAAGGTCGCCCGGTTAAAAAATTATAATTAATTAAAGATATGGCTTTTATCGTCATATCTTTTTTACATCTTAAGTACTATAATAATTTCGTCTAATTATGATAAAATAGAGTTAAGAAAGAGGAGGCGGTATTATGTCAATTTTTGATAGACTTGCTGGTAATGCGGGGAAGATTAATAATGATTCTATTAAAGATGAAGTGGGACCATTTATTTTAGATAATGAAACGGTACTGCATTCATTTAAATTAGTCCGTGACTTAATTATTTTTACAGATAAACGTTTAATTTTGATTGATGTTCAAGGAACGACCGGACGCAAGCGTTCATATGAAATTGTCCCTTACGGTTCTATTAGTCGTTTTTCAATTGAGACGGCAGGTACATTCGATAGTGATTCAGAATTAAAGATTTTCATATCAAGTGCCACTCAACCCACTTATTCGCTTGAATTAGGGCGTAATGCAGATAATGTTTATGCAATCGCTCGTACATTGAGTAGTGCAATTCTCTAACCCATAATAAAGAGGTAAAAGGAGCGAACCATCATGAATAATAGAATGTCTCCAACCGTATCAGAGGCTCATAGAGCTTTACTCGATAATTTAAAATATATCGGCTTACATTTAATCATTATGTTTTTTGCGGCGATTATTTTGGAAACGACGCCGGATGTACCAGCGAATGATTTCCAAGGTGGTGAATCCATGGTATTTTTTGATTTAGATATACTCGATTATATTAAATCAACATTACTATCGACGATTTCGATTTTAATTACTAGATCACTCATTATTAAGCTAATTAGTCCAGCAGAAATTACGACCAGAGACTCAGCCTTACTTCAAACACCAGGAAAAGAATGGTTACGCATATTCTTGTATTCATTACTCATAAGTTTAATTTCAGGAATCATGGCTCTATTAATTTTCTTTGTTGTATTATTACTCTTTACAATTATTGGGATTGGGAGCTTTGCGATCCTACCTGAATTTGGTGGCTTTGGTGTGATGGTTGGATTATTTATTCTATTATTTGTACTGATCATCTATTTCAGTATTATGATTAGTCTAATTGAACCTATGTTAGCATTTGATGTTCAAGGGAAATTATCACTGGGACAAGTAATCATGCGCTCAATTGGTATTGCGCACCGAAACTTTGGTCAACTATTTAAAATGACACTAATCAGCATTGGTTTAATTTTAGTCGGTGGTTTATTATTCCTAGTCGGACTCATTTATACAGTCCCATTAGTGATGATTTATACGCATCTTAACTACATTGATATCTTCAACCGAGAATCGGCACAATTTAATTAGAAATACGGCTTAGGATGCGTCCTAAGCCTTTTTAAATACACTCCACTATGATTGATGTATAATGTACAAAAGGAGTGATTTAATGTCAAAAATTAGTCGAGAAACCTTGATTGGGGCTTGGATCTTAGAGGATTATTTTATTGAAGATTCAAATGGAAATCGTGAATACCCACTAGGCGAGAATGCTCAGGGGATTATCATGTATACGCCAGACGGATATATGTCTGCTCAATTGATGGAACCAGGGCGTCCTGAGTTTGAAGTGAATAATATGCATAAAGGTCAACCCGATGAATATGCCAAAGCAGCAGGCGGTTATCATGCGTATTCAGGTCGTTTTGACTTTGATGAAGAGAAACAAGAATTACGTCACTATATGGATGTTTCGTTATTCCCGAATTATGTGGGTGGTTCGCAAATTCGTGAAGCTCGCGTTGTCGGTGACATACTCTACGTTTCAAACCCTAAATTTAACAATCAATTAGTCTGGAGACGTGCTAAAGACAATCGTCCGGCTTAATTATAGTAAGTAAAAAGCTTCTGCGCGTGAGAGCAAATCTCAGATCGCAGAAGCTTTTTTGATTATTTATGGCTTCCTTTTACAGAAAAGTAGGCTAGTAAAGCGCCTAGAACCGCTGGTAAGAGCCAACCAAGGCCGTAACTAAAGAGTGGCCAGTAGTTTGTTGCGGCGGTTAAAATCGGCTGGAAAATGCCGTTTGTAGCAAATGGTGTCGCGTTAATCATGTCCAGTACAGCAAATGGTGCAGCTCCTATGAGTGCCCATTGGTAAACTCGGGTGTGATTATTGAATAGCGGGGCTAAATTCGCGAGAATAATGATCGTAATCGTGAATGGATAAATCAGTACAAGTACCGGTAAACTTAATGAAATAATCGTCTCTAAGCCTATGTTAGCAATCCCTAGTGAAAGGAAAATCAATACTGCGACTGCTGTTTTATATGAAAATTTATTCGGATACATAACGAGTAAAATTTCGGATGTTGCCGTAATTAAACCAATTCCAGTTTTTAAACAAGCTACAGTTACTGTAATAAGTAACATGATTGATCCAAAACCGGATAAATAGTGATTCGCAATTTTGGCTAAAATCTCACCACCATTTGTTGATGGATCAAAGATACTTGATTGCGTTGCTCCCATCCACATTAATGGCGCATAAATTAAAACCATTAATATAGAAGAAATAATTCCAGCTTTTAACACCGAATTACTAATCGTTTTAGTATCTGTGATGCCGAGTTGTTTAATGGCTTGAATAACGATGATACCAAAGGCTAAACTCGCAATCGCATCCATCGTATTATAACCGTCTTGGAGCCCCGTAGAGAGCGCTCGTGCGTCATATGGAGCCATTGCTACTTGGTCTGAAGCGACACCCATTGGATTGATGAATGATAAAACAATCAAACTACCAATTAACAACAAGAATAGTGGATTGAAGTATTTCCCGATAATATTCATGATATTTGATTTTGATAAGCTGAAATACCAAACAACCGCAAAGAATAATACTGAGAAAATTAATAAGCTCCCTGGACCATCAAAAAAGGGCGCAACTCCTATTTCATGCGAAACAGTTGCTAAACGGGGAATTGCAAATAGGGGGCCAATGGTTAAATAAAGAATCAGTGTGAATGCTTTGCCTAATTTTGGCATGACATAAGTTGATAAATCATATAAGTCACGTCGCTTCGTCACTCCTAAGGCGTTAACACCTAGTAATGGTAGACCGACGGCTGTAATAATAAATCCGATCATTGCTGGGTAGAGATTGCTTCCTGCTTGTTGTCCTAACATTAGTGGGAAAATTAAATTTCCTGCACCAAAGAATAAACCAAATAGCATCGAGCCAATCGTGAGTAATTGTTTAAAGGTTAATTGCTTCTGCATCTTCACACCTTGTCCTTCTAATGTAATTTATCTAAAAGTATACAGTAATTTAGACACATTTAAAATTATAATTGGATGAGTGGTTTTCATGAAAATGCCATAATCAAGCATTTATATTGAAAGCGCTTAGGTGAATTTGTGGTATATTATTATAGAATCGCTTTATAACAAGGTTTGAAATATAAGTATTCATTTATTAGTGAATTTGTTTGTAAGGATATATCAAAATGTGTTTATTGTGTGGGGATATTGATTCAAATGAAGATGATTTGTTAGATGGGAAATTTGTCGGATTCGTGAAATTGTGGATTTTATATGGAATGAGTTTCTAAGGTCAATAATATTGATACGGATGATTTAAAGAGTTTAAGTAGGTCTATGATCAGTTAGTAATCTGAAATTAGCTTAAAAAGCTGTCTGAGGAAATTGGTAAGGAGATCAGTAATTGAATTGATTGTTTGATTTGAGATCTAATCTGAGTCAGCCGGACGATGATGTAGTTTAATAATTTAGATGTTGATTCAGAGATTGTTTAAATCTACTATATGTAATTGAATCTGAAATGAGCTGTAAATCGTACTTGAGGAAATTTGTTTAATACAGTCTAGTTAGTCATTTTTAATAAAAATAATATAATGTATATTATGTAAACCCAAATAGAAAAAATAGAAAAAAGCAGATTTTGGGTCTGCTCTTTCTTATAAATGACTGATCAACCATGCTTCGTCAAGAGTTCCTTTTGATGAAGTAAATGCTTTACCATGAACATCAATTGCAGCGTGCCACTCCTTGCATAATTCATGAGGAACGCCTTCTGTTAGATGATTAAAATCTTTTCTAAGTGCAGCATAAGTTTTATAGTCTCCAAAGCCTAATCTGTTAAATAAACGAATGGCGTAAGTATTGGCAATAAATACATTACGTTCAAATATATATAATAGCATTGCATCAGCTGTCTCCGGTCCGACACCTTTTATACTGAGTAGTTTTTTTCTTAATTCAGGTGTTGAAAATTCACTGAACTTCTCTAAATTTTGACCATGTTGATCATACCAATGTATCAATTCTTTAATATAAATGCTTTTTTGACGATAAAATCCAGCAGGACGGATTCTATCTTGAAGTGCCTCTATTTCCATTTCAAGTAATTGATTAACAGTCAGGAATCCACTTAAATTAGCGATTGCGCGCTTTGCATTCTTTTCAGTAGTTTGTTGTATTAGAATCATGGACACCCAGTCTTTAATACGATTATTATCTTCCCACCAGTTCTGAATACCATAATGGGCTACTAATTTATTCAGTACTTGAATTTTATCGAAATCAGTCTTCATTGTTATGCTCGCCTTTTCTATTTGTAAACATTCTTCCTGTGTCCGATCGAAATTATTTCTATAATAATATCAGAATCCACAATATTAGCTAATATTCGATAATTTCCAATTCGGTATCGCCATTCTCCGCTATGATTTCCTACTAACCCTTTACCTTGAATTCGTGGGTTTGTAGTGCCCTCTAAATTTTTTCTGATCCAGGCCACGATTACGCTTGCTTGATATTTATCCATTTTTAGTAATTGTTTTTGTGCCTGTGGCATATAAACGACTTTATACTTCATTTAATAATTTTTCCATTTCATCTTGAGAGATTCCCACTTCATTGTTATCTTTAGAATTTTTCATTGCATTACGTAAAGTTTTTAAATCGATTTCATCTTCGATTTTCTCAAGAACTACGCTTCTATATAATTCAGTTAATGATATGTCATGAGCTTTTGCATATTCAGCAACCATTTCCTTCTCATCTGATGGAATTCTAAATGTGATCGTTGATTGAGTCATACGATATACCTCCCTTTTCTTTGTACTAACATTGTACTAACAATTAAAAAACTTGTCAATTATAGTTAGTTCATCGAAAGATTTATTAACGAATTTGCTCCAATGACTCAAAGAGTCTTCTTGCATTCTCTGGACTCTGTAAAAGGTAAATTGTTTCCATCATAGCATTGTATTCATCTAAACTAACGAGAACAGCATTATTGCTATCATCTTCTGTCGTTACCATAACTGCATTTTTATCTTCATTTAATTGTTGCATTACATCCCTTAAATTTTTCTCAACAATGTAATAGCTTAATTTACGCATATAGACGACTTCCTTTCTTCAATATAATTATATAACGTAATATTAAATTTTCATAGGCACATTATGAACACATCAAAAACCCCCTCAACCAATTTTCTGTTGAGGAGGTTCATATGATTAATTTAATTCTATTACTTATTACAACTGCACGACATGTTGATCAGATACTGGTTTCTTCGCATTTTTACGGTATGTCATACGAATATATTTACCGAGCTCAGTAATAATTAAAATAAGCATACCTGATCCAATCGCGATCGCCCAGCCTGTGAACGAAATACTCTGAGTACCAAAGGCATTTTGCATAAATGGTATGTAAGTTAACATAATTTGGAGCGCGATCATCACACCAATAATTAGGAAAGCTTTTTTATTCGTAAAGAAATCCTTTGATAATACTGGCGAATTTGTTCTCATATTGAATAAGTAGAAAATTTTACTCATGACGATAATATTAATCATCACTGTACTAGCTGCCGCTTCACCGACACCTTGGGCAAGTATCCAGTCATGGGCTAGAATACTTAATACAGCCATTAGAACTGAGACAAACCCCAACTGAACAACATCCATCCGACTCATTAAACCATCCGCTGATCGACGAGGCATACGGTCCATAATATTCTTTTCAGCCGGTTCAAAGATAAACGCAAACTGAATAGTGATTGCTGACACCATGTTAATCCATAGTAACTGTGCTGGTTGTAATGGCATGTCTTTCTGCATCAAAATGGTAAAGGCGATAATTAAACCTTCCGCAAATGACGTTGGGAGTAAGAATAAAATACTCTTCTTAATGTTGTCATAAATGCGTCGCCCTTCTTTTATCGCTACAACCATCGTTTCAAAGTTGTCGTCGGCTAAAATCATGTCAGCAGAGTCTTTGGCTACGTCGGTACCTTTAATACCCATTGCGACCCCAATATCAGCCTTTCTCAAGGCAGGAGCATCATTCACTCCGTCCCCTGTCATCGCTGTTACTAAGCCATTTTTTTGTAAAGCATCAACAATTTGTAATTTATTTTTAGGCGTTGTACGGGCGAAAACTTGATTCTCAACTACTGCTTCTTTAAATTCTTCGTCAGACATCGCGTCCATCTGGGAACCTGTAACCACTTTAATCTCTTCAGCTAAACCTAAAGCTTCCGCAATCGTTTTGGCTGTTGTCGGGTGGTCACCGGTAATCATTTTTACCGCAATACCCGCTTGATTCATGCTCTTCAAACTATCAATCACTTCGTCACGCGGCGGGTCAATAATCCCGGCTAGACCAAGTAATTCAATACCAGATGCTAAAACTTCGTGTGATAATACTTCAACATCTTCAGACACTTTCTTATAACCAACCGCAATCACACGGCGACCTAATGATGATAATCGGTCATCTTGTTGGTTCCAATAATTCATTTCAAAGTCCGCATCCTGAGCCATTGCCATCGGGAACAATTTATCAGGTGAACCTTTGATAAATATGTGTCGGTCTCCCTGTTCGTCCTCAACTAATTTGGCAATATAACGGTAATCCGAGTCAAACGGTAACATATCGATTTCATGGTACGCCGGTGTGTCGTCCATCTCAAACGCCTTATGATATAAGGTTAAGAACGCCCCATCGGTCGGTTCCCCGTTGATCGACCACTGACCGTCTTCTTCGACTAAAACAGTATCATTTGCTTCATAACCCGACTCCAAGAATAATTGTAAAGTATGGTTTATTTCCGCTGTTTCTAACTCCGATTTGATTACGCCATTCGGCTCATAACCATTACCAGTTACTTCATAGACTGCATCTTTTAAAATGATTTCTTTAGCAGTCATTTCATTTTTTGTCAAAGTTCCGGTTTTATCGGTTGCGATCACATTAACAGATCCCAACGTTTCAACTGCAGGCAAAGTTTTGACGATGGTATTTTTATTCTTTGCCATATCGCTCACACCCATTGCTAAGACAACGGATGTCGTTGCTGGTAATCCCTCTGGAATTGACCCAACAATCATCGTTATGACGGCAAGTGTCAACACGGATAGTGCGTAGGTTTCTAATATTAAACTATAAACAAATAAAGCAATCGCAACACCAATAATTAAGTAAGTAATCCCTTTACCTAAGCGATCGATTTCTTGCATTAATGGTGTTTGACGTTGTTCGGTGTTATTTACCTCTTCGGAAATTTGACCAATTTCGGTTTTTGTCCCAGTCGCGGTAACAATCCCTGTACCACTACCATTAGTAACGGAAGTGGATGCAAAAGCTAAGTTCAAACGTTCTGCTAGAGGAATATTCTCTAGTTCTAGCGCTGTGTCAATTTTCTCAATTGAATCGGCTTCACCAGTTAATGCGGATTCTTGAATACGTAAGTTATCTGCTTCAAGTATTCTAAGGTCTGCTGGCACATTATCACCCGCCTCTAAAAAGACGATGTCCCCGACTACCAATTCCTCACTTGGAATATCAAAACGCATTCCGTCACGGTATACTGTCGCTTCTGAAGTTAACATTTGCTTGATTTTCTCCAAAGCATCAGAAGCACTTGCTTCCTGGTAATAACCGATAAAGGCGTTGACCAAAACAACGACGAGTATAATCAGTGAGTCAGATACATGCCCGATAGCTAAGGTCAATAGTGCCGAAGCTATCAAAATGTAAATGATCAAATTGTTAAATTGACGAACAAACAACTTCCATTTGGGTGTTGTTTCACCTTTTAAAGCATTTGGCCCGTTTTGGGCCAGCCTCCTGGCGGCTTCTTCGTCCGATAAACCTGATTCAACGTCTGTAATACCATATTTCTCTAAAACTGCTTCATTGTTTAATAAATAATCTTTCATTTTTTCTCCTTTATTTTGTAAAATTTAGCGCACGACAAATATTCCTCTCGACTGGTGTCAGTCAACAGGAGTGTGTACGCTCTATAAAATAAAGTAGAAACCTAACCAATTGTTCCTAAAACTATCACTGTCACTATCCATGTGTATTCACCACCCTTTTAATTTAATGTGATACCAATATAACAAGACGAAAAATTAATGTCAACAGAAAAGTTTAGGCGAGCATAAATTTATGTACTAAAAAAGCCTACCGATCAAGCGTAGACTCTTTTGAAATTTCTTAATATTGGTACTCATTCTCCACAGGTTCTGGTGCCATTAACGCTTCTTGTGGGATGTCTAGTTCAAACTCTTCGCCGTATTCATCAAAATTGACTTCAAAGGTAAAGTCCATATCTTCAGGGATAAAGAATAGATCATTCTCTGATAGTTCTCCTTCATAGTGGCTGGGATCAATAAACACATTAAATATAATTTGTTCTATATTGTAAGTATCTTCGTTATAAGCGATTTGTAATTCAGGGTTCATCGAAAAGAATAGGCGGAAATTCTCTGGAGACATCGCGTCTAATGATTCCTGGACATAGAGGTCAAATTCAGCGTCAGTCATTCCCTCAGATCCGTCTGAATCTGCTAATTCGCGGGCTTCTTCCGCTTGTTCGATGATTGTTGCTTCGATATCAATTGCTTCATCTAAGTCTTGGTAGAATTCATACCCATCAATGTCTTCCAATAATTGGAAAATATGTTGGCCATTTTCATTCGTATAATTAACATATTTATCAATCACCGGAGAAATATCCTCTTCGATTGTTTGTGGTTCAAAATTCTCAACGTAAGCATTGAAAAATTGTTCGAACTCTTCTGGTTCAAATTCGGGCCTTGTCCAAGTTTGATCAGCATTTTGGTAGAAATAGGCATCCGCATCATCAGCCAACATTAT
Source organism: Aerococcaceae bacterium DSM 111176 (assembly GCA_015863215.1). Classification (GTDB taxonomy): domain Bacteria; phylum Bacillota; class Bacilli; order Lactobacillales; family Aerococcaceae; genus DSM-111022. The sequence goes on from JACBXN010000010.1 coordinate 17,907, forward strand.
GAAATCAAGTGCGAAGAACGCCGTTTGCATTGAACCTTCAGCGTCAATCGCAACTGGATTTACAGCAAAATTAGCATCAAAATCAAACTGAAAGATATCGGCTGCTAAATCACGGTTCGCAATCTTTAAATCCATTGTTCCTGTGGCATGAACACTTTCATAAGATAAGTCGATATTATTTTGAACTTCATTAAATGCTTCAGAGGCAGATTCCTGTGTTTGGACATTAATCGGTGTGCTGAGAAATAATAAACTAGAAGCGGCGACTGTAGTCATTTTTGCCATTCTTTTCATCATGAACACTCCTTATGATTGATTTGAAAACGGTTTAGCTATTTTCATTATAGAGGAAATGCCCAAAATGATTCAAATATTATGATTGATTAATCAATTACACGACCTGCATTTAATATCCCATTAGGGTCAATTGTATTTTTAATACTCTTTAATGTTTGCATATAAGCATCTGAGAAGAATTTAGGCAAGTGAACCTTTTTCTCATAACCTATCCCATGTTCAGCTGAAGGCAAACCATTTAAGTCTGCAATTAGTTGATACATCTTTTCTTCGTATTGAGCTTTTAGTTCAACCCATTCATCGTCCGAGTAATCCATTTGTAAGATACAAACATGAATATTTCCGTCTCCTGCATGTCCAAAGAAAGCACTGTCGATATTCATTTCATCGGCATTTTTCTTACTCTCACCGATTAATTGCGTTACTTTGTTTACTGGAACAACTGGGTCATACATTTTCGTCGTTGAAGCTGCATATATTCCGTTTAGGACATTATCACGGATGGCCCAACTTTGTTTGGCCATCTCTTCGTCGAGTAATAATGTATCGACTGCCCCATTTTCTTTGGCGATGCGTTCTAATTCTCTGAGTGACTCTTCGATACTCTCCTCATCATTGGCGTTCAATGTCAACAACAAGAAGTCATTTCCCTCTACTGCTGGTAATGATTGACCTAAATGAGCTTGGGAATACTCTACACCCTTCCCTTCCAATAATTCCAATGCCACTGGTTCAACAGGTGAAGTGACAATGGCGTATATTGTTGGTGCTAAGTCTGCTAATTTATTAAATCCAATAAGTAATGATTTTTCGAACAATGGTTTAGGGATTACTTTTAAATCCAATTGCGTAATAACGCCTAAAGTTCCCTCTGAACCAAGGAAAAGACTCTTCAAATCATATCCTGAACTGGCCTTGCGATTGACGCTACCACAATGGATCACTTCACCATTTGCAAGAACCACATCGAAGCCACGGATATTATCTTTAGTTACCCCATACTTTATCGCACGCATCCCACCAGCATTTGTCGCCGCAGTACCACCAATCGTGGCATTTTTATTCCCAGGATCGGGTGCATAGAAATAAGGCGTGTCAGTTAAGAATTCACGTACTTGCGCAAGCGTCACACCCGCTTCAACAGTCAAGGTCAATGTTTCTTCATCCAGTCCGATGATGCGGTTCATTTTCTCCAAACTCAACATATGCTCGCCTTGTGTTGGATAAGTCGCGCCTGTTAGTCCAGTATTCGACCCAATTGTGACAACTTTCTGACGCTTTTCATTCGCCTCTCTTAAAAATTCGCTCACATCTTCCGTGCTTTCGGCGTAAGCGATCAGCCCCGCTTCCCCCGCCTCAGGCTCGTCCGCGTGTGTGAATAAATATCTCTCCGGCACCAATTGTTCGATAATCATAATAACCCTCCTGTATTTGTTATTGTCTATACCTATTATAGAGCATATTTCCCCTCGTTGGGGGATTTAGGCTCAGGGGAAGTGTACAAATTGGCTGATTCACTATACTGAATTCAGCCGATTTAAGAGGTAATGTTCTAATTAAAAATTTTTTTCTAACTCCGATTTATAAATGCAATTAAATATAAACTCTCATTTTTCACTTCTAAGATCAAACCACTCCATAATGAAAAATATTCGGTTATATTTTTCAGTTTGGATCAATATTTGTCTGAAGTTGAAAAATATTTGCTGATTTTTTTCACATTAAAGGTTTTTATCTTAAATATTGAAAAATCCAAATTCCAAAACAATCAAACAAAAACAGCCCCAAACCGCATTCATACAAAGCTGATTTGAAGCTGTTATCAATCTAAAGTTATCTAATATCCAAAACTACTCTCATCTACGCTTCTGCCTCTTTTTGTCCAGTGAGCACTTTTAACCAGTGAACGAGGAATGTTGCAGTAACCGCAACTAACAGAATAATTCCCCAAGCAATCAGCGTCAACGGCTCAGTACCAAGCACATTATTCATAAACGGCGTGTAAACTGCAATTAATTGCAGAGCAACACTTAGTAACATTGCACCCACTAAAATTTTATTATGGAAGAATGATGCGTCAAATCCAAATCCGGCCATTTTACGAACGTTGAAAATATGCATCAATTGTGCAATCGCCATATAAGTAAACGTTGCTGTTTGCGCAAATTCTAACGACACATCCGTAAATGTATGGAAGAAGAAGAATACCGTAAAGGCACCCAGTCCAATAATAATCCCACTTGTGATGATGCGACTTAAGAACTTACGATTTACTAACCCACTCTCAGGGTCGCGTGGCGGTTGTGACATCACGTCATCTTCCGCATCCTCATAAGCTAATGCAATCGCTGGTCCAATATCGATCAACAAGTTAAGGAATAAAATGTGTAACGGTTGAATCGGCATCGGTAGTAAGAACACGATTGTAAATAAAATCGAAACGATTTCCACCATATTACAAGCGAATAGGAACGAGACATACTTTTTAATGTTTTCGAAAATAATGCGTCCTTCTCTGACAGCATCTACGATCGTTGAATAACGGTCATCGGTTAGAATCATATCTGAGGCTTCTTTCGCCACCTCAGTACCACGAATCCCCATAGCAACACCAATATCAGCACCATTTAATGCAGGCGCATCATTGACACCATCTCCGGTCATCGCTACCACTTGTCCGTCCTCTTGGAAAGCACGTACTATCTGCAATTTATTCTCAGGTGATACACGCGCAAACACGGCCGTTTCAGTAATACGCTCGAGGAAATCGTCATCTTCATGCGACTCATCAATTTCTTGACCTGTCATGGTATTTTCGTAGTTATTGATACCAATTTCTTTAGCAATAACTGACGCTGTTTGCGGGTGGTCTCCAGTTATCATCTTGACTGTAATACCCGCTTCTTGCGTTTGGTGAATCGAATCAGCCACATCTTTACGCGGTGGATCCATAATCCCAAATAATCCATCAATATCTAACTGACTGTGATTCTCATCAAACCAGCCATCGATATCATCCTTGATATTATCAGCAACACTTTCATCTTCAAAGGTATAACTGGCTAGTCCAATGACACGATTTCCGTTTTCTGACAAGATATCATTTTTCTCACGCCAGAAATTAGTCGCATCCTTATCAATGTCAACATATTTAGCAACTACGTCCAATGCACCTTTCATAATAAAACGGAATTTCCCGCTCGGTAACTTATGTAACGTCGTCATGTATTTCTTATCCGAATCAAACGGAATCTCAGCTAACATCTCAAAACCTTCATCGTCAAGAAATTCAGGTGAATAGCCAATTTTATGACCTAATACAGTTAAGGCACCGTCAGTTGGATCACCTTTAATATTATATTCTTTGCTATCCTCATCATCTGCGTCTGCTTTAACCAGTTTGGCATCACTCGATAAGAATCCATTTGTAATTAACTTCAACAATACTTGGTCATTCTCATTTAAGTCGTCCATTGAATGAATAGAATCTGCGGATAGGTTTACTTCAACTCCATCATATTCAATCGTTCCCGATGGCTCATAACCACTCCCAGTAACGTCATATATTTCGTCACGTTTAATAATTAACTGTTCCACCATCATTTGGTTTTCAGTCAGTGTACCTGTTTTGTCACTAGCAATAATTGACGTCGAACCTAATGTCTCAACTGCTGATAAAGTCTTAACTAAAGCTTCATGTTCAGCCATTGTGTTCATTCCATTTGATAAAGTAATCGTTTGAACCGCTGGCATCGCTTCAGGAATCGCAGCTACTGCTAAAATAACCGCAATATGTAACATCTCCGCCACTTCTTGACCATTTATAATCCCAATAATTAAGACTAATGCCGCGGCCGCAAAAGCAACAACAATCAGTGCTTTACCTAATTGATCAATCTCTTTATCAAGGGGTGTTTCTTTATATTGTTCTTCATCTAACATCTCTGAGATACGGCCAACTTCTGTTTCCATTCCGGTCCCAGTGACAATCGCTTCGGCTTTACCACGCGTTACCGCAGTACCTGAGAAAATCATATTTAATCGGTCACCGATCGCTTCTTTTTCCTCATATTCAGCATCAGGATCTTTATCTACCGATTCAGATTCTCCGGTAAGAGCAGCTTCCATTACCGCAAAGTTATTGGCACTAATTAAGCGCCCATCTGCAGAAATCGCATCCCCTTCAGATAAAATCAGAACATCCCCTGGAACTAAATCCACAGAATCAATTTCAATTTCTTCGCCGTTACGTCTTACTTTGGCTTTTGTATCGACCATTGATTGTAAGGCTTCAACCGATTGTTGGGCACGCAATTCTACGAAATAACCAGTTAATACTGAAATTAACACAGCCAGTAAAATGGCCACTGCTTCAATCCAATCCCCCATAATAACGGAAATAATTGCCGCCACACCCAGTAAATAAACAATAATATTATTTAAATTCTCTAGGAAAATTTCCCATTTTGACTTTGTTTCTGATTCATCGAGTTGATTCTCTCCATACTCCTCACGGTTCGCTTCAACTTGCGACTCGCTTAAGCCTTTTTTGCTAGAAGTATCAAACTCTTCGATGATTTCTGTTAAATCACGTTGATAAATTTCGCTCATCTTTGGCTCCTTATATTTATATTTTTAGTAACAATTACCTAACAAATATAACATGATTTGGAAAAAGAATAAATTTATTTGCCTCGAAATTTAGTGTTAATATAAAATTTAATATTTATAAAATGTATATATAATATCTATCAAACATATAATCAAAACTATCTCTTTAGATACAAAAAAACCCTCAGTAGACCTGTTACACCAGGCTACCAAGGTTTAAATTATTTCACTGTATACGCCAAAATCTCAACTACTTGATCTAAGTTTTCGACCGTTACATTGGCTTTGTTCGACAATTCTTTTAAAGAATGAGTTAACGACTCAGGTCTGACGATAATTAATGGCTTACCCGCATTAACAGCAGTGGTCGCATCCATCGCAGTATTCCATTGACGGTACTGCTCCCCGAAATTGGCAATTACGATATCGGCTTTATTCATTAAAACTTGTGTTCTAAAATTATTAATATCTGACGCCGCATCATCACGGTAATAGTTCCCAGGTTGTGCGCCAAGGATCTGTTCCCCAATCCCATCAGATACATCATGATCGGTTTGTGGCGCAACAAAACTAAATGGCAGTCCCTTTTCCTCGACCTTTTTAATTAATTCCTCACGCCAATTATCATGAATTTGCCCAGCTAAATATACGATAAAATTCATACTATCCCTCCTATGTTAAAGATATACGAATGGGTGAATGTTATCAAATGAATGGGCTCAATTAGGTATCCTTATTAAAATAGTGTGAATTTTACTCCCATTCACTTCCCATAGGTTGATATTTTATAGGAACAGTATTGCTCTCATCATCAATAACTAACTCCGATTCAGTTATTGTTTGAAAATAATCGTCAACTTTTGGCACTAACACTAGGGATTCTAAATGATCTTTGAAAACATAAAATTCTTCTCCGTCTTCAATTGAAAGCTCACTCGGTAGCGTTATGACTATTGAATCCTCGAGTATTTTTGAAATAACTTTAGTGTACTTTTTCATGGGTAAATCACCTCTTTATGATTATTTTAACAAAATTTTCTTGTAAAGTATCATTTAGTAATCCCTCTGCCTAAATCTTAAATAACCACATATACCAGACGCAAATACCCAAACGCAGAGAACAAACACTGCTACAACCAAACTACTCGCCCCACCCGATATATCAATAAAAGCCCCAATCGCACTCTCTGGAAAGATCGGTAAAACAATATCCCCTACCCATTCTGGGAAGAAACGGATTAAAGCAGGTATAAACATCAATCCTAAGGAAAACACGACACCAGCACTCATTGATTGAGTGAAAAATGAACCGACAGCACTGAATAAACTATAAACAATCACCATTAAAATTGAACCTAATATTTTCAAATAAACAGAACGATTAAACAAATCGAGACTGCACATATTATTCAATGACATAATCAAATAATCCATCACAAATATCAAGGCTATCACCACAATACTCATCAAAATACTTAATAAAGTAAGAAACAGTATTCTTGAAATGAAAAACTTTAATCGATTCGGTGTCATCGTTAAGTTTGTATAAACAGCACTCCCTGAAATATCTTTGGAAACATATAATGCACTAAAGATAATCATCATAATCGCGGTCACATCAATCCCCAGGAAGGAGACATCAATCACTTCTAAACTATTGAGACTACTCAATTCACGACCTTCAGTCACACCAACCGTTAATAATAATAAAGCACCAAATACCAAACTTAGAATCACTGCTGTTAACAATAAATTACGATAAACGGCTAAAAATTGTATCTTTTTAAATTCAGCTCTCAGTATATTTTTCATCTCTCATCCCTCCTTCCGCTGTAAACTCAACTTTCCCGTCTGTAACTTCTGAAAAGACATCTTCTAAAGATGGTTGAACTTGTGTTAATTCATGTAAAATCACTCCGGATTCAAAGGTAATCTCACCAATCCGTTTAGCATCCAATTGACGTACTTCTATGCCATCACCACTTGTATTCACAATCCCACTTTGCTCAACTAACACTTCACTTAGCCGCGAGTCATCACTCGATTTAACGCGGACATATGCACTTAAACTTTGTGCATTCATCTCTTCGATCGTCATATCTGCCAACAATTGGCCTTGACCTATAATAACAATACGGTCCGCAATGGCTTGGATTTCACTCATTAAGTGACTCGATACAATAACCACTTTCCCAGCGTCCGCTAATTCACGGAAAGTTCGTCTTAACCAACGGATGCCATCAACATCCAAGCCGTTAAACGGCTCATCGAAGAGAATCGTATCTGGGTCACCCATTAGAGCACTCGCAACACCTAATCGCTGTTTCATCCCTAATGAATACGACCTCACCTTTTTAGCCTTTGCAGCTTCCAGTCCAGTTAATTGAATCAATTCGTCAACCCGCCCAACATCAATACTAGTGGTAATCGCCAACAGACTTAAATGTTGCCACGCCGTTAAATTGTCATCTAAGGCTGCAGGTTCAATTAATGTCCCGATTTTCTTCAATGGCTCCCCAATCTCTCTATAAGTCTGCCCGTCAATCTTCACCTCACCGGATGTTGGTTTAACTAAATCAACAATCATTTTCATCGTCGTTGATTTCCCCGCGCCATTTGGCCCAAGAAAACCCGTAATTACCCCAGGTTGTAAGGTTAAATCAAGTTGATTAACTACAGTTTTATCTCCGTATTGTTTCGTTAAACCACTCATTTTAATCATTCGATTCACCGCCTTCCCTCAAATAATACGCATAACATTTATCAATATAATCCTTAGAATAGTTATAGAGAAATAAATCTTCCTCCGGCCATTGGTCATTATGTTCCAAACCAAGTTCAGCAACCATACTTAACTCAGAATCTCCACCACCAGTACCACCAATAAACTCAGCCCATTTCTTACCAATTTGATAACCTGGCGTACTTTCGACAACAGCATCACTTAACTTCAATGCCGACGCTTCTAGGATCACCTCTTTCCAACCCCAATACAGTGCCAAGACATCATCCAATTGAATTTGCCCTTCTTCCATTGCTTGATAAGTATCGTCAGAATATTCAACGGAAGCATACGCCATAATATTCTGTTTCTCGAGTCCTAAGACGAGTTTCATCAATGGCTCTAAGTCATGACTCTCGTCTCCATCCAGAAATGTTTGTACCACTTCCACAATCGTCTGATTCATCTTCAGTTCCATTTCCTTTTGAAATAGGACTGACTTTTGTTGTTCTAATACCTGATTTAAATCCTCACGGTTTTTCACATTAGCAACGTGTTGTTTGATTTCCTTCAATGGAAAATCCAAACGCTTATAGAATAAAATTTGTTGGAGTAACATCAAATCGGACTGCGTATAATAGCGCAAATTGCCCTCATTTCGCTTGGCCACCAGCAATCCAATCTGATCATAATACTGAATCGTCCGCACCGTCGCACCCGACAATTCCGCCAACTCCCCAATCGAATACTGCTTCTCATCCATTTCCACCACCTCTTTCCCTCTAACTCCATTAAACCACATAACGTAACGTCACCTGCAAGGAAAAGACTCATTTTTTAGGAAAAGGAACCCCTCTAACGAAATTAAAGCGTCAAAATCTTTATTGGATAGAGGGGTTATTCCTAATTATTTAATTGTATATTTAAAAACGACCGATTTATTTGTTGGCATTATTTCTAAGGTAAAGTTGCTTGCTTAAAATCGGCGTTAGAAACGCGGTGATAATAGTAACAGTCACTAATTGTGCGGCAGCACCCAGCACATAAGGCATAATTTCTGGATTGGATAGTCCGATAATTAATGGAAATGATGCGGCTGTTCCAGGTGTGGCATTCATTCCAAGTCCTACAATACCATCATTCTTTAAGATATTGCGGTCAATAGTAATGAGTGGTATAAGCAAGATATAAAATAGGATGGTTAAGATAATCCCTGATATACCGGAGTCTAAAACTTGAAGCAAATTCATTCCTTGACCAATTTTCCAGCCAATGACTGGTATTAACAAACCAACACCATTATGGAAGACTTTCCTAAAGTTTGAATCCATCATTCCTAATAGAATACCTAAAATAAGGGGCAATAACGTTGAAATGACGGGCATCCAATCAATATTCCCTGTTCCTTGGATGCTATAAACCAGCACTGGCAGGAATGGCGCGGAAAAGATGCCGAAGATGCCATAAGCGGCCTCATCAATTTTGTTGCCGTAATTATTAACGATCGACACGTATAGTGACGGGTTTATCCCGCTGAGAGCAACGGTCAGAGCAACCGCACTGATGCCTAGAATTCCGTCTTGGCCGAAGAGAGACATATAAATCAAACTGACAATAATCACCCAAATAATTTTACTCAAAGCCAGCATGCCGTGGCGCTTTAATAATATGCGTAAATTACTCGTCTCGATCGCAACACCTGAGAAGAAACTAATCAAGCCAATCAGAAATGGCATGCTGTCGGGCTTCCGTAATTCCACCAATGTGGAAGAATTCAGGGTTGAGCGTGTTGATTAGTGCGCTGATGACCATTGGGACGAGTAACATCCCTGCTGGGATTTTCTTCATAAAATTAACCATGGGGGCTCCTTTTTAGACGGTTTATATCGTGATTAATAACAAAATAGTTGTGAAAATGCCTTTTATTGTTATAAAAACCACTGTTTTATAACAAGTCAGGGTTGAAATCACGATGTTTTGTTATTTTAGCTTTATTTTATAAGAAAATAGGGATGAAATTACAGTCATTTGTTATTGTGTTGAAATTCTAACTAAAACGGCAAATCTTCTTTATTAAGCTGATTTTCATCGTTCTCTTTTAAACTTTCCTCTGTCTCTTCTATAGTAATACCAAATGGCACGCCACCAGAGGTGTAGCCTGCGATAAAATCAAAGCCAAATTCTTCTTCCATCATTTGTTCGTAGTCTTTTTGTTTTTGTCTTTTTTTGTTTTTCTTCATTTTACACCTCAACTGAAATTTTGATTCTAACTCAAATTATATACCATATTTTCCCTGAAGAGGTTTAATTATTCTGCGCTTCCAATATATATTCATGCCACTCGTTATAAATGTCCTCTTGCGATTTGTTGTAGGTGGTTTGATAGTCGTTGGTTGTGATCAGCTGGAGCCAGGTGTCGTATCCGTAAGTATCGATCAGGTAGTCGGCATACTGGCGTGCATAGAAATAGCCGTTGATTTTATGGAAATTGAGTGTGGTGACTTGGTTGATTTCTGTGTGAGTGGGAATAACCATGCCGATGCCGTCTTTCGGGGTGTGATCGTCGCCCTGTCCGGCAAGGACCATCGCCATCCCTTCGTCAAGCCAGAGGTTCATGTTGGAGTTGAGTTGATAGTTATACGCGTGGCCAATTTCATGGAGGATCGTTTCCAAAATACTGTCATAGTCATGTTGTTCGTTAGGGGTTGCTGGAGAAACCATGACAATATTATTTTGAGCCGCACCACCAATAAACCAAGGTAAGTCGGCGACATATGCGACAAACCCGATATATTTACTCTGCATCTGCGTTTGATCCTCGTAAAGATAGATCGTCAATTTGTCCACCTCGTCCAGCCCCAGGGCGTCTATGATGCGCGGCGCCTCATTGAGCGCTAAGTCGTAAACATCTTCCGCGCCTTCGTCCGTCTCATTATAATAGAAGGAAAAGTATTCATTCTCTCTTAAAACCATCTGCGAATCTTGTTTTCTAAATACCGGGATGAAATTGATGACTAAAATAATGATGATGACCAGTAGAATCTTTCCAAATAGCTTCAGCCCTCTTTTCATATAAAATCCACCTCCTGTTCTAGTTGGGGGGCGTTAGTATTCTCTATCGTTATTATACTATATTAAGTTTGGTTTAGTGTGATAGATTGTGAATTAGTGTGCAAATAATGATAATGATTTTATATTTCGGTTACCAATGAAAACTCTTAGTTGCCTCCTATAACAAATTGATATACCCGTAACTATTAGTTTGATATACTATATATAACGAAAGAAAGGGGTACCATTATTATGAAAGCGAAAATGAAAATACTATTTCTAAGTGCAACGACATTGTTACTAGCAGCTTGTGGATCCACTGAGAATTACCAAGAAAACGTCGCACCAAGAGCAGAAAGTTACTATGAGAGTCGCACACCCTTCTTCGAGAGAATTGGTGATGCGGTGTCCGATGGCTTTTACTGGTTTATTGCTTTACTTGAACAACTATTGATTTTTCTTCAAGAACTATTCTTCCAATTACTAGCACTTTGGCCGATTGTGTTAATTATAGTCGCTATTTATCTATTCAGAAGACGCTATAAACAAACTGACCGAGGTAAAGCCAAACAAGAAAAGAAAAATAATTCTTACCAAAAAGGACAGCAAACGGTAGTTAATTACTTACAAGGCAATCACAGTAACGATAGTATTGAATCATTCGAAAACTTTATCCAGCAAGAAAAGCACAATGGAGAATTGATTCAATTGAATCTAAACGACTGGCCAGAAACCTTTGAAGAATTGGATAAATATATCGATACCGCAATCCTTACAGAAACGGCTACCCAATCAAAGGCATTATATCAAGATCAATGGCTGACAATCATTGAGAAATACCGCCAAATTAAAGCAGATAAAGATTACAATCAAGTACTAGACAACTTGGAGAAATAACAAAAACGAGCAGCTAACTTAAATGGTTAGGTGCTCGTTTTTATTTTGCGCAGTTCTAGTAATACGGATGACTTATTCTGTATTCGGTTAACAATTGCTTTGACCAGATGTTAGTCGAATAAACGACAGATTTTTCGGCTACCGTTGGTTTTGAACAGGAGTTCGCCGAATAATAGACTATATTTTCGGCGAACTCGTTGATTTAATGAGAGTTAACCGAATAGACGACTGTTTTTAGTGTGCAAACGGATAATACACTATATATCACCACAAGTAATCCATAAACTCTGATCCCTCTACCCCACCATCCAAGTTCTACACCAAACAAAAAAGACAAAAGCAATCCATAACCTGTATGGACGACTTTTGCCTAAAAATGAATATCTTGAAATTACGCAGTTGCCTGTGAGAGCCCCTCTAAATCAGTGAGCGCTTGTTCAACCATAGAGCGGGTGATTTCGTAAGGTGAAATATTGAGATCGCCCATCGTCATGGCTTTGTCTAGAATTTGTGTTACCTCGTCATCGGTTGTAACCTCTAAATCAGCCAGAGACGTTGGTAAGTCGATTGTTTCCATGAAAGCCTTAAGGCGGTCACGGTATTCGAATTGCTCGTCCATTGTCAACAACAACAAGACGCCGTATGACACCACTTCACCGTGCAGATGCGCGGCCGCTTGTGGTAATACAGTATAGCCGTAGTAGAAAGCGTGGGCCAAGTTTGAGTTTAAATCATTGTCAACGAGGACAGTGGTCAAGGCAGTGGCACCGATAATTTCCAAAACAACGTCCGTTAAAGCGTGGTTCGGCACACCGGTTTTGGTTGCCTCTAACGCTTGGGTGCCTCGTTCCATGATTTTTTCATTGGTCCCTTTGACCATATTCACGCCTAATCGGTTCGAGAAACTTAAATTCTGGCCACGCGCTGAAAATGACGACTCCACCTCTTTCGAGATGCAGTCACCCATCCCCGCCCAAAGGTATTTAGACGGCGCTTCAGCGACAACTTTTGTATCAACAAAACAATGGCTGGTCGGTGCGTTCATAAATTCTAAACCAGACATTTCGTGATTGTCATGATACATCACCGACACAGCCGATGTTGCAGCCGAAACCGAAGCAATAGTAGGGAAAGTAAAGTAGGGTTTATTCAAGTCACGAGCAACAACTTTGATTGTATCAAGTGCTCGTCCTCCGCCGACCGCAAAAATCATATCGGCTTCTTGAACTTCTTTAATGGCTTTCAAACGCTCGACATTTGAATACGTCGCATCTTTTCCGTAAACAAGCATGGTGATTACTTCCAAAGTTGTTTTGTCGATGGCAGATTGCAGCCTTTCATGACTTGCTTTAAGTGCGGTTTCGCCGCCAATAATCGCTACCTTGTTCCCATAGTCACGGGTATATTTTCCCAATTCGTCGTATGCATCGACTCCGACAGTTAGACTCGGTAAATTAACTGATAAAGACATTTTTTACACCACCTATTTATTTGTTTTGTCTTATTCGTCGATATCTACTAACCAACCTTCTGGCGCTTCAACTTCGCCAAATTGGATTTTTACTAATTCGTCATATAATTTTTGAGAAACAGGTCCAACTTCCGTTTCAGAATGGAAGACATGTTTTTCACCTTTGTAAGTTAATGACCCCATTGGTGAGATAACAGCCGCATTCCCCATCGCTCCCGCTTCTGCGAAACGATCTAAGTCATCAGCATAAACGTCACCTTCTTCAACTTCTAATCCTAAACGGTTTTCAGCAACCCATAATAAAGATTTCTTCGTGATTGAAGGTAATACAGTATCTGATAATGGCGTTACGAATTTGTTTGTACCCTTTTCAATACCGAAGAAGTTGGCTGAACTTAATTCGTCGATTTTTGTATGGGTTGCTGGATCTAAATAAACAACGTCTGCGTAACCTTGTTTAGCTAATTCTGCTTTAGTCGCAAGTGTTGCTGCATAGTTGGCAGTTGCTTTAACGTCTCCGTTACCACCTGCGGCAACACGGTCATTTTCATGGTCCACAACGAAGTCACTTGGTTGTAATCCACCTTTATATAATGGTCCAACTGGAGTTACGTAAATTGTGAATAAGTATTCTTCCGCAGCTGAAACTTGGATATGATCCCCAACACCTAATAACATTGGACGGATAAATAAAGCAGCTGAATCGTGTCCAAATGGTGGTACAAAGTCACGGTTTGCTTTAACAGTTTCTTTACAAGCGTGGATGAAGTCTTCAACTGGTACTTCTGGCATTCCTAACCGGCGTGCACCACGGTTTAAACGCTCTGCAAATTCATCTGGTCTGAATAACACAATGTTTCCATCTTTCGTACCATATGCTTTATGCCCTTCAAAGACACCTTGTCCGTAGTTTACGATTGGTGAAGCTTCATGGATTGGTAACATTGGATCTGTTTCTAGTCCCGCTTTATACCATTCTCCGTCTTTCCAGTATGCTCTCCAGCGGAAAGGTACCTCTGTATATGAAAAGTCTAATTCGTCCCAGTTTAATTTGTTTGATTCGTTTGTCATTTTTACGCATCTCCTTATGTGTTTGTTAGTTTAATTAGTGTTTAGTCATTGGTTTCGGTAAATGGTTAGTTTTTGTTTTGTCATCTCTCCTTTTTAAAAGGAATGAAAAAAGCACCCATTCAATCTATGAATGGGTGCCTTCTCGAGGAGTCCCATTCACTGATTCAATCACGAATAGGACTCGCTATAATTAATTTTTTGAAAATTAATTTGCTAAGTCCTGTTATTAATAATAATAATAATGTTTTGTTGTGATAATAATTGCATGGGTGTTTCCTCATCTCTTTTTAACTTGTTCTAATCCTAACTCATTCAATTTTAACAATCAAGTAATTTTTCAATCATTTTTTCTCAGTATATTTTATTTTGGATAAAAAGTTTTAGGATAAATTTTTTATTGTGTGAAATTTTCATATGTTATCAGACTAATTTTATGAAAAGTTTTCAACATATTGAGTGATTGAATCGTTAGAAAAGTTCAAGGGAGGAAATACATATGATTTATATAATGTTGAAATTATAATGATTCTAATGTCTGTCTTTGGATAGGGATTGTATTTGATTTAGACTGTTTTCTTCTAGTTGGATGATGCGTGATGGATTAAGAGAAATCAGATGTTATTTGGTAAATTACGCATTAGATTTTATTGCTATATTTTGACTGTTCAAATTTATGATGTCATAGTTGTGTATATGATTAAATTGCTGAGTAAATTTTTATATTTCATTTTTATTGAAATGATTAAAAAATTTTAATTTAAATAAAATAGCCAGAGTCTCCCCTGGCTAAATAACTTAATTAATTCTTCATTTTCATCTGAACGATCGTTCCGTCATGCGCATCAACTTTAAATTCTGTAATATCTGTCCCCAACTGGTTTGCAAATTCTATCTTCCAGACCGTCCGCTCTTTTTGTCGGTCTAATTCCCATTGGAATGGTTCTGCATCCGCAATTTTTGCTTGAGCAATGTCGTTGATTTCAGTCAACGGCAATAATCCCGCCATATTCAATGCTCTTCGCTCGCGTTTAACTGGATCCAACCCTTTACGACCGTGCGGTTTCTGCCGTTCTTTTAAGACGCCGCCAGTGTGCGCATTGATTTCGAGCGTGTTGGTAAATTCGTCTTCTACCCCAACCATTTCGTATTTAATGTACGGCCCTTCTGGTTCAATTTGTAATTTGTTCCAATCTGAATTTGGAAACTTCGCCTCAAACATCCCGATTGCCTCATTTACCGCTAATATATTTAATTTTTCCTCTAATGTCATGACTCCTCACTCCTTTCTTTTGTTTTTCTCTTCACATATAGTATAGCATATTTACTATCATTAATCTTTAAAAACTCAAGGAAAAGTATGGTAATTATTTCTATAACTAGTTGCAATGTCAGTCACAGAGTCAATATACTTATAGTATTTTTAAACCACAAAAAAAGCCAACTCACAAAATGTAAGTTGGCAAATTATTTATTCATCGTCTTTGTCTTTATTTGAACTTGAACCAATCGCAACACCAATCGCAATGCCTAATGCCATCCCAATTGCTAGATTATCAAATAATAAACCAAAGGCAGCACCAAATGCGAGTCCCATGGCTATTCCTGATCCCATATTCATATTTTTCATTATGACCACTCTCTTTCTGTTTGTAGAGATACTTTGTCATCTTCATAGTACTATATCCAGAATAATGTGTATATAAATAGGTCCAATAATAGCCAACTAACTTAAAGTCTGCTGGCTAGAGCATTAATCTTTATCTTTATCAGTTTGTGAGCCTATACCTGCACCAATCGCAACACCAATCGCAATTCCGATGGCTATATTATCCATCAGTAGACCAAATACTAAACCTAAAGCAATACCGATACCCATGCCAGACCCCATACTCATATTTTTCATGGTGAACCACTCTCTTTCTTATTTGAGAAGTTACTTTGTTAATTTTATAGTACCATATTTAGTGGAATGAGTATATTAAGAACACTTTTAGCTTATTTACGGGCTTTGTGTTTTAGCTGTTTGCGGGCACCCTTCATACCACCGACTTCTTTGAACATCTCGTCTAATTTGACATGTTCAATTTCACGAGATGAAAGACTTTCATAGGCACTTTCTTTCTTCAGTTTTAAATAGCTATCATAGCGTTCTTGTGAGAGAGAGCCATTTTGAATGGCTGCTTGAACCGCACATTGAGGTTCATTGGTATGACTACAATCATTGAACTTGCACCGCGCTGCTAATTCATCGATATCTGAAAATCCTTTTGAAATATCGGTATTTTCGACACTTAGTTGACGCATACCTGGCGTATCAATCACCACTCCGCCACCTGGTAAGGTAAATAGTTGACGGTAAGTCGTTGTATGCCGACCGCGATCGTCGTTACGTAGCCCTTGAGTGGTTAGTATACTTTCCCCAAGTAATCGATTAATCAGTGTTGATTTCCCAACCCCTGAAGATCCGACAAAAACGCCGGTCTTATATGGCATTAACAGTTGATGAATTTCATTGATCCCAGAATCGTCGTCAGGAGAGCTGAGGATGATGTCGACGCCAAGAGCAACGTCCTCCACGGCCATTAGTTGTTCAGTAAGCGTCTGTGACAAGTCCGCTTTCGTCAAGACAATCACGGGCGTCGCCCCACTATCCCAAGCACTGCTTAAATAGCGTTCCAGACGGCGGACATTAAAGTCGTTGCTCAGGGCCACAGTGATAAAAATATAATCCATATTCGCAGCTACCACTTGCGATTCGTGCGCAGTTCCTGCAGCTGAACGGACCATCGCACTTTGACGTGTGAGTGTATGGTGTATGATCGCATGACCTTGTTTGTCATCCAGTCGGTCGATCATGACATAATCGCCAGCCGCCGGAAAATCTGCTAAATCTTTCGTTTCATAGCGGTATTTTCCGGATACTTCTCCTAATAACTCCCCTTGACTCGTCATTATTCGGTATAAATGTTTAGCTTGGGAAGTCACTCGGCCGACGTATAAGTTTTCATACATATTTGCTTCTGCTTCAAAGCGTGGGTTAAATCCAAATTTTGTTAAGTTGTTATTATTCACGTTATTCCTCCATTTTGAAATGTTAATCACTATCAACATTTGAGAGGATGTATTTAGTTAGAATACTCCTCCCGGAATATTACAATTTGCATCATAAACGTCACTCCTTTCGGATTCTAATATACAATATTGTAAGGGGAAATGCGAGGGGGTGGTTTTAAGATTAGCCGATTATCATAACTTTTATGCAGCAGCCAATCTCTTAGGAAATTGATATCCTTGACTATTAAACATAAAATTTATTCCATGTCATCCAAGTAATCCACATCCATAATCGGGACAACCATACTACCCTCTTCGAATAAGATTTCAGTAGTCGTTCTCACTCTCCCCGTCACGCGGATTTCATCCCCTATTTCGATTGGGTGGTCAGGTATATATGGCCAACCAATTAAATATTTCTGCTCAGGATCATCGTCACGGTTAATGTATGCGTATGTATAACCAAGATCTGAGTTTTCATTATATAATTCTACTACGCCAGTGAAAGTGTGGAAATGGAGGCGATTAGGAATGTCTAAATTGATAACATCAACATATGAAATGCCGTCGTCAGGTTTGGTTTCACCTGAATCGTCTGAAGTCCTTTCATATTTAGTCACTCGAAAAGTTTCAACGTCAAAACTGAATTCATATTCAATATCATAAAGAAAATCATTATCAAATAGAAAGAAGGTATCATTATTTTTATATTTATCCACGATAAATAATGGCACACTACTTACAATATTTGCAGGAGAAATTGGTCGGCCAAATCCGTATATCATTAATTCAGAAATTTCATAATTCCCACTATATCCGTCTTCCAATTCACTCTCATAATGCTCAATAAAATTCATCAGCCTAGGATAAGCCTGTTCTAAATCGTCATAAGTAGGTTCATAATGATCGGTTTCAACCCTAATAATACCTGTCGTCACTTCCTGATAATCGCCCGAAAAGTCACGCAATTTATAATTTTGACTCTCGTCCATATTAGTTGCATGATCACTACTTGAAGATTCTGAAGCTATGACAGTGTTTTGATTAAAATTCACAGTAAACAAGGCGGATAACATCAAACAAATTACTATTTTCATACCTTTCCTCCAAACTAAAACGCATACATTCGTTATTTTAATTATGACTGACTTTATTTTATTAGGCAACTCAGAAGAATGGATTCCAAATGGAAGTATCTTTAAAATAATAAAATGAAAAATGGATTGGTGTTCAATTTTAACTTAAGTTCCGTACAAACTTTCATCTAAAACCACCCAAAATTTTTACGCAAACCACATTACGTACAAACTTTCACCGAAAGCATGCCAAATTATTTACAACGACCTCACTCCGTACAAACTCACCCCCAAAATCTCCCCCAATTCTGTACGCAACCAAAAAACGCCCCAACCAATAAGTTGGGACGTCTCAATACTAATTATTTAGTTTTCTTCTAAACCTAACTGTGTCCAATCATGGAGTCCGAAATAATCAACGCCATCAAAGGTCATATCTTGCCAATCTGATTCGGTTGAAATAACCGCAATTTCTGCTGGTTCATTGGTATCATCATCTTCTAAGTCTTCGGTTGCTAATACATCAGCGGTTTCATAATCGTATTCATAGTCGACATCAATTTCATAGACATACCAAGCTTCAATACCTGATTGTGCTTTGATCTCATCAATTAATTTCGTTGCTTCGGGTGAAATGGTTGATTCATCCGCAACGGGTTCGAATACTTCCGCATTCACTTCACCTTGTGTTAAACCGTAAACAGTACCATAATCATAGATTAAACCTTGGACATTTCCCTGATTTAAATATGCAGCACTTGCCGGTGGTAAGTTGAATACTTCATTTGGATTAACTTTAATTGCTTGGTCCTCAAGTGACATTAGAACAGGAGTTGTTAAATCAGTTAATTCATAATAAACGAATTGAGTTTCTTCTGTATCTGATTCTTCCTCTTCCGTTACCTCATTTGGTGCAACAATTTCTAATTCTTCCTCTTCAACGACATACTCCGCTTGATTCAACAATTGTGTTTGTGATACTTCTACATTGTCATACCATTCTTGAAGTGTATGTTCGTCTTCAAATTCAACGACAAACATATATTGGTCTTCAGATTGATTACCCGCTTCGCCTGGGCGAAGAATATAGTAAGAATCGACAATATATTCCGTCTCATTGATGGTCATTGAATCTGCCGGTGGATTTTCATTAATAGTTTGATCCTCTTCAGGTTCTGTACTCTCCTCAGCTGTTACTGATTCAAGTTCAGGATAGACTTCGAATAGTGCTGCTAAAGCAGTACCAGGGTCGCCCCCCATAGGGTTAACTTGGCTATGGTGAACGAATGCCCAGTAGGCAGCGTCTTCAGGTAGCCAGTCATATTGTGCTTGGGTAAGCGTGTAGCCGTAAATACCATCATTAGTCATTGAATCTCTGAAGATTTGCCAGAAACCGTCTACCATATCTGGATTAGCATCAGCGTAAGCAATCGCTTCGTCGTATGTCATCCCTTCAGGTTCTTCAGTAATTGTCTCCAACTCAGGATACACTTCAAACAGTGCTTCTATAACTGAAGCAGTATCTCCGGAATAACCCATCGTCTGTAAAAAGTGAACATATGTCCAATAAGCTGCGTCATCTGGTAGCCAATCATACTGTGCTTGGGTTAAGTTAAATCTCCCCTCTTGATGACCAATCCAATCTCTGAAAATTTCATCAAAACGTTCAACATGATTAGGGTTCATATCTGCGTGAGCAACTGCCTCTTCATAAGTCATCGTTGTCGGTGGTTCATCAACGGTCTCTAAATCAGGAAACACTTCAAACAGTGCTCCCAGAGCTGTTCCCGGGTCTCCACCTGTCGGATTGACCTGACTATGGTGGACAAATGCCCAATAAGCCGCGTCATCTGGTAACCAATCATACTGCGATTGGGTTAATGAGTAACCATAGGCATTGTTATTAGTGATTGAGTCCCTGAAAATTTGGTCAAATCCTGCAACCTGATCTGGATTCGCATCCGCATGGGCAACCGCTTCATCATAGGTCATCCCCTCAGGTGTCGTAGTTTCCCCAGTGTCCTGTGCATTAATTTGAGTTGTTTCATTTAAAACTTGTCCTGCCATCGGTGATAGTAAAGTAAACAGTGCAAAGAAAATTTTCGCTTTCATCGTTGTTCTTCCTTTCATTAAGAAAACCGATATTTCTGAAATCTCTTACAATTACATATTATCATATATCTCGTGAAACTTTAAATATATTGCCGTCAATACAACTCAGGTAAAAGTATGGCATTCAAATTATTTTCACAAAATATCTATATGAAATTTAAATTACGGTCAACTTTAATCGTTTCTAACACAATAAATTTACAAATAAGATTTCGCATTCAAACTTCGATGAGATTCGATAAAAAAATTGGATATAACCCACATTGTATTCAAACTTTTATACATTTTAATACAAATATCAGAAAAAAACGCCTCAGCTCAAAGCCAAGGCGTATCAATTATATTTAGTGATCCCTACTCACCCCAATACGCCGCTCCGTAAAAAGGTATTTCATTAAACATCATCCCTTGCCATTGTGTTTCAGTAGAGAAGTAACCCAAGTCCGTTACTTCACCAGTTTCACTCATCGCTGTCGCATAAACCTCATCCGTTTTAGAATGATATTGATATTTAAGATTCGATTCGTATACAACCCAGTCATCAGAACCTGTGACTACATTGATTGATTCCATTAATCCACTCGCTTCAGCAGAAATTGTCTGTGAATCCTCTACCAAATTAAAGCCATCCAAGTAATCGTCGGCGGTACGAGTGAGATAATACATTTTACCAAAGTCGAAAATAATCGCCTGCGTACTATCTTCTGATAAATAAGCTGCACTTGCTGGTGGTAAATTGAATACTGTTGTCGGATAAATCTCTATTACCCGTTCACCAAGAGTTAGATTAATAGCCGATTCGGTGTCGGATAAAATATAGTAAACACACTTTTTGCCTGTGTCATATGAATAATCAGCACGAACTAAAGATTCACCGTTCTGTGAAACTACTACTTGATCGTACCAGTCCTGAACTGGATATTCATCATTAAATTCAACCGCAAACACATAATTTTCCTCAGACTCATTTCCACCTTCACCTGGTCTTAAAATATAGTAGTCTTGAATGAAAGCTTCTTCGATTACAGTTGTATCAATTGAATCTGTCACATTTTGCACTTCAGGGTAAATCTCTACTAATGTAGATAAAACAGTAGACGGATCACCACCGTTTCCATGCATTTGATAATGATGTACGAGGGTCCAATAAGCAGCATCTTCAGGTAACCATTCAAATTGTGACTGTGTCAAACTAATACCATATGCATTGTCATTCGTTATTGAATCCTGAAATATTTGCCACAAGCCTTTTACTTGATCGGGATTATCATCAGCCATTTGAACTGCTTCTTCGTAACTCATCCCATTCGCTGGATCAGCTAACCCTTCTGTTGTATATGTTGCATAATATTGATATGTATAATCAGAGATTGTGATTTGTGTTGCATGTTCTAATTGATACTCTGGGAAGTACGCTTGAATCTCAATATCTTCTAAGGGACCATTAGCTAACGTTTCGCTTTCAATGTTCGCTAAACTCATTTCAGCTTCTTCTCTTGAAATTGTCTTTCCCTCAACATCAGGAATAGATAAATTCTCATTTAAAATCGTTTCTTTAAAGGAAGCGATCTCTTCTACTGACAATACATCCTGTCCGTAAACCGGAGTTGTCTGGTCAATAAATTGGCCAAAGACAAATGTCAATAATATTACAAATGTGACGAGAATCCTTCTACTCATAACCCAACCTCCAATAAAAGCCTGTTTTGTTTACAATTATATTAATAAACGCTTACACTTATCTTACCACTTTATATCACTAATTCAAAACAAATAATGAAAAAAGCACAAACTTGTTTCATTTTATGACAAAATAATAGCCCTTCCATTCCCAGTCTAAACCAGAAATGTGAAGGACTAAAAAAATGTCATTTACTCTGTCACAAATTGGACACGTTTTGTGACACGATCAAAAATTTCCTGGAATATTGTAGTCAATAACCAATACATAATTGCCGCCGCAATATATGATTCAATATAATGATAATTTAAAGCCGCCGCATATCTCGTTTGAGCTAAGATATCGATGAATCCTACATATAATGCAAGCGATAATTTCTTAATATTTCGAACATAACTATTTAAGAATAATGGAAAAGCAACTTGAAGTGCCTGCGGAATAATAATGCGTTTTAATGTTTGATTTTCCGTCATCCCAATAGACTTAGACGCTTCGATTTGGTCCGTTGAAACTGACATAAATGCTCCACGGATATTTTCAGACTCGACTGCTGCTTCAAGTAATGAATATACAACGAGAGCTGTAATAATATCAGGGAAATCATTCGCATTATAGTTCATTCCGAATAATCCCATCACTGAGGTAAATGCATCAGGTAAACCAAAACGAAAAATAAATAAATGAACAATTAACGGTACCCCACGAACATAAGATATAAATACTTGAATGATTTGTGTGAGTACTGGTATTTTACGCATCCGTACTAATGCCATCAATCCACCTAAGACTATCCCAATCAGTACAATCAATAATGCAAAGGCAAGAGTTCGTGGAACAGCACCTAAAACAGTTATAAATGTTTCAAAGATAATATTTAAATTCAACTAGCTCTCCCCCTTACATAACATATTTGCGTGTTCGTTTCTCAAGTAATGAAATAATAACGGTAATAATCCCAGTTAATGCCCAATAAATTAAAGCAATCGCTACGTATACTTCTAACTGGTTAATCCCAAAATTATTCGCAATAATAATATCTGCTTGTCCTATTAAATCTATTAGACCAATGGTGAATAGTAACGAAGTATCTTGTAATAAGTCAATCCAAGCATTTCCTAGATTCGGCAATGCAATAGGGACAACTTGTGGTAAAACAATACGACGCATCATCTGTGACTGCGTCATCCCTACACTTTTCGCGGCATTAAATTGTGATTCAGGCACTGAGTGATAAGCTGCTTCAATCGCAATCGCGAAGAATGGCGCACTATATAAGACGAGAGCCACAATCGAATAAATAACACGACTAATCCCGGTAATATCAATCCCTACTAATTGTAAAATAGCCGGCAATCCATAATACACTAAGAAAATATGAACAATACCAGGATTACTCCGGGCAAAGGATGAATAGACATTTAATAATGGCTTAACAAATGGTGTCTCGGCAATTTTAAGTAACGCAATGATAATTCCTAAAACAATTGTAAATAATGAAGACACTAAAAATATCATCAAAGTTAAAGGTAAAGTATTAAATAATGTTGGAATAATTTCGATTATATAACCAATATCCACTGTGAGACTCCTTTCCTAAAATAAAAATTCTCTTGACGGGTGCACGACTGTTTGGCAGGTGCCCTTTCTCCGTCAAGAGATTATGAAAATTTTAAATTAATCTTCTGTTAATTCATATTCGAAGACATTTTCACCGTACCACTCGTTGGCAATTTCTTCAAGTGTACCGTCTTCTTTTAATGCAGCCACTGCTTCGTCAAAGGCAGCAATCAAATCGTCTTGACCTTGAGCAAATACAAAGTATGTACCGTTAACTCGAACAGGTTCTTCAACAGGCGCTACATTTAATTCTAATTGGTCAATAATAACATCTTGACCTAAGTTTGATGGTAATACAACCGCGTCCGCTACACCTTCGTGTAAATCTTGGTAACGCTGTGCGTATGAACCACTCTCACCTAATTGAATTTCAATTTGGTTATCTGGATTCTCTACATTGTATTGTGTTAATAAATTAAAGATTCCACCATTTGGAGTTACAGGGTGTACTACTTTACCTGATAAGTCGTCTAAAGTAGCGATTGAATCATCATCGGCACGTTTATAAATACGGATAATACTCGCTCCTGTATTTTCTTCTGGGAATGCATATAATTCTTCACGTTCAGGTGTCTTGAATAATCCACCACCGATAAATGAATAACGACCAGCATCTAAACCAACTTGTGTTGCTTCAGCACTTACCGCTTCAATATTGAAATCATAATCTTCTAATTTTTCGTCAATCGCGTTTAAAACGTCAATTTCATAACCAACTAATTCACCTGTGTTATCTGTAAAACTTAATGGTTGAGAGTTGTTTTCAACCGCAATACTGACTGTTTCTTGAGCTGAAACAAACGATGTTCCAAACGAAGCGACTAAAGTCGCTGATAATAGTGATAAAGCTAATTTTGTAAATGTCTTTTTCATATTAAATTCTCCTTATTGAATATACAATGGGTTTTCTAATTCTTGAATAAAGTTACGTGTACGCTCTTGCTGGGCATGATTAAATAATTGATCCGGTGTTCCTTGTTCAACAATCTCGCCTTTTTCCATGAACACCACTTTATTGGACACATGTTTAGCAAAGTTCATCTCATGGGTTGTAATTAACATCGACATATCTGAACTGCTTAAAGCCACGTTTTGTAATATTTTAAGTATTTCTGCAGAACGTTCTGGGTCAAGAGACGAAGTCGGTTCATCCAGCAGTAACACACGCGGTTTAAGAGCCAGCGCACGGGCAATCCCAATACGTTGTTGCTGTCCACCAGATAATTGATAAGGGTAATCATTCAGTTTATCCCCTAATCCTACTTTATCAATTTCTTCCTTAGCGATTGCTTCTGCTTCGGACTGTGATTTGCTTTGTACGATAATTAACCCTTCGGTCACATTTTCTAAAATTGTTTTGTTTTTGAATAAACTATAATTTTGAAATACCATTGCAGTTTTACGTCTTAAATTAATAATTTCTGACTCTGTTGCGTTTTCATAATCCAATGTTAAATCGTCGATTGTAATGGTTCCTTTATCGGCAGGATCTAAGAAATTGATTGTTCTAAGCAACGTTGTTTTCCCTGTACCACTTGGTCCAATTAAAGAAACAACTTCACCTGGTTCTACATCTAAATCAATCGAATTTAACACTAAATTAGAGCCAAATGATTTCTTAATACCTCTTAATTCGATAATAACCCCTCCTCGTTCTAGTCATTTTTTTATAGGGATTAATTCCCAAATTAAATTACGAATCCCTTATTTTCTCTTAAATAACAATTGCCGTAAGTATATAGCAACCGCGCTATGTTTCGCAATGTATCTGCTCAACACGTATCGAGAAAACGTATACCAAATATACTAACTCACTTACCGCATGAAAGCATTGACCTACCTCAATTATAGAGCGGAAACTTGTTTCAATAATTCTGAAATCAATTTTTATTCGGGAAAAGGATGGCGAGTATTTATTTGGAATAAAAAAAGTCCCTTGATACCGAAGCATCAAGGGACGGATTATCCGTGTTACCACCCAAATTTACTTAACGATCACTCGCTAAGCCTCTATGTTATAAAACATAATTGTTAACGCCAATTACCCGTTCAAAATTATTCGTTTTGAAAGATTCCAAGCCCATTTTCAATTGTGTTAACTTACCTGCTCTCATCATTCAGGCTTTCTGTGAAGTGATTTAACAATTTACTCTACTCTTCATAATCTAATTTATTTAAACAAAAATACATGCTTTTCAAAGCCTCTGTCATCTAGCATATTGCCAATAATGACCGCTTTCGCATTAATTAAGCTAAATACATAATATACTAATTCGAATTATAACGCATTGACCTATGTCAATTCTATGGCAAAATAATTAGAATTTCTTCAGTTTTCTAAACTTCCTTTAACCGAATCTGGTTTATTTACCCATTCTAGAAATTCCATCCGGTGGCCAAAAAATGCGTAAGTATATAAACGACGCGCGCCAGGCATATTTTCATCTTCCGCATATTCAATGTAAAATTCATCAAAACGTGCCATTAAGTCATCTAATGAATTAACTATAAAAGCTGGGTGACCGCGCTTTTCTGCAAAGTAACGCTCGTCTAAACCAACATGAACAATACTTGTCCCAATATCAAACCATAATGATTTAAAGTGAGCCATTGATTCTGGCTTTTCAACTTCAGGACATCCTAGTACTGTAACGAAGAAATGTCTTACTTCTTCTTCACTGTTTAATGGAGCAGTTATTTGGATATGATCGAGACCTAACATTTTGAAACTCATTTGAATTCTCCTTACCATACTTTTCCTAGAAAAATTTAAGATTCTGTGACTTTTTCTTGTGCCTTATTTTTGCCGAGTGTACTAAAATAAACGATGAACATGAGTACAAGTGAAATTGCAGCAACAACGAAAACGGCTTTAAAGTTGAATGCATTTGCGACCATACCAAGGATGGACGCACTGATTGCAATACCAAAGTCCATAAATGAGAAATACATCGCATTGGCAGTTGCATGCTTGTCGTCACTTAGTGAATTTAATGCTAAAGTTTGGAAGACGATTGATAAAGATCCGATAGCAGCACCAATAAGTGCACCTGAAAGGATAAATAATGGCAATGAATTTAGGCGAGTTAGAATTAAGAAACCTAAAATGCCTAATCCAATTGCTGGATATACTACCACTAAGTGTCCATGATTGTCCATAATTTTACCGGCATTTGTTTTGAATACCAAATTGAAGATAGCTTGAGCTAGGAAGAATAACGACACATGTTCTGATAAACCAACTTCTGCTGCTAAAGGCCCCATAAATGTATTTACCCCACCAAGCGGGAATGAAACAAATAGTACGATGGCACAGGGTAATAATGCCCTTTTATCAAAGGCATAGTCCCAAAAAGATACCTTCTCGGTTGGATCCGCAGTTACTTCTTCAACTTTCTTTTCAGGTTTTTTCGTCAGTAAACTCACAATAAATCCGATAAAAGCAGCAACAGATACAGCGGTAATAAATGTTTGATAAGAGAAGTTTTGCAGTAAAGGTAAACCAATAACCGGCGCTAACGCACCTCCGGTTGATTGTGACGCTCCGTAAATTCCGACACCTTCACCACGGCGATTAGCTGGAACGATAGATGTTGCAAGTGTTGCTACTGTTGTTGATAGAATACCAAATAGCACTCCTTGTAATGCTCTAAGTGTCATTACAATGGGAATGACCGTTGTAAATTGGAGTGCAAAGATTAATATAGCAAATAATAAAATACTGACTGTATTCAAAATGTTTATATTCACTTTTTGGATAAAGTATCCTACAAGTGGTCTCGTTAAAATTGCAGCAAACATAAATACAGTAGTTGTCATACCACCAATAAATGGATCATCTAAAACATTTGTCACATGAGTCGGCAATACAGTTGTTAGCGCATTCATACTAATGAATAAGAAAAAGCCAAAACACATTACTAAAACAAAATCTTTTGTAAATAATTTACTTGTCGACATAGCAGACCTCCCTATCATATTAATTTCATTATACACAAAGTGGTATGACAACTCCAGTGTTTTTTGAAAGCGGTTAATTTATTGTGTAGAAGTTGGGTGATCTAAGCATCTTCCTCTTTCCTACTTCGATAATTAGAATTCGTCATATTTCTAAGACAAAGCCACCATTTCGTTAAATTTCAGAGCCATTTTCGGTGTCTAGTTTAACAAAACCACCATTCCGTTAAACTTCAGAGCCATTTTCGGTGACTAGTTTAACAAAACCATTATTTCGTTAAACCTCTAGGCATTTTTCAGTGTCTAGTTTAACAAAACCACCATTCCGTTAAACTTCAGAGCTATTTTCGTTGTTTAGTTTAACGAAATCACTATTCAGTTCAACTTCTAACCCATTATCGTCGTCTAGTTGAACGATACACAATTCCAATACCAACTTAGTCCCCCACTTACAACACCACACAAAAAAATCCGCCCCATTACTAGGACGGAAAACAAATTTATTAAGCTTGTTTATGAAACTCTAAATGATCACCAATAAATGTTTGAATCGTATAGTATGAATGATCATAACCCGTTTCCATTCGGTAGTCTAATGAATGGTTTGAGTTTTCAACTGCTTCAACGAAGGCAGTTTCTTTCAATTGCTCTGGATAAAAATTATCGCTATCTCCTTGAGTTACCAGTATAGGCGTGTCTGCCTGACTTTTCCCAAGTAATGAAATAATATCCCATTCAACCCAAGTTGATTGGTCATCACCTAAATAATTGGTGAACGCTTTTTGGCCCCAAGGAACTTGAGTTGGGTTAGAAATTGGAGCATAGGCAGAGATTGATTTGAAACGTTCTGGATTTTTCAAACCAATTTGTAATGCGCCATAACCACCCATCGAGTGTCCCATAATCGACTCAACCCCAGTAAAGTTAGGCATTAAATCCTTAACCACCGCTGATAATTCTTCAGTAATATAATCATACATTTGGAAATGTTCAGACCAAGGCTCTGCAGTCGCATTCAAGTAGAAACCAGCACCTTGACCTAAATCATAGTTTTCATCATCCGCAATATCTTCTCCGCGCGGCGAAGTATCAGGAATCGCAATCGCTAAATTAAGTTCATTTGCTTTTTGTTGGTATGCGCCTTTAGTCGCGAAGTTTTGGTCGTTACAAGTTAAACCAGATAAGAACCAAACTAAATCTGTTCCTTCATTTGCTTTCTCAGGTAAGTATAATGTAAATACCATTGGACATTTCAACGTATCAGATTGATGTCTAAAACGTTGTTGAGTACCACCATGTACAATAACTTCTTCAATTAGTTCAATTTTTGGCATGAAATCCTCCTAGCTAAAAGTAATAATATCTCTCAGTGATTCACCTTTGTTTTGTAATTCAATTGCCTCATTGATGTCGTCGATCGTCATACGGTGTGTAATGAAACGATCTAAATCAATTTTACCTTCCATATGTGCTTTAATAATTTCTGGTAATTCAGTACGCCCTGTGACCCCACCAAATGAAGAACCTTTCCAAGTACGTCCAGTAATTAATTGGAATGGACGCGTAGAAATTTTATCTTGACCAGATGCAACGCCCATAATAACAGAGAGTCCCCATCCTTTGTGCGTTGCCTCTAAACCAGCATTCATTGTACCAGTATGACCCACACAAACGAATGAATAGTCAACACCACCATTTGTCATATCAACGATATACTCTTGGATTGGTTGGTCGATTTCATTTGAATTGATAAAGTCTGTCGCACCAAATTCACGTGCAATTGCTTCTTTGTTATTATCAATATCAATCGCAATGATGCGTGATGCATTTAATTCTTTTAACATTTGAATTGACGCTAAACCTAATGTACCAATTCCAAATACCGCTGCCGTAGAACCTTCTTGGAAGTCTGCATCGTTTTTAACTGCACCTAAACCAGTTGTAACACCACAACCTAATAACGCAACTTTATCCATTTCTGCTCCCTCAGGAATTTTTGAAACCGAAATATCCGCTAGAACAGTATATTCAGAGAATGTTGATGTTCCCATAAAGTGATAAATCGGCTCACCTTTATAAGAAAAACGAGGCGTTCCATCCGGCATTACCCCTTTACCTTGAGTTTCTGAAATAGCTGAACAGAAGTTTAATCCTTTTTTACAGTACTCACATTCCCCGCACTCTGGCTTCCATAATGGAACTACTTTGTCTCCTACTTCAACACTCGTCACACCTTCACCAATTTGAACGACCGTTCCAGTCGCTTCGTGCCCTAAGACTGCTGGGAAAATTCCTGACGGATCATTTCCTGACAATGTATAAACGTCCGTATGACAAACTGAAGTAAAGTCGATTTTAACCATTACCTCATGCGCTTTTGGCTCCTCAACATCGATCTCCACAATTTCTAATGGCTTCCCCGGTTCGAACGCAACAGCTGCTTTAGATTTAATAGACATAAACATTCTCCTTTATCTGCATTGATACTCATATTTTCTCATGAACACGCATCCACTTCAAACAATTAGGGTTTTAAAAGTATGAATTACACATAATGTTCGCAAATATTCCCAACTAAAAAACGACCTGCGTCACCGATCACTCAAACAGATTATTTTCAGTATGATGCTTTATTACATAAATTAATATAAATGGCAATTTAACGCGTATAGATTGATTCAATGGATGACTGTTGAACAAATTCAGGTGTTACTTCGCCATCCTCTTCAAAATTAATTTGAGCTGTAATTGTAAATACATAATTTACATTAACCTGTTGCCAAGATACATTCAAAGTCTCGGGCTCCTCCCCATCAAAATGCAAGAGATTGGGATCTGACTTTAGAGTGTCACTGATTTCTACGACAGTATCTCCTAGTACATTCAGAATAATTTGATCATCGGACTCTTCATAAACTTGTTGATATATTTCTGGATCAATTCGATTAGGTTCAATATCAAAAGAACGACGGATTTCTAACGTCGGTTCTTCCAACTTACCCATTAGTGATAAGTCAGTTTGATAATCAAACATTGAATTAAATGCAGGCATCGTTAAATTTTCGGGATCATCTAAATCTTCACTTGTTAAATATAACACCTCACCTGTGTAAGTATCTTTCAATTTCGTTGACTGTCTCAACATACTTGGTTGATTGCTTTCTATCCAAGTCATCCCATGTGAAAAACGTTTACCTCTGTATTCATTCACTGCCAAGTAAAATAAATCGTTCAATTCCTCAGGCGTGTAATAAATTTCTGTATAATAATCTAAATGAACATTATTTGAGCGACTTTCTTCAATAATCCCGACATAAGGATAATAATCATAGATATGTTCAATAATTCTCTCTGAAGAGCTATAATTGTAATGACTGGAACGATTACTCGGTTCCCCTAATAACTCATAAACATCTGGCATTTTAATATGAGGGGGTATCTGTGCAGCATACCCTTGTACATCTACTATGTAATCAGCCAAATCAATATATCTTTCAACAAATTCTTCGTCATCATCAATTGGATTATTTTCAAATCTTGTCATAATAGTATTGGCTTGCCTTCTTACATCACTGGGTTCAGGAAAAGACATCGCCCAAAAAAACCAGAAAATCATCGGACTAAAATAAATCAAAAAAGGAATAAGAAGCGCAATAAAGATAATGCCAATAATTCTACCCCAACGTATATTCTTTTTCTTAGGTTCCATATCCTCCCACCTTTATATAATTTAGTCAAAATTATCTTCTATCTCAAAAGAGTTATCATCAATTTCTTGCCATTCAATAGTAGTAGTTGTACGGTTACGAATTAATGAATCAATAGGTAACTCTTGTACTATTTCTTTGGTTAAATTCGTTTGTCCTTCTAAATTTATTTCCGCTTCAAGGTCAAACGATCGTTCATTATCCGTTAGTTTCCAATGGACAGAGAGTATATCAGGATCCGATATAATATAAGTATTAAAATTATAAAAATAGGGTTCTTGATGGAAAGTATCATTTATCTGGTTTATGGTTGTTCCTAACTGATTGATGTCAAAGAGTTCAACATCATGAGTCCCTATTAATTCATAATTAACAGATCGGTAATCATTAATTAAATTATAAGTAGTAGCATCCAGTTCGATTGGATCAAAATCATGTTTTCGACTTATTTCGAAAATATATTCATCTAATTTTCCGAATTTAGCAATGTCAGGATAATAATCAAAAATTGAGTTATATGCCGTAATTTCTAAAGATTCAAATTCATTTAAATTTCGACTATTTAAATAATGAACACTTCCTGAATAATCGTCTAGACCCATTGTTCTTTGCCTAATTTTACTAGGGGATGCATTTTCTAAATAGCCAGCTATAAAGATGTCAAGAAATAATTGATATATTTAGATGAATTGGCTTGAGAACTTTTGGAGGGGGATGTTAATTTAGGGCATCACAAATAAGCTTATAATAAAGCGTAAAAAAATT
>JACBXN010000011.1 GCA_015863215.1 Aerococcaceae bacterium DSM 111176
ATTCATGGACAGATATAATAACCGTCGTTATCAGTCAAAACTCAATAATTTAGCACCGATAGAATTCAGAAATAAAATTGCCGCATAATTTTATTATTTCATTGTCCACTTGACTTGGACCAGTTCAATGTGTGCTACTACTCAAAAATTAAAAGAAGAAGCGCAGATTAAGACACTACTCAAATATCAAACCCCGAAGAGTCACTAGTTAGGACTCTGCTCAAATATCAAATCGCGAAGTGTCACTAGTTAGGACTCTGCTCAAATTTCAAACCCCGAAGAGTCACTAGTTAGGACACTACTCAAATTTCAAATCGAGAAGAGGCACTAGTTAGGACACTACTCAAATATCAAACCCCGAAGAGTCACTAGTTAGGACTCTGCTCAAATTTCAAATCGAGAAGAGGCACTAGTTAGGACACTACTCAAATATCAACCCCCGAAGAGTCACTAGTTAGGACTCTGCTCAAATTTCAATCGAGAAGAGGCACTAGTTAGGACACTGCTCAAATTTCAAATCGAGAAGAGGCACTAGCTAGGACACTGCTCAAAAATTAATAGTTGAAGAACAAGCATACTTTACGTATCTGCTCCCTCATTTCATCTAAAAAACCACTGAACTCAGTTTATTTTGAGTTCAGTGGTTTTTTGATTTTAAACTAACTTAATCTACTACAACTCAATTCCTTCAGCTTCAGCTATTTGTTCAATTGCTTGAACTAAATACTCATAAGGTTGAGCACCAGAAATTAGATACTTTTGATTAATGACTAGCGCTGGAGCACCTTGAACTTGATAAGCTTGAACTAATGCTAAATCTTCTAATACTCTATTTTCAGTTTCAGGATCTTGATACGCCTTTTCCCATGCTTGGAAATCAACTTCTGTTTCTTTGACTAAATTTGCAATCACTTCATCATCTTGAATATTGACATTTTTGACAAATAATCCTTCTTGTAATTTATCAAAAACATCCCAATAATCATCACTATCCCCAGCAATCTGAGCTGCCTTCGCTGCAATTAATCCTGGCTTAGAGGTAGGGAAAAGGAAATCTTCATTACGCATTCCTTCAATATTAAAACGATGATCATCGTCATTTTGATTCGCTTGAACCCAGTGGTTTAACACTTCTGGCTTCACTGCTTCATGAGAACCGAACTGGCGTTCAAATTGTTCCACTTCCCAACCTAATGCAAATGAACGGTGCTCAATTTCAAGCTTCCCATCAAATTGCTCATCCAAACGGCGCATACGGGCTGACATTGGGAAACAAAAACTACAAATTACATCGTGGAAAAATTCTATTTTCAACATAACTACCTCCTATGATTTACTAACCTATTAAAACAAAGTATGGGATTTGAGGCTAATCTAATGCTCAAAACTCACAAATTAATGCAAAAAAATAAGACAGATTATAAAACTCTGCCCCATTCTTGCCTCTTTTATCCCTTGGTTACAACACCATTGTTGTATTCTAAAGGATTTAAAATTTTTATTAACGCTGTTTCATCGAGTTCATAATCTGCTGAACTTGCTTAGCAGAAGGCTTACGACCCATTTGCGTCATCATCTGTACGATCATACGCTCATCGATTGGTGGGTTTTCTTTAAAGTATTCTGTCATATATTTACGTGCTGCAAAGAATCCAATCACTAAACCAGCGATTAGTGCTAAAATTACGATTAAAATCCAAATCCAAGTTTCCAAATGTATCTCTCCTCAAGTATGTGTAAATTTTCTCTTATAATATTATCAGATTGCGAACTTCTAAGCAAGATAGCATTAGTCTTCCTCTGATCTTAACCCATTTTCGCGTTGAATTTCTTTTACTTTTTCTGACGTTAAATCGTTCCCTTCCGGGTCAACAACTTTAATACCTTCTACGTTCTTTTTAAAAGCACGGCGGAAATTTTTTAAATATTCTTCACGTAAAACTGCTTGTTCTTTTGTCTCAGCTTCAGTAAGTCCTTCCGCTTTTTTCTTACGGCCTAATTCACTGATTCGTTTTAATTTATCTTCGTTTAACATCTATTTCTCCTTTTGCGAACATTTGTTTGCATGCGTCTATTAATTTTGTTATAATTAACCCAACAATTAGGAAAGAGTTGAGACCCATGAAAACAGTGACTACTAAACAATATGCCATTCTTGAGTGCATTTATCAAGCAATTCAGTCGAATGGCTATCCTCCAACTGTTCGTGAAATTGGTGGTGAAGTTGGTTTGGCATCAACTTCTACAGTCCATGGACATTTATCACGATTAGAAAAAGCGGGATATATTTCGCGTGATGCAAGTAAAACCCGTGCAATTGAATTAACTGATTTAGCTTTATCTGTATTAGACATCCAACCTGATAAAATTCCATTACTCGGCCGCGTTGCTGCGGGAACACCTATTTTAGCAGTCGAAGATGCCAGTGAATATTTCCCAGTTCCACCCAATTTAGAACATTTTGATGCCAGTGATTTATTTATGCTTGAAATCGACGGCGAATCAATGATTAATATTGGGATTATGGACGGTGACCTGATTACTGTTAGACGTCAACCATCTGCAAACAATGGTGATATCGTCGTTGCGATGACTGAAGAAGATGAAGCGACGTGTAAAACGTTCTTCAAGAAATCTGATCATTATATTTTACGCCCTGAAAATGACAACATGGAAGATATTGTCTTAGATAATGTCACTATTTTAGGAAAAGTCGTCAGCTTATTCCGTGAGTTCTAATTATATTAATGTTAACCAGGTGATATCGTTCATCTGGTTCTTTTTAGATAAAAACTATCCCAACTTAAATGCTGGGATAGTTTTTATTTTTTAGTAGTGTAATAATGTTTGGTAATCGTAACCTTCTAATAATTTGCGTCCTTCTAAATCATCTAATTCGATTAAGAATGCACAACCTGCAACGACTCCACCTAATTTTTCAACTAAGTCAATGGCTGCTTTAACTGTTCCACCTGTTGCTAGTAAATCGTCTACGATTAGAACACGTTGACCAGGTTTAATTGCATCTTTATGCATTGTTAAAACATTTGATCCATATTCTAAGTCATAAGCTACTTCAACTGTCTCACGTGGTAATTTGTTTGGTTTACGAACTGGAACAAAGCCAATTCCTAAATCCGTTGCCACTGGACAACCAAAGATAAAGCCACGCGCTTCTGGACCAGCAATCACGTCTACTTCTAAATCTTTAGCATATTCTACCATTTTCTCTACTGAGTAACGGTATGCCTCTCCATCTGCCATTAAAGGTGTGATATCTCTAAAGATAACGCCTTCCGATGGATAATTATCTACGCGTGCGATATAATTTTCTAAATTCATTATGGTCATTTCCCTTCAAACTTCTGTTTTATTGTATCAATGGGTTCAAAATTCATTAACTTTTCTACTTGCATGGCTTCTTCGTATTTTAAATAAGCATCCATGGTGGTTAGATCTGTCTTTCCTTCTGGAATCTTTTCAACATTGTGTAATACACCATCGTCTATTGTAACAAATCCAGCCTCAAAAAACATCATAAATAGTAATTTTAAGGTGGTAGTATGAATCGATAATTGTTGTGAAATAATGGCTAGATTTTCACGGATCGCAAATTCATTTTGCTTTCTAACCCAGACATATAGTTTCGTCGTTTCATCTCTAGTAGGAAGTCCAGCCATATATTTAGATTCTTCAAGATAGCTGCCTAAATATATTTCACTGAAATCGCCACTTGCTACCGCTCTTTCCAACTCATCCATAGAACCGGCTGGTTCCATTAACACTAGTTTTTTCTGAGTGATACCACCATTACTTAACTCTTTATAAGTTGTAATTTCAGACCCTGATTCTACCGCGTCAGCAAAGCTCTTAGCTAAATTTGCGCGGTCAAACACATAAATAGCATCCTTTAATTTTAATAATTGTGGTGGCATTTTACTGCCTCTAACATCCACCCAAATTTTACTACCGACACCTAAGTCTTCCAGTTGTAATTGTGGCATTCGGACATTATTCCACTCATTGATACCCAATTTACCAACCAATTGAATCGGTTGCCCCAGTGTTAAATCCCTCGCTTGATGTGCCATACTAAAACCGATCGTTTGTAATTCACTCTCACGGTGTTCTTTATTTTGAACCGAAATTTTAACATGTGACTTATCCGACCCAATTAATCTAAATTGGCTAATAATTGATTCTTCAATCATCACAACTGGTTCTTCATTATCCATCCCAAATGGTTGGAGTAGATCAAATTCTTCAACGAGTGATTCGTTTATATCTGTGGTTGCGAGTTCAATATCAACCTCTAATTTGGCCGGTTGATTGATTTCCTCCTGATATTTGAGCATACTCTGGCCCATTGCCTCTTTAAAAGTATGGTAGTCATCAGCGCGACCTGTCATACCTGCTGCCTGACTATGCCCACCGAAATACATTAGATGATCTTTATTTTCAGAAAGTAATTCAAATAGATTAACCCCATCAATACTTCGGCCACTCCCTTTGACTGTCTCATCTTGATTTTGAAAGAGAATTGTTGGCCGATTGTATTTACGCACAATTTTTCCAGCGGTAATTCCTAGAACTCCAGCTGCCCAATCAGGACTAGCTTCAATAATAATATCTGGTAATGTTTCATACGCATCCAGTCTTTCTTCTACCTCTTCCATAATCGTCTGTTCGATACTTTTACGGCGATTATTTTGTGTATTTACAAATAAAACGAGTTCTTTCGCTTCCGCCTCGTCCAGTGTAGCCAATAATTCAAGTCCTGGTGTGGGATCGCCTAGTCGTCCAACCGCGTTTAAACGGGGACCAATCACAAAACCAATCGTTTGCGTATTGATACTATCCATACTTACACTGGCATCTTTTAGGAGCATCTCCAAACCAACACGTTGCGTCATTTCCATCGCTTGAAGTCCAGCTAAGACGATTGTTCGATTTTCATCGGTTAGTGACATCATGTCAGCAACAGTTCCAATCGCAGCTAATTCCAATGATTCCGTTGGAATTTCTTCCAGTAACGCAGCCATCAGTTTTAATGCAACCCCTGCTCCAGACAATTCATGAAAAGGATAATTCC
The DNA here is from genome assembly GCA_015863215.1 of Aerococcaceae bacterium DSM 111176. GTDB lineage: Bacteria > Bacillota > Bacilli > Lactobacillales > Aerococcaceae > DSM-111022. The sequence goes on from JACBXN010000011.1 coordinate 5,093, forward strand.
CATTTGGATGTGCAGGATGAATAATTGCGTACGCATCGGGTAACGTTTCTTGAATTGAATGGTGGTCCGTTACAATCACATCAACCCCAACCGACTGTGCATAGTCAATCGCCTCATGACCTGCTACCCCATTATCACAGGTAATAATTAAAGAGACTTCTCTTTCATCAATGAGCGATTTATAGCGGTCCAGATTCGGTCCATACCCATCAGTTAAACGATTCGGTAAATAATAACTAACATCGGCACCAACCGTCATTAATCCTTCATAAAGAATCAAAGTACTGGTAATCCCATCTGCATCATAGTCCCCATAAATAACCATTTTTTCACCACTATCAATGGCTTGATTAATTCGTTCAATGGCTTTATCCATATCAAACATTAAATAGGGATCGTGATATAATTGTGGCTTTTGATCGGTTGCTTCCTTAATTGCTTCCGGCGTCGTTAATCCACGACGAATACAGACACGCAAAAAAGCGGGAGAGTGCTCTAATCCCGCTTTTTGTAATTGTGCCAAAATTAATTCTTCATCTTCTACTTGTTTAGTAGTCCAAGAATACTTGGCTAAATTCAACATCAATATCTCTCCTACACTTCTACGTTTGTATCAGTATTTGCGCTTGCTGTATCTGTTTTGATTTCAGCACGATTACGTTGTTTTAATTGTTCGTTTTCTAATTGTGCACGTAAATCAGCAATTTTAGTGTCTTTTTCACGAATATCACGATTACGCAATTCTTTTTCTTTATCTACTTGTTTCGTTAAATCTTTAATTTCTTGACGTTTCGAACTATTATTAACAGCTGTACCAATCATACCCACGATAACACCAATTAATAAACTAAATAGGATAATTAACACTAGTGGTGTTTGAAACTCAACAAATATTAAATCCAATTGGACATTATTTGTATTTTGAATCGCAAAGACAGTAATAATAATTAAAACAAGAATGCTAAAAATTAATTTTGCTTGATTTTTCATGATAATCCTCCTTGATTCTATCTTATATCCATTATAACAAAGTATCCGCTTATTGAATATTATAAACCTTTGGATTGCCTAATTTAAATCAATCTCCATCAAATCATGCACAATATTACTTTGCTTGAATATTTGACGAATTTCCTTTTGCATCATTTGCACGTCTCTGGATAAGTAACGCGCACTAATATGATTGACAAATAATTGTCCAACATCCGCTTTTTTCGCTGCTTGAGCTGCTTGAGCGACAGTGGAATGGAAATACTGATTTGCCATTTTAGCTTCATCACTTGAATGAGTGCCTTCATGAACTAAAACATCGGCATTTTCGGCTAATGGTTGAATATTGGAATTTGGACGGGTATCCCCTAAAATTGTGATGACGCGGCCTTTTTTAGTTGGACCGATAAAGTCAGTCCCTTTTAACTGGGTACCGTCTTCTAATTCAACCTCTTCACCACGCTTTAGCCGACCAAAAATAGGTCCATTCGGTATATTATAAGATTGTAATTTTTCAACGAGTAACTCCCCTGGCGAATCTGGTTCCTCAACTCGGTAACCAAAGGATAAAACACCGTGTTTAAGTGGTAAATAAGTCACAGTCCAATTATTATCGAATGTCAATTTTCCTCCTTGAGGATCTAATTCAACAATCTCCAACGGATAGAGTAAATTGGATTTCGATAACTTCAACGACATTTGAATATATTCACGAATCCCTGGAGGTCCATAAATTGATAGTGGCATCTCTTCTTCCCCAATTTGAAAAGAACGGCTACTTAACAAACCAGGTAGGCCAAATATATGGTCACCATGTAAGTGCGTTATAAAAATACGGCGAATTTTTCGTGGCTTGAGAGACGTTTCTAATATTTGATGCTGAGTGGCTTCCCCACAATCAAATAACCAAACTTGATTTAATTCTTGAAGTAGTTTCAGGGCAAGTGAGCTGACATTCCGTGATTTTGACGGTATCCCAGCCCCAGTCCCTAAGAATAATAACTCCATATGCTACCTCTTTCTAATGTGTAAGAATTTTTAACTAACTATAAAATTTTATCATATTTTTTTAGAAATTACTTTTGATTTCATAAATTCATTATTCAAATTATAGCATAATAAAAACACGACATTTACTATAATCTACTCTATTTTTGATAAAGTATGATTACTATTAGTAAATATCGTGTTTAAATTTATCGTAAATGAGAGGCATAATCGAATTCATTATCCAATTTATCAAACTAATTATCTTAATCGATAAATCTCATTGGCAATGAATTTTGCCATTTCTTGAGCACCAATGGTAGTTGGATGTGCTTCGTCACTTGCTCGTAACCATTCATCGTTACCGACAGAATATTCAGCCCAATCAATGACTTGAACATTTCCATAACGATCACTGGCACGGCGTAATTGTCGATTCGCATCCGCTGTCCAAGTGCGTTTAGCGTTTGACGTGACAAAATAGATTTGCCTTTGGTCACCTAATAAAGAGACAATATCATCAATTTGTGTCTGACTAAATGTCCCATTGGCACCCAACATGAAAATAACTGAATCTGCCAGTAATCCTTGTTCCTCTAATTGAAATAAGTTTTGATAACTATTGTATAATTGACGACCAATTTCACCATTAATAATTGCTTTAGGGAAAACTGCTTTGATTTGACTAGCTGATGAGAGTAATGTTGAATCACCAAAAAATGTAACATCTAAACCATTAGCGTATAATAATACCTCTTGGTCTAATCCCTCGATATTATTAATTGCTCGATTCTCCGTTGTTGTTGGCTCCGTTTGATCCAGTGCTGTTTGGTTTTGAGTAATTAAATTTTGTAACTCTAACACTTCGTCCCCAGCAGATCTGGATTGAGTAATCCCAATGACACCGAATACAGCGACAACAATATATATGAATGTCATCACTTTCACACTTAACAATGCTTTACCACTTTGTGATAAAACATTCAGTTGGTGACGCATTTTCTGATAGTTAAAGTCCTGTCCAATTGGTAAGTCTAATTGGTGTCTTTCAAAGATTCGGTAACTTACTTCAGATAACACAGCAATTAATATAAATTGAATTAAGAGTAAGTACGTGTAATCAATATTATTTGTAAGATCTAATTTCGGCACCATGATATAGATCGGATAAAACCATAGATAATAAGAATAACTACGTCTTCCTAACCAAGCTAATGGTTTAAAGGCAATTAAGGTATGCCAGATAGATGATTGGTGAGTCATAATGATAAAGAACACTGCTGTTATTAGAGTGAATAAAAACATTCCTAAATAGTAAGCAAAACCTTGCGTTCCATACATAAATGACATCATCAGAGTCATTAATACTAACATTAATAGCCCAATCACATTAATGACCAGACGTTGTTGTTTCGTTATCTCTGGCTGTTTGAGTGATAATGGCGTCATAAAGGCAATACTACCACCCATAGTATAAGCAAATGCACGTGTTGAAACACGGTAATAAACATTTGTTGGGCCACTATTCCCTGCATACATATAGGCCATCGTAATCGCTGAAACTATTGACAATACGAGTAACATTAAACTCGCAGTTGTTGGTTGTTTATGGTATGAATAGACTAATTTCACCACAATGGGCGTTACTAAAATAAATTGAGCCAGTAGCGAAACATACCATAAATGACTAAATGGATTAGGGGCAATTGCTTGGATAAAATAAGATTGACCCGACGCTAATTGATAATAATTATTACCAAATAACAATGAGGTAATACTCGTTCCCGCTAAATTAACCAAAAAGTCCTGTTGAAAGAGTAAGATAAATGCTGAGACGAGTAATATGAGCCACAACATTGGGAAAAAAAGTCTTTTGAATCGTGTTTTATAATAGTCCCAAATTTTGATGGTTTCATCATTGTCGATTTTCTTATAGAAATACCTAAAGTTCATAAAACCAGCAAAGAATAAGAATATATTAACTGCTAAGTAGCCACCAGGAAGTATATGTTCATAGAAATAGAAACTAATCACACCAATCAGCGCAAGACCTTTTAATCCGTCAAACGCTGAAATTCTATTTTTACTCATAGTTAACTGTGACATTTGAATCACCTAGTCCATAAACTCAAATTGGTAACCATCAAGTTCAATCGTATCTCCTGAACTTGCTCCCGCATCACGTAAAGCTTGATCAATACCCATCGTACGCATTTGACGCGCAAAACGTTGGATACTCTCATCATGTGCCATATTTGTCATACGGAATAATTTCTCAATCTTGTCACCAGTAATAACGAAGAAGTCCGCATCGACACGGTGTACTTCAAAGTCAGGCGCTTCTTCTTCTAATTGATAGTGAACGAACTCAACTTCCTCTTCTTCAACTAATGATACAAACTCTAATTCTTGTACCATCTCATAAGCTTGATCGATTAGAGTATCAATTCCTTTACGTTGGTAAGCTGAAATTTCCACGATTTCAGGTTGAGTATATTCTGAATCAGCATAGTAATCTGCTAATTTTTCCTTAAACTCTTCTAAATTCTCTTGAGCAATTTCTTGGTCCATTTTATTTGCAACGATAAGCATCGGACGTAATAGTAAACGGTCATTATAAGTTGAAAGTTCGTCCATAATACTTAAGAAGTCTTCAAATGGATCACGGCCATGCACCGCAGCCATATCAATGACATGTAATAATACATTCGTTCGCTCGATATGTTTCAGGAAATCAATCCCTAATCCAACACCCGTTGACGCCCCTTCAATAAGACCTGGAGTATCGGCGACGACGAATTCTTTATCGACACCAATTTTTACCATCCCTAAATTAGGACTTAATGTTGTAAATTGATAATCGGCAATCTTCGGCTTCGCATTACTAATAACAGACAGTAAAGTTGATTTCCCCACACTTGGGTAACCAATTAAAGCCACATCTGCCAGTAATTTCAATTCTAGCGTTAATTCTCTTTCTTCACCCGGCTCACCATTTTCTGCAATCGATGGTGCTGGGTTTTTATGAGTGGCAAAACGTGTATTACCACGTCCACCACGTCCACCTTTAGCAACAATCACTTGTTGTGCTTGTTCCGTTAAATCTGCAATTAATGCATTTGTTTCTGAATCACGAACAATCGTCCCAGGTGGAACTCGGACAAACATGTCCTCTGCATTTGATCCAAATTTATTCTTGCTCATTCCGTTTTCGCCGCCATCGGCTCTAAAATGACGATTAAATTTAAAATCAAGTAGTGTTCTTAGTCCTTCATCTACGATGAAGATAATATCGCCACCTTTTCCGCCGTCTCCACCAGCTGGTCCCCCATCTGGTACGTATTTTTCACGACGAAAAGCAACCATACCGTCTCCGCCTTTTCCGGCTTTGACATTTACTTTTGCGTAATCTAAAAAGGTTGACATAATCGGCTCCTTTTGTAAAATTCATTTAAAATTTTGTAATAATTTCCCTAGGATCCAGCATGATATTAATATAATTCGTTAATGTCTGCATAGTTGCATAGCGATTATTTTTAATCTTTTCATCATCGGCATTAACCATATTATTTTCAAAATAATTGTTAATTGGATTGATTAATAAGTTAAAGTTCTCTAACTGTACCTGGGGATCTGTTTCTTGTCTTGGTAAATCATTAATCACTGAGATTAATTGGCGTTCTGAATTTGATTCTGCCAATGCTTCATCCATTGAAGCTTCTGTTTCACCTTTGCTACCTAAATTGGTTACCCGTGTTATGGCTTCCATCATTTCACGGTAATCGCTCGCTTGAACTTTCTTCATAGCATGCAATTGAATAGCAGAGTTAACATTATACACTAAATCTAATCCATTTGCTTCTTTTACTGCATTAATAATATCATAATCTACGCCAGATTTAGATAAATGTGGCTCTAGACGATTTTTAATGAATTCAACTAAGTCATTTGTTACGTTTTCTGCTTCCTGTGAACGGTCAGAAACTAGTGTATGGATAATTGATTCTAAGTCAATATGCCAATTCTGGTCTAAAATGATTTCTAAAATTCCTGTTGCTTGACGGCGTAATGCGTAAGGGTCATTTGACCCTGTTGGTTGCATACCTACACTGAAGTATCCAACTAATGTATCTAATTTATCTGCGATGGCTAAAATAGCACCTGCTTGAGTATCTGGTAGTGCACCACCTGAAGTAACAGGTAAATATTGTGTGGCTACCGCATTAGCGACCTCTTCGCTTAAGCCAAAGTGTTTAGCATAATAACCACCCATATAACCTTGGAGTTCAGCGAATTCATCGACAATTCCAGTCATTAAATCAAATTTATAAATACTTGCTGCCTCTTGTGCAGTTTGTGAAACTGAAGCATCTAATTGTGCAGCATCTGTAAGTACTGGAATCATTTGTTGGACACGATTTTGTTTGTCTGTCAGTGTCCCTAATTTATAATGCTCGTTTACATTTGCTAATTTCTCTACAAATGAATCAATGGTTTGTTGAGTGTCATTTTCATAGAAGAATAACGCATCTTCTAACCTTGCACGTAATACCTTTTGATTACCGCGCGCCACATTTTCAATATGGTTACTATCACCATTACGAACAGATACAAAATATGGTAACAATTCTTCATTTTCAGGATTCTCAACATAGAAGTAACGTTGATGATCGCGCATTGCTGTTACTAAAATACGTTTAGGAATTGCTAAGTACTCTTCTTCGAAGTCAGCTGAAAATGCCGTTGGCCATTCTACAATTGACGTTACTTCATCCAGTAAATCTTCATCAATTGGAATATTCCAGTTATTTTCTGTAGCAATTTTCTCAATTTGTTCGCGAATAATTGCTTGACGCTCTTCATAATTTGCAATCACAAATTCATCGCGCAATTGTTCAACGTAGCTATCCACTGATGCGATATCAACCGATTCCCCTAAGAAACGGTGACCACGTGTTTGACGACCTGATTTAACTTCAACAAATTCAAATGGAATCACTTCATCATCTAATAGTGAAACGAACCAATGAATAGGACGAATATAAGGTGTTTGGTAATCATGCCAAGTCATTGATACAGGGAAAATCATACTCTTAACAACTGTCACAATCCCTTGTAACACTTCACTAGCTGGTTTACCTTTGATTGATTTTTGGATAAAGACATAATCTTCGCCTTTTACTTCTTCAACAATTAAATCTTCCGGTGTTCCGCCTTGGCCTCTAGCAAATCCTTGTGCAGCTTTAGTCCAGTTCCCAGATTCATCTTGAGCGATTTTTAAAGATGGCCCCTTAGCTTTTTCTTCAATATCTGCTTGAGCTTCAGATAAACCACGGACAATAACCGCTAAACGACGCGGTGTAGCATAAGGCTCAATACTTGAGAATGTTAAGCGTTCGTCTGTTAAAAAGTCACTCACACGAATCCGTAATTGATCACTTAGATCCTTTAAAAAACGTGCTGGAACTTCTTCTAATCCAATTTCTAATAAATAATCTTTTGTCATAATGAATCCCTTTCTACGCAGTTGGCTCTTGTGATTTTAATAACGGGAAACCAAGAGCTTCACGTTTATTAACAAAACTCGTTGCTACAGCGCGAGCCATTTTACGAATACGCGCTAAATATCCAGCACGGTCTGAAACTGAAATCACACCACGTGCATCTAATAAATTAAATGCATGCGAACATTTTAAAATATAATCATAGGCTGGATGGACTAATTCTTTTTCAATATTGTGCATTGCTTCTGCTTCATAAGCATCAAATTGTGCAAATAACATTTCTGTATTTGACTCATCAAAAGCATACGTTGTTTGTTCAAATTCTGGTTGTTGGAAAATTTCCCCATATTTAACGCCCGGTGCCCACTCTAAATCATAAACATTGTCTACATCTAAAATGTACATTGCTAAACGTTCTAAACCGTATGTTAATTCACTAGTCACTGGATCACATTTCAATCCACCTACTTGTTGGAAATAAGTAAATTGTGTAATTTCCATTCCATCAATCCATACTTCCCAACCTAAACCAGCACAACCAAGAGAAGGGTTTTCCCAGTTATCTTCAACAAAACGAATATCATGTTCTAATGGGTCAATACCTAATACTCTTAAGCTATCTAAATAAATTTCTTGAATATCAATCGGCGCTGGCTTCATAACCACTTGGAATTGGTGATGTTGGTATAAACGGTTTGGGTTTTCACCATAACGTCCATCCGCTGGACGACGTGATGGTTCTACGTAAGCAGCATTCCATGGCTCTGGTCCAATCGCTCTTAAGAATGTGTAAGGGCTCATTGTTCCTGCCCCTTTTTCCGTATCATAACTTTGTAAAATTAAACAACCTTGATCCGCCCAAAAATTTTGTAGCGTCATAATCATATCTTGAATTGTCGTAACACTCATTTTCATTCTCCTCTAAATAAAAAAAATTCGTCCCTATGAGATTATAAAAAATCTCATAGGGACGATTAAATCGCGGTTCCACCCTAATTCTGATAAAACATCAGCACTTTAGTCTATTCAGTTTTCTGTAAAATCGCCTTCGATTTGTTCTAGCTCACACCACCCTAGAATCGCTTAACTATCTTTATTCATGATCTTACTTCATTACGCTATATTTTACTGACTTTATTCATAAATGTCAATCACAAGCCTATTTATCCGCTTGTTCTTGGTTATCTTTTTTGTTCTTTTCCCTCATACTTTTGAGTAAATTTGCTTCATCATGAATTTTTTCTAATTGATCGAGGTATGATTTACTCCTTAAACGAAGACCAACAAATTCCTTATAAATTTCATCCATTAATCGTCTGAGTTCACTGAGTAAATTTGGATCTAAATTCACAGATTGAATATGTTTCAGTGCATATCTATGTAATTGTTGAACAATATAAATCGCATTGGGATGAATGCGTAAACGAAATTCGTCCATGTGATAATGCTTCGAACAGAGTAACCCTTGATGTCTTAAACTCATATCAAATGGCCCTTTTGTTTCATCACAATATAAACAATGGTCTAAATTTATATGCGTCCCAAATTGTGGGAGCAAGAATAACTCAACATAAGTCGTAATTAATTGTGGTGCTAATTGTTGATTCAACTTATCTAAAACATGCTCTAATAATTGATAATTAGTCGCATGTGGTTCATTATCCGCAGTAGCCGAATCAATCAATTGCACAATATAAGCAGCATAAGCCTGTAAATCAACATCCATTTGGATATGACGGTACATCGACAACGATTGCCCTTCCCTTAAAAAAGATAAACCTTGTTGGTTAATCGTACCGATATACTGATTTTTAGTTAATGGGAGTGTATAGCTCATTAAAGGGTGATTCGGTTTATTTAACCCTTTGACAAAGAACATTTTTGTTCCCTTGTCTTCAGTAAATATTTTAACCAATGCATCATTATCACGGTAAGGACGTTTAAAAAGGACAATGCCTTCAAACGATTCGTTCAACTCATTGCCCCCTTATCTAAATTAATTTAAAATTTATTTGAATCCTTAATAATCTTCTTGACGGTAACCTAAATCAACAAGTGATTGTTTTTTATCGCGCCAGTCTTTTTGAACTTTAACAAAGAGTTCTAAATAAACTTTATCACCGAGTAGTAATTCAATATCTCGGCGAGCCATGGTACCAATTTTCTTAATCATACTACCTTGTTTACCAATAATAATCCCTTTTTGGCTATCACGCTCAACATAAATAACCGCACTCACTTCAATTTTATCATCTTCATTACGTTTCATACTCTCAACATGAACCGCCACTGAATGAGGGACTTCTTCTCTTGTTAAATGTAAAATTTTCTCACGGACAAATTCAGAAACCACGAAATATTCCGGATGGTCACTTACTTGATTTGCTGGGTAATATTGTGGTCCTTCTGGTAAATATTTTTTGATTGATTCCATCAATTCTGGCACATTATTTCCTTCTGTTGCACTGATTGGGAATACTTCATCAAAATCATATTCTTTTGTATAACTTTCAATAATTGGTAGTAACTCATCGGGTGTCACTAAATCAATTTTATTAATTAATAAAAATACCGGTGTATCCACATTTTGAATACGTTCAATGACTAAACGGTCACCCGGTCCGATTTTTTCACCTGCATTAACCACTACTAAAACAATATCTACACCTTGTAATGAAGAAAATGCTGTTTTAAGCATAAAGTCCCCTAAGGCGTGTTTCGGTTTATGTATACCTGGTGTGTCGATAAATACGACTTGCGCATCATTATCCGTATAAACCGCTTGAATACGATTACGTGTTGTTTGGGCTTTGTCTGACATGATCGCAATTTTTTGACCGACAAATCGGTTCAGTAAAGTTGATTTCCCAACATTGGGACGTCCAATTAATGTGACAAAACCTGATTTAAATTCATTCTTTTTTCTATTTCTCATTCATTCCTCCAATTATATAATCCATTGTAAAATTTTAGGCACAAAAATAATTAAACCAATAATAACCGCAGCGATGGCTGTCACTAAAACAGCTGCGGCTGCGGCATCTTTGGCAATTTTAGCCAGTGGGTGATAGTCTTCTGTTACTAAATCGACGGTTGTTTCGATGGCAGTATTGATAATCTCACCTGACATCACAACCCCAAATAACAAGACTAGAATACTCCATTCGTAAGCATTCAACCCAAAAAACAGTCCCGCTAAAGTGACAAATGTAGCAGCTATCATATGGTAACGTAAATTGCGTTCCGTTTTAACAGAATAGATTAGACCATTTACTGCACACTCAAATGCTTTAATAAATCGTACTATCGCTTTCTTCATTTATCTTGTTAAGCCATATTGTGTCAGAATTTCTTCCTGAATACCAAACATTTCTGCCGATTCCTCAGGTGTCTGATGATCATAACCATTTAAGTGTAGGAATCCATGGACAGTTAAAAAACCTAACTCGCGCTCATAAGAATGACCATATTCTTCAGCTTGTTCAATTACTTTATCATTGGAAATAATAATATCCCCTAGGTGAACAACAGGCATCATTTCCTGAGTGAGTGATAAAAAGTCCCCTTCCACTTCGTCCATCATCGCAAAGGATAACACATCCGTTGCACGGTCAATTCCACGGTATTCTTGATTCAATTGATGAATCGTTGGATTATCTACTATTGTAATATCAACTTCTGTGTCTTCTTTTAATCCAAGATGTTTCGCCGTTAATTCAACCACATCTCCTACAATAGTCATTGCTTCCTTTGATAAGTAGTTTTGCTCATCAATAATTTCTATCTTCATGGCTCTCCTTTCTATTGATCTCGTCCGAGGATTAACTCGGGTAATCAATTCTTGTATGGTACATACTACCAATTCCTTTAATTAAAGATTGCTTTACCAATTTTAATTCATGGACAGTCAATCCGCAATCTGTAAATTGATTATCGTCCAATTTTGTATTAATAATATTATTCACTAATCCCGTAATTGTATCAGGTTCATAATCTTTCAACGATCTAGACGCCGCTTCACATGAATCAGCAATCATGATAACCGCCGCTTCTTTACTTTGTGGTTTACGGCAATCATATCTAAATTGAGACTCATCAACTTCCTTACCGTTAGCCTCTTGAGTCGCCTGGTAATGGAAATATTTTACGAGTGTTGTTCCGTGATGTTCAAAACAAATATCAATGACACTCTGCGGAAATTTATGTTCTTTCAAAATTTCAACACCTTGGTGCACATGATCGATAATCACTCGCGCACTCTCTTCAGGCGATAATGCCTTATGAGGGGTGACAATTTTACTTGAAACATTTTCCGTAAAGAAGAGTGGCTGACTCATTTTCCCAACATCATGATAATAACCCGCAACACGCGTTAGTAAGCCATCTCCACCAATTGCGTCTACTGCATTACTACTTAGATTAGCAACCATCATACTATGGTTATAAGTACCAGGCGCACGTTCAATCAATTCCTGTAATAAAGGATGATTTAAATTGGATAATTCATTCAGCGTTAACTTCGCTTTATTACTAAATAATGCTTCCCAATAAGGGTAAATAATTGTATTAATTAAAGCAGTTAAAGCATGGCTCATTACGATATAAAATAGAATCCTTGCCCATTGATACAATGGTAAATTAACATTGAAAATACTAAATACAGTAACTCCTAATAAAAGAGAGAGTCCCAATAAGCGAATGCTTGTTTTATGATCCGTCATATTGCTAAATTGTTTATTTTTACCATATTCCCAAACCGATACAATGGCAAGAAAAATAAAATAAAATGCCAATAAATAACCAGCCGTTCCCTCACTGTAATAAGTCATCGGGAATGATTGAAAGAGTGAATAAACGGTTAATCCACCCAAAGTCCACCTTATTCCCATCAATGGCAATAAGAAGGTCGCAAAGACATTAATCGGTAACAGCAACAGTAAATATTCCAATGTTAAAGATTGAATCGAACCAATCCCCATTGTAGTAGCAAACATAAAGACAAACATGAGTAAATAAGCGGTAATATTATTCTTTGAACGCTCAGAATCATAACGTCTTCCGATTAATAAAATCAAAATTGCGTGTAAGATAACTAAGAAATAATACATCACTACTCGCAGTGATATATTTGATTGTTCAAAATAATTGAATAAATTTAATTGCCTAATATCTTCAGCGTCAACAATATGTCCTTCTTGAACAATTACTTGACCTTGAAGAATATAAGCTGGCTGTACGGAATTATAAGCTTCTGTCTGATTCTGTAAAGTTGCCTCTTCGTCGTACAACATCGTTGGTTGAATGAAAGCAGCTAAAATTTCAGCAAACAATTCCTCTTCATCGTCATCATTATACTGAACCCTCAATTCATCAATCACATTATTTAATTGACCCGTATAAATGGGCTGCGCCATAATTGAAAAGTGTTGTTCGTTTAACATGGATACAAAATTTCGGTAAATCGTATCGCTCATCATCAAAATAGATTGAATTGATTCGATATCAAATTCTCTCACAAACTCAGCATTCTCTTCTTGTAATAAAAGAGTATTCAACTGAATCACTAATTGCTGTTCTTCAGGTGATAAGAAATTATAAGAAACAGATTGATTAGGATCTCGTTGCTGTGATAAAACAGAGAGATCAATTTCCTCATCTGCATCATCCAAGCTTTCGACTTCCTCCATAAGAGCTGCTGTAGAATAACTTTCTTCCCGAATGGCCGATAGAAAGTTGATAAAACTATCTAATCGATCCTGCTCCTGTTCTAGAACACTTCTTTGGAAAGTAAATGTATTTTCAACACTTGCCACTGCCTGATTTCTTAATGTTTCCGTTCGCTCAGCGTCTTCAATCGTATAAGGGGCTAGAACCGTATCTTGGGCAACTTGGTTACGACGAACCATTTGCGCCGTATCGTTTTGAACTCTAAAGTAACCAAAACCAATCATAATGAGTGTAAAAAGACTGACAATGATCGGTAGATACCACTTGCCAAGTCTTCTTTGAATAGACTGTAAGTAATTATTCACATTGTTGTCCTTTCATTCATTTTACTTGATTATCCTTGATCGCTATACGCACGGATAATATCAGCAACAACAGGATGTCGAACGACATCGTAAGCATCAAATTTAACAAATTGAATATTATTAATACCTTGTAAAATTTGTTTAGCATCGCGTAATCCTGACTTAACCCCACGTGGTAAATCGACTTGCGTTTCATCACCATTGATAATCATTTTTGAGCCAAAGCCAAGACGTGTTAAGAACATCTTCATTTGCGCACTGGTCGTATTTTGAGCCTCATCTAAAATAACAAAAGCATCATCTAATGTCCGCCCACGCATATATGCAAGTGGTGCCACTTCGATGACTTCACGTTCTAATAAACGCGTCGTCTGTTCACGTCCATAAATAGTATAAAGCGCATCATAAATAGGTCTTAAATAAGGATCAACTTTTTCTTTTAAATCCCCTGGTAAGAAACCTAAATTTTCACCCGCTTCAACAGCTGGTCTCGTTAAAATAATTCGTTTAACATGCCCATCACGTAGTGCCTGGACAGCCATAACAACTGCTAAAAATGTTTTCCCTGTACCAGCTGGTCCGATACCAAATACGACATCAGATTTCTGGACAGATTTTACATATTGCAGTTGGCCAAAGTTTTTGGCACGAATCTGCTTGCCTTCAAATGTACGCCCCACTACCACTTCGAATAAATCCAAGAAATAATCTAATTGATTATTTTGTTCCATTTTAATCGCAGTAATAAAATCCATCGTATGAGGAGTAATGCCTTGTTGTAATAAATTAAACAAAGCAAGGAAAATAGCACGAACGGATTGAACCGCCTCTTCGCTTTCCCCTTCAATTGAAATTTCCTCACCACGATTAGATATCGTAACCGGATAGTGAGAGGCAATTAACTTAGCCTGCTTGTCATGGTTTCCCAGTAATATCAATAACCATTCAGGATTCGTAACAGTAACTTGTTCTTTAAAAATTTGTGATTCGGTCAAATAACTTCTCCTTTTTAATTGCGTCATTATTATCATGTGTCTATTTTACGAAAAAAACACAACACTGTCAGTAGTAAATTCAATTTATTATTTAACAACCATATTTGAATGCTCCACTTGGTGATATTCTGCCGTAGGCATTTCAATATTCTTGTCTAAGAAGGCATCATACAAAGCCAATTGCATTCGTGTATTATTGTAACTCATATTATGGTAATCGGTGAAATAAGTCACGACTATTTCAAATCCTGCCCCCTTAACGCCCATACGAACACTTGGCTTATTTGAGGATTCACCTATTTCAATACTTTTGTTAAAGGCTTCAACGCTTTCCTCACTACTATTTTCTAATATCTTTTGATGTACCTCATAAGCAACACGAGAAGCTTCACGAAAGGCCATGTCTCGGTCACTATCAAAACTAATCAGCATGGTAACGTCTTGTTTTATAAATGGTGATTTATAAGAATAGATATGTGTCGTTTGTTCAAATAAAAGGCGATTTGGGATAGCGATAGACCGTCCAGTTGCTTCTTGGTTAGTAATAATATTTTCAACTTCAAGTAAATGAATCTGTAAAAAATCAATGTCGAGAACATCTCCAATACAGCCATTAATTTCAATACGGTCACCGATATCAAATGGTTCGCGAATGGATACATATATATACGCCACAATATCTAAAATCAAACCTCTTAAAGCTAAAGCGGCGACAAAGACAATCACACTAATCGTAATGGTTAATGATTCAATTCGGTCAAACCATAACAAGAGGACTGAACCAATCGACAAGATTAAAATGGCTACCCTTTTCCAACGATATAAATATTGCACTAATTTTTGATTACTGACATATCGTTCTAGAACCCAAGATAATAATTTATTAATTAATAATAATGCAACAATTATAACTACCGTAATGATAAATCGTTGCAAAAACTTAGAAGGATCTTCAACCCCAGAATTTAAATATTCTAAATAATTTTCATAATTCATAAGCGCCCCCTAATTGTGAAATCTTTTGATAATTATAACACATATTTGGGCGACTCCTAAGGAAAGTCCTTTATACAAAATGACAAAAAAAGGACACCGCCAATTAGCGGTGTCCTCTACATTGAAAACAATGTTTATTTTTAGTCACTTCAAATGTATCTAAAATTAATACTTGCGTTTACGCGCAGCTTCAGATTTTTTCTTACGTTTAACACTTGGTTTTTCGTAGAATTCATGCTTGCGAGCATCTCTTAAAGTACCGGTTTTAGAAACGTTACGCTTAAAGCGACGAAGAGCGTCATCTAATGATTCGTTATCACGAACAACTGTTTTAGACATAAATACCCTCCTCCCAAGCTTTAGTAACCTTCCTTAGACCTAAAATCTAATAAAGTTCAGTGTCTATTATAGCATTAGAAGCTCGTTTTTCAAGTTTTTTATTAATTTTTTTGAAATTTTATTGAGTTTTCGAAAAAATCAAGTCATCAAAGGCGTCTATGCACACTCTTCACATAAGCCAAAAACTTCAAATCGATGACTTTGCACTTGAACACCCGGTAATTCTGATTCAATTTTAGCCATTGGGCATGCGTGAATCGGAATGACTTTTCCACAATTAGTACAAATAAAATGGTGGTGATGGTGATCAGGGAAACAGCTTATCTTAAATAGTTGTTCTTGATTATATTCCGTTACCTCTAAGATACCAATCTCAGTAAAATCATATAAATTTCGGTATGTCGTATTATAACTCATTGTCGGATTTTCACTACTTAATATGTCATGGACATCAATAGCTCGATAGTATTTCTGATCTTGGGCAAAAATATCAATGATTTCTTGGCGTTTTTTGGTTAATTTAAGTCCAGCTTCCTTAAGCATGGCAATTGCTTCATCTCTGGTTTCTTCAAAACTATGATTTTGTTCTTGAAATGTCAAAATATTTTGCTCCTTTCTAAAATATGATAAAATAGAATAAAATTACAGGAGGTCACTATGCAAAACCAAACGGAAAATTCAAATGTACTTCATTATTTTATCCTATCCGATTCAATTGGTGAAACAGCCGTAAAATTAGTTAAATCTATTTTAGCACAATTTCCTACCGTTGAGGCAAAATTACACCGCTATACTTTTGTTTCTGATCCTGCCCACTTAAAACGCATCTTGGAGAAGGCAAATCGATTAGACGCACTCGTTTATATGACGATTGCCGATATTGAATTAGCCCACTTAGTCGAAGATTTTTGTATTGATACAGGACTTATTTGTTATAACTTGATTCAACCCTATGCTTTAGAAATTTCAAGACGTACAGGTGTCAAACCGAGTGAAATATCTGGTGCGCAGCACGAATTGGATGATCAATACTTTAACCGTGTTAAAGCGATGGAATTCGCTGCTTCATATGATGATGGTAAAAATGCCAATTCTTTAGCTGAGGCAGATATTGTTATTTTAGGTGTTTCAAGAACGGGTAAAACCCCTCTTTGCATGTATTTAGCCGTAATGGGATATAAAGCAATGAACTTGCCCCTTATTCCAGAAAATGAATTACCTGAAATGCTTTTTGAGATTGATCGTTCTAAAATTATTGGTCTAACAAATGATCCTGAAATACTCAACAAACACCGTCTCAGTCGGATGCGTGAATATGGGATGTCTGAAAGTTCAAGATATTCTTCACATGACCGTATTTTAAATGAATTAGAATATGCTGATGAAATTTACCGTGAATTAGGCTGTCCTGTTATTAATGTAGCCGACCGCAGTATTGAAGAATCAGCCAGTATTATCTTAGATATTATGAACCTTCCTGTCACTTGGCACTAATTATTTAGTCTGACTTAACCAGTCAGACTATTTTTATGTACAGTTCTTCACTTAGGTATGTTAGAATAAGAGAAAATTCTTTGGAGGTACAATTTAATGAAAGCGGTTATAACGGTTGTTGGAAAAGATGAAAAAGGAATCATTGCTAAAGTAGCCAATGCTTGTTTCGAAAATAACGTAAATATCGTCGATGTGGCACAAAAAGTATTGGATGGTTATTTCACGATGACTATGGTTGTTGATATTACTGAAGTGTCCGATGATTTTGAAAATTTCAAGAATAAAGTAGTGGGACTATTCCCTAATATGAAAATTAATGTGATGCACGAAAATATTTTCGAATCAATGCACCGTATCTAGGAGGGTATTATGTTTATAATGGATGAAATTCTTGAAACAATCACAATGATTGATCAAGAAAACTTAGATATTAGAACAATTACAATGGGAATTTCTTTATTGGATTGTGCTGATAGTGATATTACTAAATCATGTGAAAAAATATATGAAAAAATTACGACAAAAGCGGCTAATTTAGTAGATGTAGCCCAACAAATTGAAAATAAATATGATATTCCAATTATTAATAAACGTATTTCAGTGACACCCATCGCTCATTTAGTAGCTGTTTCCGGTGGAAATCCGGTTGAATATGCGAAAACACTCGATGCAGCAGCTAAAGAAGTTGGCGTAGATTTTATTGGTGGTTTCTCTGCCCTAGTTCAAAAAGGTTTCGCTGCCGGAGACTTAGCTTTAATTAATAGTATCCCTGAAGCTTTAACCGTTACTGACCGTGTTTGTTCGAGTGTCAATATCGGATCTACTCGAGCAGGTATTAATATGGACGCGGTAAAATTAATGGGTGAAATTACGGTGAAAGCTGCTGAAATGACCAAAGACCGTGAAAGCGTTGCTGCTTCGAAATTAGTCATTTTCAATAATGCCGTCGAAGATAATCCATTTATGGCAGGTGCTTTCCATGGTGCCGGTGAAGCTGATTTAGTCATTAATGTAGGGGTTTCAGGACCTGGTGTTGTCCGTTCAGCCTTAGCAAAACTAGATAAAACAGCACCACTACAAGATGTCGCTGAAGTCATTAAACGTACTGCCTTTAAAGTAACACGTATGGGACAATTAGTTGGTTCAGAAGCATCAAAATTATTAGATATCCCCTTTGGAATCGTTGATTTATCACTGGCACCAACACCCGCTACCGGAGATTCAGTTGCCCGTATTTTGGAGGAAATGGGATTAGAACAAGTCGGAGCCCATGGTAGTGTCGCGACACTTGCTTTACTAAATGATGCGGTGAAAAAAGGTGGCGCAATGGCTGCCAATAATGTCGGTGGTTTATCAGGTGCTTTCATTCCAGTCTCAGAGGACGAAGGGATGATTGCTGCAGCTGAAAATGGTAATTTATCACTTGATATGCTAACTGCGATGACGGCTGTTTGTTCAGTTGGTTTAGATATGATTGCAGTCCCTGGTGAAACAAGTCCTGAAATTATCTCAGCCATTTTAGCCGACGAAGCGGCCATCGGGATGATCAATTCAAAAACAACGGCTATTCGTTTAATTCCAGCCATTGGACGTCAAGCAGGTGAATCGCTTGAATTTGGTGGTTTATTTGGTTCAGCGCCAATCATGCCGGTTAATACTTCCAAACCAGATGTCTTTATTCATCGTGGTGGACGTATTCCTGCGCCAATTCAAGGATTAAAGAATTAATCTAATCAATGAGTATAGCCATAGAGCTCTATTTTAGGAGTTCTATGGCTATTTGTTTTACTTATAATGTTGAATTTAATCCAAACTACCCTTTTAAAATATCCATCATTAAATTCGGGTTATATGTTTGCGTTTTAAACATACTAATTTCATGACCGTAAGGTGCCAATTTTTTCTTACTGCCCTCTTCAATCGGAACCCATGGTGTTTCAAGCAATTTAGGGATATGGGCAAATTCTGGTAAATGAACAATTTCATTTAATCGATCAAAACCAATAGTCCCTTCACCAATATTTGCATGACGGTCTTTCTTTGAACCCATTGGATTTTTTGAATCATTAATATGGAAAACAGATAAACGATCTAATCCTATTATTTTATCAAATTCAGTAAGAACGTTATCTAAATCATTAACAATGTCATAACCCGCATCATAAACATGACACGTATCGAAGGTTACACTCAATTTCTCGTTATGAGTGACGCCATCGATAATTCGAGCAATCTCCTCAAATGTACGACCAATTTCAGTCCCCTTACCTGCCATTGTTTCTAGCGAAATCTGAGGTGTTTGATCAGGTCTGATCACTTCATTTAAACCATGAATAATTTGATTAATTCCTGTATCAACTCCTGCACCAACATGGGCACCAGGATGAAAAGTGATTTGATTAGCACCTAAAGCTTCCACTCGTCTGACTTCGTCTTGTAAAAATTCAATTGCAAAGTCATGGTATCCCTCTTTAGTGGTGTTGGCTAAATTAATAATATAAGGGGCATGAACAGTAAAAAATTCCAAGCCGTTTTCCTTCATAAATTCAACGGCCTCTTCAATTCTAAATGCTTCAATTTCTTTGCGTCTGGTATTTTGAGGGGCTCCGGTATAAACCATGAACACAGTGCTTCCATAACTGGCAGCCTCTTTAGCAGAACCCAATAACATGTCTTTACCACTTAATGATACATGCGATCCAATTAACATAATGTTTGCTCCTTTCACATAGAGTTAATATAGATAAAAACAAACTACAAAAATATTAGTAGTGACTAATTTTCAGTAGTTTGTTTGTCTTTTTTATATTAATACTTATCTAAATTACTTATCTTCTTTTGCTTTTCTTGGTGCTTTAACAGATAAGTTTAATTCGCGTAATTGTTTTCTATCAACAGCACTTGGTGCATTAGACATAAGGTCCATACCTGAACCTGTCTTAGGAAAGGCAATGACTTCACGAATATTTGGTTGGTTTGCTAAGATCATTACTAAACGGTCTAATCCTAGTGCTAATCCGCCGTGTGGTGGGAATCCATACTCTAATGCATCTAATAAGAATCCAAATTGTGAATAAGCTTGATCTTCAGTAAAGCCTAATAATTTGAACATTTCATCTTGCATTTCACGCGTATGGATACGAATTGATCCACCACCAATTTCATAACCATTTAAGACAATATCATAAGCTTGCGCTAATGCTTCTTCTGGTTGGTTACGTAATGTATCTAAGTTATATTCTTGTGTCGCTGTAAATGGATGGTGCATCGCAACATAACGTTTTTCGTCTTCGTCAAATTCTAATAATGGGAAGTCTGTTACCCAAACGAATGCTAACTCATCTTCGTCATATAATTTATGTTTGTCACCTAAATGCGTACGTAGTGCACCTAATGCATCTGCAACTACTTTTTCATTATCGGCCATGAAGAAGATAATATCTCCAATTTCACCGTCTAATAATCCCACTAATTCTTCAAAGTCATCTGATAAGAATTTAGCAACTGGACCATTGAAGCCATCTTCAGTGATTTTTGTCCAAGCTAATCCTTTAGCACCGTATGGTTTTACAACGTCTAATAACGCATCCGCAGTTTTACGTGTATATTCATCCATTAAACCTTTTAAGTTAATGGCTTTAACTTGTCCACCGTTATCAGCTGCACCACGGAAGACACCAAATTCTGTTGTTTTAGCAAATTCAGTAATGTCTTTGAATTCTAAACCAAAACGGATGTCTGGTTTATCTGAACCATATTTAGACATTGCTTCAGCATATGTAATCGAAGGGAATGCTGCTGCTGGTTTTTCACCACGCACTTGGTAAACCACTTCTTTTAACATTTCTTCTACTAAATCTTGGATTTCTTCTTGTGATAAGAATGATGTTTCTAAGTCAACTTGTGTAAATTCTGGTTGACGGTCTCCACGTAAATCTTCATCACGGAAACATTTTACGATTTGGTAGTAACGGTCATACCCTGCACCCATTAATAATTGTTTATAAATTTGAGGTGATTGCGGTAATGCGTAAAAACTATTTGGCTCGCGACGTGTTGGTACTAAGAAGTCACGCGCTCCCTCTGGTGTTGATTTATTTAATACTGGTGTTTCAATATCAATAAAGTCTAATTGGTTTAAGTAGTTACGAATCGCTGATGTTACTTGATGGCGTAAACGTAAGTTACTAATCATTTCTTGACGACGTAAGTCGATATAACGGTAACGTAAACGTAATTCTTCGTCCGTTTTCTGATCGCTATCAACGTAGATTGGTGGTGTTTTAGCTTTTGCTAAAGTTGTTAATTTTGTTGCCATTAATTCAACTTCACCTGTCGCAATCTTAGGATTCACTGATTCAGGATCACGTTTTTGAAGAACACCTGTTACTTCAACAACGTACTCACTTCTTAAAGAATCTGCTTCATCCATTTGTGCTTCGATGTTTTGGCGGTTGAATACAACTTGACAGAAACCTTCACGGTCACGTAAATCGATAAAGATAACGCCACCTAAGTCACGGCGTTTTTGTACCCACCCTTTAAGTGTGATTTCTTGTCCTACTAAAGTTTCATCTACTAGACCTGCATATGTTGTTCTTTTACTCATTCTTACTCTCCTTTAAAAAAATCATCTATAACACTTGTATCAGCTGTTAGACTACGATAAATCCCGTAGAAATTATCATATAAGTCATCTAATGATACTTCTTGTTGTTTCTTATTCGTTTGGCTCTTTAATGTTACTGTTCTTGTTTCAACTTCATTTGTACCAAGCGTGATCACGATGCCTGCATTGTATTTATCTGCTGACTTATACTGTGATTTCATGCTACGACCTAAGAAGTCACGGTCTGCAATTAATTCTTGTTCGCGTGCAATTTGTACAATTTCTTGGGCTAAAATATTCGCATCGTCGCCCATAACCGTTACAAATACATCCACACCTTCTGTTTCAGGTAATTCAACTTCTTGTTCTTGAAGTAAAATTAATAAACGTTCAATACCTAAACCAAAACCAAAGCCTGGTGTTTGAGGTCCACCAATTTGCTCCACAAGACCGTCATAACGACCTCCACCAACTACGGTAGATTGTGCGCCAATCGTATCATCGTTCACAATGATTTCGAAAATTGTGTGTTGATAGTAATCTAAACCACGAACAATCGATGGATCAACTTTATACGGAATTTCCATCATCGCTAACATATCTTGTACTGATTGGAAGTGAGCCGCACTCTCTTCGCCTAAATAATCTAGAATAACTGGTGCATCTTTAACCAATGCAATATCTTTAGGGTCTTTACTATCTAAAACGCGCAATGGATTTTCGTGTAATCGACGTTTTGAATCGTCACTTAATTCTTCCATATGTGGTTCAAAGTACTCAATCAATGCTTGACGGTAATTTTCACGTTCCTCGGGAGTACCTAATGAATTTAAATGAATCGTTAAGTTCGACACACCTAAAGTCGTTAAAAACTGCCATGCTAAAGCAATACCTTCTGCATCTGTTGCAGGATTTGTACTACCAAAGACTTCCATTCCAATTTGGTGGAATTGACGTTGGCGTCCAGCTTGTGGACGTTCATAACGAAACATTGGCCCCATATAGTATACTTTTAAAGGCTGAGGGAATTCTGGTCCAAATAATTTATGCTCTACATAAGCACGAACGACTGATGCAGTCCCTTCAGGACGAAGTGCGATATGACGCCCTCCCTTATCTTCAAAATCATACATTTCTTTAGAAACAATATCTGTTGTATCCCCTACAGATCTTGAGAACAAGTCAAATGATTCCATCATTGGCGTTCTAATTTCTTTGAAGTGATATAATTCGAACACTTCACGGGCAACATCTTCGACATATTGCCATAAATGACTATCCTGAGGTAGGATATCTTCTGTTCCTTTTAATTTTTGCATATTTATTCTCCTTAGTTTAAATATAAAAAACGCCCTGTAACAAATCGTTACAGGACGTCTAAACGTGGTACCACCTATATTTATAAAATAATGCTATCTATTTTATCTCTTAACCGTAACGTGGCAAACGGAATAACTTTGCATTATTCTTCTCCATAGTGTTAACTCCTGACAGTGTTGCCTTTCACCAATCGCAACTCGCTAGTTTCATCAGTAGTGTTGTCTACTTCATCGAATTTAGTTATAAATAAAGGATAACTTGTTACGGGTTTATTGTCAATATAAATCATAGATTATCTCATTGGAAAACGCTTAATGTTTCAATCATGTAACAAATATAATAAAGGTTTGAAAAGCCCTCTAAGCATTAATATAATAGTGTTTATGAAGAAAACATGAAGGAGGGATATTATCGAAAAAATTAAAGTCATCTTGACTAGATTGATGACTCGAAAATATTTTCCAATCTTTATATCCACAATATTGATTTTATTCAGTTCCCTCTCTATTTTTGGACTTATTTTACAAAGTACTAATACATTAGATACCAATGTTGCTGTTACCTTAAGGGAGCAACCTGGGACAAATCAGGCTGCTGTGACTCAAATTGAACCCGGAACAGAGTATTCTATTCTAGAATCTCAAAATGGATGGTTGCAAATTGAAACGCCTCAATTAGAGACTGGGTGGATTCCAGAATGGCAACTCACAAACGTTAATATTACTGATGATCAATCAATTGCAGGTCAAGCACGCTCAAACACAGTGTTGTTTGCTGAAAATAGTGTCTCAAGTATTGCACTGGAAACTATTCCTGAATCCAGTTATTTCCCAATAAACTATGAAGCAGATGGCTGGGCGCAAATTGAATTTGCTGGCCGTGTAGGATATGTACAAAGCAGTCAAATTGATATTCTATCTAGAGACGAAGTTCCCGAGGAAGAACTGGAGAGACAGGCAGTTTCTGTTGAATCCGAACCTGAAGAGGAACCTGCTCCAAGCGAGAATACCGTTATCATGAGGCAATCAAATCAGGCATTCCTCCAAGAACCTAATTTCAATAGTACGATTCTATATACACCTGATATTTACGAAGAATTTGACTTTATTAGTTCAACCGAGACAGATCA
Organism: Aerococcaceae bacterium DSM 111176; assembly: GCA_015863215.1. Lineage (GTDB taxonomy): Bacteria > Bacillota > Bacilli > Lactobacillales > Aerococcaceae > DSM-111022. Next base: position 29,488 of record JACBXN010000011.1, read on the forward strand.
AGGTGAATTTTATCTAGTTGCCAATCAAAATGGTAGCCGTGGTTATGTCGAATCTCGCGTTGTGTCATTTGCGACCGACTCCAATGATCATGTTTCCGATACCGGTGTAACTTCTATGTCCGATGCAGTCATTGTTATTGATGCTGGCCATGGTGGTTCAGATCCTGGAGCCGTGAGTGCGGACGAAAATACTTATGAAAAGAATGTGACCTTATCCACTGCTATTTTCTTACAAGAATATTTAGAAGCAATGGGTGCAACCGTCGTTCAAGTTAGATCATCCGATATTGATGTTTCTCTGGCTGAACGTGCTGAAATAAGTAATCAAAATGAAGCCGATGTCTTTGTCAGCTTACATTATGACGCTGGTTATGATCCAGCTAGCTCAGGAACAACCACTTATTACTATCACCAAGATGACTATGAATTGGCAGAAACGGTTAATAATCATTTAGCTAGCGGACCTTTAGAAAACCTTGGAGTGCTATACGGTAACTACCAAGTTACGAGGGAAAATAACCGCCCTGCTCTGTTGTTAGAACTGGGTTATATGTCAAATCAAAATGATTTAACTTATATTCGTTCAGAAAATTATCAAAGAACAATGGCTGAAGGAATCGCGAATGGTATTCAAGAATTTATTGAGCAGTAATGTTTTAAATGTTTGAAGTTCACTAAATAATCCCCCTCCAATAAATCACTTCTCAAAGAAGTTGTTTTATTGAAGGGAGATTTTTACTCAGACTATTACACATAAAGAAAGAGCCTCTACACTGATTATTCAGCTCGTAGAGGCTCTTTTAATATGTTTATGTTTTTCATCAATGACTAATCATCAAACACCGTTATTCCGCTTCATCCACAATTTCAGCTTCATCCGGAATAATGATTGTTTCTTCATCATCTTTCTCAATTATGTGACTTTCATTAGCGTAGCGTACTAATTCTTTCTTAAGTTCACCCGATGGTTCATCTTTAACACTCTCAACAAAGGCTAATGTCTCTTCAATTGGTTGATCGATCACTTGACCAATAAAAATGTTTTCGTCTAATTGTTTATCAACTAATTCTGAACTCGTTAATAGTTCTTCATAAAGTTTTTCACCAGGACGAATACCCGATTCAACAATTGGAATTTCGGCTTCACTGAAGCCACTTAATAAGATTAATTTCTTAGCTAAATCAAGGATCTTAACTGGTTCTCCCATGTTAAGGACAAACACTTCACTACCTTCAGCAAAAGCACCCGCAAATACTACTAAACGACTCGCTTCAGGAATTGTCATGAAGTAACGTGTCATTCTAAAATCAGTTACCGTTACTGGGCCACCTGCAGCAATTTGTTTCTCGAATACTGGGATAACACTCCCACGACTTCCTAGAACATTACCAAATCGCACAGCACAGAAGATTGAATCACTCTTCTTGTTCATACCAATAACTAATAATTCGGCAATACGTTTCGTTGCTCCCATAACATTTGGTGGATTAACAGCTTTATCTGTTGAAATCATTACCATTTTTCTCACGCCAGCTGCATCGACTGCCTTAGCGACGCGGTATGATCCATAAACATTATTTTTTAAAGCTTCGATCGGGTTCACTTCCATTAATGGAACGTGTTTATGAGCAGCTGCATGGTAAACAATGTCTGGTTTATGTTCTTTAAAGACCTCTAGTAAACGATCATAATGTTGTACGTCAGCAATAACTGGGATATATTGAGTCATCATTCCAGGCTTTTTGATTAATTCATGGTAAATCAGATAAATTGAGTTTTCCCCATGTCCTAATAAAATCAATTTTAATGGATTAAATTTAGATACTTGTCGTGCTATTTCAGAACCAATTGAACCACCTGCACCAGTAATTAAGATAACCTTACCTTCAATTTCTTGACGCAATTGAGATTCATCTAATTCAATTTCTTGACGGCCTAATAAGTCGGTAATTTCAACTTTTTTCATATCTTTTTGTTGGTGTTTACCTTGAAGTACCTTTTCAACGGACGGCATTTTAAATACTGGCACATCAATATCATTAGCAATCGTTAAAATACGTTCATATGCTTCAGGTTTTAATGATGGAATCGCAATAATAATTTCATCCACATCATGTTGTTGTGCAATTTCTACTAATTCCTCGTCTGATCCTAAAACTGGCACCCCACTAATGTTAGTTCCAATTTTATTTTCATCCTTATCTAGAATACCAACCACATTTAAACCTTCTGGGTGACGTTTATAACTTTGAACGAATAAAGATCCACCATCTCCTGCACCAATAACCAAGACGTTCTTGGTCGCCATATCTTCAATTTCAATTTGGAATCTAGCAAGGGACTGTGATGTATAAACTCCACGCCAGATAATTCGGTAGAATGTAGAAAAAACGGATGCAAATAATGCAGTAATGACGACAAAACGGAGTGAAAATGAGTCCATCAGTAAAGATAGAGCTAAGCCTGCTGTAATATTACTCACAAATTGTGAAACAAACACATTTATAAAATCAAGCAAACTACTATAACGGGATATGCGTTGATCAACTTTAAATAAATGCAAAACAACAAAATAGATCGTCGATGCTAGCAGGATGAATATCGCCCATTGTATTGGCCTTACTGAAATAATATCGTATAAAATAATATAACTAACAAAAGATGCTACAAAAATTGCTAACATATCTAGCGCACGCCAGGCAAATATACGCTGTCTGTTAGTCCAACTCGTCACAAAATTAACCAAGTTCTTTAGAAATGACTGATTAGCCATAAAAACACTCCATTCATTAATAACTTCAATTTAAAAAATAGCTCAAAATTAAATTTTGAGCCTCAAAAAAATGATGAATAAGTACACTTTTCATACATCCATTGAAGACTTTCATAAAAAATCTCTATAACAATAATATTATCATAAGGATTACTTTACTCAAGCCTAAATTTTCAAATATATGAATTTTTTATTATCATTGGCAACGAATTGTTACATATTTTTGTTTTGAGAGTCAATTAAAATAGTCATCGGACCATCATTAATAAAATCAATTTCCATATGCGCACCGAATTGTCCTGTTTCTACGACTAAATCATGGCTTCGTAATTGCTCATTAAAATATTCATACAGCTCATTTGCTTCATCTGGATCAGCTGCATGAACAAAGCTTGGCCGATTGCCTTTCTTTGTATTTGCATATAAGGTAAATTGGCTTATCGATAATATTGATCCACCAATATCGGCTAAACTTAAATTCGTTTTACCATCCGCATCTTCAAATAGTCGCATATTCGCGACTTTTCGAGCGCAGTAATCAGCATCATCCCTTGTATCATCATGGGTGACACCAACAAAGACGACAAATCCTTTATCAATACTTGATATTGTCTTTTTATCAACAATCACTGCTGCTTCTTTCGCCTTTTGAATAATAATTCGCATAAAAAACCTTTCTAATTTGACATCCGTTCTACTTCATAGACATCTGGAATATTCTTAAGTTTCGTCATTAATTCACGTAATTCTTCGGTATTTTCTACCGCTACCTTGAGTTCAACCACTGCTTCATCATTACCGATAGCTCTACCATTAACACTTACCAAGTGTTTAATTGTATGATCAACCACATGTAAACAGTCATTAACAAGTCCCTTGCGGTCAAAGGCTGTAACTTTAATTACGGCTTCATAAAGATTGTTCACTGTACTCTCTTGATCCCAGTATACATCAATTGTTCTTGATGCCAGGTCTGGTTCATGTTTCAAATTATCACAATCTGCTCGGTGTACGGAAATTCCTCGGCCACGTGTGATGTAACCTATAATCTTATCACCTGGAACTGGGTTACAACATTGACTTAAACGAATTAATAAATTATTCGCCCCTTCAACAACTACGCCACTCTCATGAACAGTCCGCTTTTTCTGTCCTGCACCGTGTCGTTCTTTTTGGATTGATGTCTCATCTTGTTTCTCTGATTCTTTCCAGCCAAGGAAATTAATAACTTGAGATGATGACAATTCACCTAAAGCAATTGCTGCGTATAGATCCGTCAAATTATTATAATTGAATCGCTCTAACAATCGGTCTTCAACCTTACGTTTTGTTAAATTCTTAATGTTTTGACCAACAGCTTTTAGATCTTTATCAAGTGTTTGATACCCTTGATTACTCTTTTCCTCACGGTCTAATAATTTAAAGTAACGCTTAATTCGATTTCGCGCTTTACTTGTTTGTGTTAGCTTCAACCAGTCTCGGCTTGGCTTCGCATTAGCATTGGTTAAAATTTCAACCAAATCACCGTTTTTCAGTTTGTAATCCAATGGGACAATATCGCCGTTAACTTTGGCACCCACTACTTTACTCCCAATCTCAGTATGGATATGGAATGCAAAATCCAATGGGCCAGAACCTTTAGGTAATTCAACAACTTCCCCTTTAGGTGTGAAGATATAAACTTGATCTTTAAAGATATCCTCTTTAACAAAGTCCATAAATTCACTTGCATCATGCGCATCATCTTGTAATTCAGCAATATCTTTAAACCATTTTAATTGTTCTTCGATATTATCGCCGGTTTCAATTTTTTCTGTTTCCCCGCGTTTATACGCCCAGTGAGCAGCAACACCATATTCAGCCACTTCGTGCATTTGATGAGTACGGATTTGAATCTCTACAGGTTTGCCTTCTGGTCCAATTACCGTTGTATGAATTGATTGGTACATATTGGCTTTAGGCATCGCAATATAATCTTTAAAACGACCAGGCATTGGTTTCCATTTTGTATGGACTGAACCAAGAACCGCATAACAATCTTTAACAGTATCTACTAATACACGAATTGCCAGTAAGTCAAAAATATCTTCGAAAGATTTCTTTTGATCTGTCATTTTTCGGTAAATTGAGTAAATATGTTTAGGACGGCCATAAATATCGGCGTCTATTTCTAAATCTTTAATTGCCTCATGTAATTCATGGATCGTATTTTGGATATATTCTTCTCGTTCTACCCGTTTTGAATCCATTGAGCGAACAATTGAATAATAGCCTTCAGCGTTAATATAACGCAGTGAAATATCTTCCAGTTCCCATTTAATGCTGCTCATCCCGAGACGGTCAGCGAGTGGTGCATAAATGTCCAATGCCTCTTGTGATTTTTCCACTTGCTTTTCTTCTCTTTGAAAAGCAAGTGTACGCATATTATGTAAACGGTCAGCAAGCTTTACAATAATAACGCGAATATCCTTCGACATTGCCAGTAACATTTTACGGTGATTTTCAGCTAATTGTTCTTCTTTACTCTGAAACTTAACTTTCCCTAATTTCGTTACTCCGTCCACTAAAAAGGCAATGGTTGGTGAAAATTCTTGGGCAATTTCCTCTAATGTTATCTCTGTGTCTTCTACAACATCATGTAAAAAACCAGTCGCTACTGTATCAGAATCCATCTTTAATTGGGCCAATATTCCAGCGACCTGTATTGGATGAATGATATATGGTTCACCAGAAAGACGCACTTGTTCTTTATGCGCTTCGGTTGCATACTCCAAAGCTTTTTGAACTAAGTTGACGTTCGATTCTGACATATATCCCTGACACAATTGGATTACTTCTTGTGCAGTTAAATCTTGATTTTTCCCCATATAATCACGCTTCCTCTACCATTTAAATATCTTAATTTAGAATTGTATTATGACTACGATACAATTGCAATCCCTTTTGATGCTCCGATACGTGTTGCACCTGCATCAATCATAGCTAATGCTTCTTCTCGGTTAGAAACGCCACCTGAAGCTTTAACGCCCATTTCCGGTCCCACTGTTTCACGCATTAAGCGAACATCTTCTAATGTCGCTCCACCGGTTGAAAATCCAGTTGAAGTTTTAACGAAGTCAGCGCCTGCTTCTTTGGCTAATTGACTTGCTTTTACTTTTTCTTCGTCAGTTAATAAAGCTGTTTCGATAATTACCTTTACAATGGCATCCTCATCAGCCACATCAACAACAGCCTTAATATCAGAAGCTACTAAGTCCCAATTTCCTGACTTAGCTGCACCAATATTGATAACCATATCGATTTCTTTGGCACCTTCATCGATTGCAGTAGATGATTCATATGCTTTAACAGCAGAAGTATTTGCTCCTAGAGGGAATCCAATTACTGTACAAACAACGACATCTGAATCTTTTAATTTTTCCGCTGCATATTCAACCCAAGTTGGATTAACACAAACTGACATAAAGTCATATTCGATTGCTTCTTGTAATAAAACATCCATTTGTTCTTTCGTTGCGTCTGCTTTTAATAATGTATGGTCGATAAATTTATTTAGTTTCATAATTATCCTTCTTTCATTAATTAATTTCTAGAGCAAAGCTAACCGCACTTAAAAAGTATATTGGCGCAGTTTCTGCCCTTAAGATTCTTGGTCCCAAACTCGTTTCTTTAAAACCTTTACTCATCAACAACTGAATTTCACTCTCATCAAGCCCACCTTCGGAACCGAAAACTGCAAGTACTCTGTCTCCAGGTTTCACATCCATCATAAGTTGCTTTAAAGCTTGATGTTCGCCTTGCTTCGCCGTTTCTTCATAAAGAACGACTAAATGATCAAAGTCATCAGTGATTTCAAACAATTGATTTAAAGTCATTAAATCATATATTGATGGGATCATCAAACGATGGCTCTGCTCAGCCGCTTCTTTGGCGATTTTTTCCAAACGTTCAATTCGCTTGGGTGTTTTCTTTGCATCCCATTTAACAACGTCTCGTTTTAAACTTAATGGTATAAAAGCACTCATACCCGTTTCTGTCGCTTTTTGAATTAACCAATCAAATTTATCATTTTTAGTTAATCCTGATGCGATTGTTACAGAAATTGGTAATTCAACTTGTTGGTCTAATTCTTGAAACACTTTAAGTGCTGCCTGTCGATTTTCCACTTCTATTACTTGTGCTAAGTATAGGTGTGATTGATTATCAACCACTTCGATTTTAAAGCCATTTTGCGCTCGCATTACATTGACAAGATGATGATTGTCGTCCTTTTCTAACACAAAGATTCCCTCTAGATTTAATGATTCATCAATAAAATACCTTTGCATTAATCAATATCTCCTTTTTGGGCAACATAACCTAACCATTCCCCTAGTTGGTTCTTTTGGATCACTTTAAAATTAGCTTCTGTTAATGCTAATTCAATTTCAGGTCCCTTCTCTTCTAGAATGCCCCCTAAAATTAAATAACCTTCCTCTGTTAGTTCACGGTAGGCATCTTCTAGCATATTAACTAAAATATGGGGTAAAATGTTGGCGACGATGATATCAAATGGCCCCGTCACGCCTTTCATCAGATCATTCTCAGCGAAAATAATCGATTTTGATTGGATTAATTGTTTAATATTTGGTTCTGTTTGAAGGGCTAAATTTTCTCTTGCACTTGAAACAGCTTGAGGATCCAAATCGTATCCCTCAATATAAGTCGCACCTAAAGCGCCAGCAATAAAACTTAAAATACCTGACCCTGTTCCAACATCTAAGACACGTTCTCCACCTTGCATATAAATGCTTAGTGCTTGGCCTCCTAATTGGGTGGTAGGATGATTTCCAGTTCCAAATGCAACACCTGGGTCTAAAACAATGACATGTTCCTCGCTTTTTGCCTCATAGTCCTGCCAAGCCGGTACAATTACGAGATGGCGACTAATTCTTTCTTTTTGGTAATACTTCATCCAATTTTGTTGCCAGTTTTCATTTTGTATTGATTCAACGCGCAATTCGAATGTTTCGTCACCGTAAATTGATAGTAACTGCTGAATCTGTTCTAATTGCTCTTGATCTGGCTCTAATTCAAAATATCCCAACACCTCTACCGGGTGTTCGATATAAGAAGTTGGTAAATCCATAGGGATTTCGCCAAATAAATTGGGATGATTTTCTAAATAATCTTGAGCATATTTAACTTCTGTTCCTAAAGCTCCAATCTCAAATAAAGCATAATTGACATAGTCAATGATAGATGTATCGATGGATGAAAAGGATACAATCAATTGATTCCATTGTTCCACTATAGAACCACCTTTCATTATTTTGGTAAAAACACGCGTTCTTGACTGTAGCGATGTTGATCAATAATGCGCTCTCTAATCATTTGATATTCTGATTCTTGAAAGTTCAATTCAAATATATCTCGATTAGTATCCGCTAAAAATTCCTGAAAATACAAAGGCGTTTTATTCATTAACCGTTTTAAATACATCGTTGTCGCAAGTAATTCGCCGTATTCAATACCAATCATTTGATTTACCGGTATTGTTTTAAGAAAATGCGTTGATTCAAGGGAATATAAATGATCATCGTAAAATAAGACGCATGTTTCATACAAAAGCGCCTCAGTATCTGTTTCCTGACCTTTATTATTAAGTAAAGTAATTCCCTGTTCATTATTTAACGGAATTTGTAAATTCAATCTAACTGCACGTGATTCCTCAAGCCAATTTAATTGCCAGGCACAATGAAAATGTGCTTGGTTCATTAACTTCTCTAAAACGCTCATAATATTTTTTCTTCCCATAATCAACTTCCTTTAAGCTATAGTATGGCGCAAATTTACTGATTATTCAATAAAAACTCTTGGTTTTACATGACATTTTTATTATAATATAAAGTAGGTTTTAAAAGATTATTTACCCTTAAAATAAAATAGTCTTTGATATTTACTACTAAACATAGTACACTAATTGATAGTCTTATTACAAAAATAATTTCTTACTATATAAATTCAGAGGTGATTCAATGGCAGAGAAAAATTTAACTGCAAAAGATATCCTACAGAAAGAGTTTTCTAAGTCTTTCCGAGGGTATCAATCTGCAGAAGTTGATGAATATTTAGATAGCATCATTCGTGATTATGACTCTTACCAAAAAGATATTTCAGCTTTAAAAAATGAAAATGAACGACTCATTAGTAAAGTGGATGAATTAACTAAGCAACTGGCTTTATCTAAAAAGAATAGCCCAGTAGCTCCTGGTAGTGGCGTAACAAATTTTGATATCTTAAAACGTTTATCAAACTTAGAGAAACATGTATTCGGTTCAAAAATCGAAAGTACTGACGATACAGTCGACTACTCACAAAACACAAAATACTAATCAATACATTGTAAATTTCAGGTAATCGCGGGTAGAAATACCTGAGGAAAGTCCATTCTCGCACAAACTGAGATGTTTGTAGTGATCGTGCTTAGCGAAACAATAAGCTAAGGTACCCTAACGGGTAACGGCAAGTTAAAGGCCTAAGGGAAACTATGGCTGAGTGCTTGTAAAGTGCCACAGAGACGAGACAATATAGAAATATATTGTGTGGAACGCGGTAAACCCCTCGAGCGAGTAACCCAAATTTGGTAGGGGCACTCTTGTGACCAGGAAATGAACTGAAGCAAGAGACAAGTAATTGTAGATAGATGATTACCCAGTGATACTTACGCCTACGTGGTATCACTGACAGAACATGGCTTATCGAAATTTACATAAAGTAGGTTTGACTCTGTTAGCAGAGTCTTTTTTTATAATTCCCAAAAAGGAGCAACAATATGACAAATTATCAACTCATCGCAACAGCAGCTGCCGGAATCGAAGGCCTTGTTGCTAATGAACTGAAAGACATGGGCTATCAAGTTCAAACAGAAAATGGTCGTGTGCGTTTCCAGGGGGATGCCTTAGATATTGCAAAGGCAAATATTTGGCTGAGAACAGCTGACCGTATTAAAATAGTATTCGGCGAATTTAAGGCGACTACTTTTGAAAACTTATTTGACCAAACTTACGCCCTACCTTGGGACAACATTTTAACTATGGATGCTGAATTTCCAGTGGCTGGAAAATCAATCAAATCAAAATTACATAGTGTTCCCAATGTGCAACGTATTGTGAAAAAAGCAATCAGTAAAAAAATGCAAGATGTCTATGCACGTAAATCGCATCTACCTGAAACAGGTGCTAAATATCAAATCGAAGTAGCTATCCGAAATGATCAAGTAATGCTAACCATTGATACTTCTGGTTCAAGTTTATTTAAACGTGGGTACCGTGAACATAAGGGAGCTGCCCCACTTAAAGAAAACATGGCTGCTGCTTTAGTTAAATTAACTACTTGGCACAAAGACCGCCCATTATATGATCCAACCTGTGGTTCTGGAACAATCTTAATCGAAGCTGCATTAATTGGACGCAATATCGCGCCTGGTTTAAAACGCTCGTTTGACGCTGAAAAATGGTTACTCTTAGACCAATCTGTTTGGGATAAAGTGCGAACAGAAGCGGAAAGTCAAATTGACCATGATATTGAATTGGACATATATGGTACAGATATCGATCACCGAATGATTGAAATTGCCAAAGACAATGCTATCCAAGCAGGTGTCGGTGGTGATATTACCTTTAAACAAATGCAATTAAGTGATTATGTGCCTGATAGAGAATACGGTATCTTAATTTCTAACCCACCTTACGGTGACCGTATGTTATCTGAAGAAGACGTTCATGAACTTTACCGCCAAATGGGTAATATCTACCGTGATATGCCAACTTGGAGTAAATATATATTAACGAGTGATGAACAATTCGAAGAGTTTTACGGTGAAGAAGCTACCAAGAAACGTAAACTTTATAATGGTTCACTGAAAGTTGATCTCTACCAATTCTGGTCAACAAAAAGATAATTGTTTAAATACGCCTAAAATATTCTTATTTTTGAATATTTTAGGCGTATTCTTTATCTTTTAGATTTCTAATTCTCTCACTTTACCCTGCTTATTCAGTGCTTGTTTAGCAACTTGATCGACCCCAGCATTATTCTTTTCATGTGAAAGATTGATAAAATAATCTTTACTCAAATTTAAATCTTGTTGAATCAAAGTCAGCCATCCTTGATACACTTTATTCTTAGCATGACTTTTTTCAATTGATTGAACAACAATTTGACTATCAGAAAAAATTTGTATAAATTCCTGACTTAATTTGGTTTCACCAATCATTTTTAGACCCATCCATAAGGCAACAAATTCCGCTTGATGGTTATCTTGTAGATATTCCATATAAAATTTATGTTGAACATGCTGTTCCTTCGAATAATGAATGATAATTCCAATGCCACATTCATGCGTTTGAGGTCTGAATGCAGCGTCGACATAAAGTTGAATCATAGTAATCCTCCGTGTAAAATAGAATAATAAAATAAATGAGGTGAGAAAGTGAATGATATACTAGAAATGCCCAATCAAGGCGAAAATTATTTACGAAAAGGACGCAATGCTGCCGCGGATAGAGATTATCACACTGCCATCGACTATTTCATTAAGAGCTATCAATTATCAACATCGAGTGAAGCTTTAAATGAAATTATTGCTTATTACCTTTTTTTAAATAATTTAGATGACTTGAATGCATTTTTAATTGAATATGATATTCAACTAGAACATTTTTTAGAAAATAAAGAACTAACTACCTTTTATGTTGTGATTAATGAAATGACGGGAAATCATCAAAATGGTGTCTTAAACCTTTACCGTCTCAAACAAGTCGTTCCCCAAGAATACCAACTAGAACAGCTGATAGACCAAGCAATCGAACGATTAGAATCAACTATTGCATTGACTCACCGTTTCAATAAATTAATGGAAGAAAATAAATATAATGCCATTTTACATCAATTTAATCATCAAACACCCTTTGACCAATTGAAATATCTGACCATTTTCTATGAACTCAATAGAAATATTATTGAAGAATTGCTCATTCCACTATTAGAAACGGATAAAACCGTAAGTTTTGTAAAATCAGATATATTAAACTATCTCATTCATCACCAAGTTGACCGAACAATTAATTACCACTGGTTAGGTGAGCACCATGTAATCGATTTGAGTACATTAGTCCCCTTAGCAGAAAATAAAATGTATCAGGAGACACTTAAGGCAATTTTTGAGTTGTCCCAGCAAGATAACCCACACTTAACAAATGAACTGATTCAACAATTTCATACTCAAGCAAACAGTTTTTATCCATTTATTGATACGATTATTCAAGCTCCAGAAGACTGGTACCATGCGTATAATGCACTCAATGGGCTTTCTATTTCAGAAGATGAATCGATTGATCAAAATTTATTGAATTATATGAACAAAGTGATGCAAGAGTACATTAATCATGTTGATTTTAATGTCACGCACCATCAAGATTTTTAAATTTTAGTCATAAAAAGACCGGTGTTAAATTGAATTAACACCGGTTTTATTAAGATTCAGGTTCTTCAACAAAGCCAATAATATCTTTGAAATTGACTATGGTGCGATCTTCAATAATATCTTTCATCGTCGGATCTGATAATTCCCAATAAAGTTCAATCACAGCGCTGTTTGTTAGTAATTTTATAATAGTTCCAGCCATATCTGCATCTCGGAATTTAAACACGATACGATCCCCTACTTCAGGTCGTATATCATCTTTAACAAATTCAATCATTTCAATTCCTTGTTCATAATCAACATCAAGTAAAGTTGAAATTCTTGATTTGTTCGTCCCACGACGTAGTTCTTTTTCAATGAGTTGTTGTTGCTCTTGTGTTACTGTAATTTTAGCCATGTATAATGTGACCCTCTTTCTGCTATTCGGCAATAACGACACACATTACATACATTATACCATAATTAGAAATGTTTGCTAATTTATAGCTTTTACTAATATTCCGGTAACAAGATTTTTAGAGCATTGTGCATAACTTGTAATGAAATAGGTAGATTTGGCCCTGGGTCACCATCCATATTTGTCGCAATTTCTTGATCGTTGTCCATTGACTTAATATCAAACCTCGTCGCTTGAATCGATACCATATTCTCCAAATCATTCTCCGTTAAATTATCAAAACTTAACTCTAAAGCAGCATTAATCGTTGAAAGAGGATGGTGCCCATCCACTGCAGCTAAATGGAGTAAACCATCGTTATAAGTAGCTTGATTAAACATAAAGTCCAATCCACCCACACTATTTGTTAAAGCAATAATCATCAGGTTTGTTTTAATATCACGTTCTTCATCATCATCAATCGTTAATTTTAAGTCATACCCTTTATTTGAGAAGAATCCTTGGATACCATCTTTAATATACGCTAAAACACCTAAACGGTTTTTATCGTCCGATTGCGTATTCATTACTCCTTCAGGGATAATTCCGATCGCGATAACGTTAATGAAATAACCATCATTGATTTTCCCAACATCTAAGGTTGATTCCTTTACTTGCCTAAAACCTTCAATTGCCTTTTGAGGATTTAAAGGAATACCAATGGCTCTTGCCAAATCATTCACTGTACCTAAAGGCATAAATGAAAAGTATGGACGCTCCTTTTCCTCAATCGACATTAATCCTTCAATTACTTCACTGACTGTTCCATCTCCACCTAAACAAAAGACACTATCATAACCATTTTGAACACTTTCACTTGCCCATTTGGTCGCATCTTTTTCACCTTCAGTATATTTAATATCTGTTTCACACTGATGTACTTCATTTAGAATATTTGCCCACTCAGTTGCATACTCTTCGCCTTTGGCTTTACCAGCAACCGGATTGGCAATTATCAAAACTTTCTTTAACATCTCTTCACCTCCATGAAAATACTTTCATCTAATTTTAGCATATTTTATATAATAATCACAAAATATTCATCAAATTAACATGATAAAGAAATACATTGAGTTGAGTATAACTCGATTTTTAAGTATAATAGTAGCATGTTTATTATCAACAAGGAGGTAGCACATGTCTAAAGACTATCGTGTATTATTATATTATAAATATCAAGAAATTGCTGATCCCGAAGCGTTCGTTCAAGACCACTTACGTTTCACAAAATCGATTGGCTTAAAAGGTCGTGTTTTAGTAGGTTCTGAAGGTATCAATGGTACTGTTTCAGGGACAATCGAACAAACAGAAAAATATAAAGAGTATGTTCATTCGTTACCAGGTTTTGAAGACCTATGGTTTAAAGAAGACGAAGCAGATGACTTCGCTCATAGCAAGATGTATGTTCGTGTCCGTGAAGAGATTGTTTCTCTTGATTTAGAAGATGATATTGATCCATTAGAATTAACAGGTGAATATTTAAATCCAACTGAATTCAGAGACGCTATCTTAGACGAGGACACAATCGTTTTAGATACTCGTAATGATTATGAGTATGATTTAGGTCACTTTAAAGGTGCCGTTCGTCCAGATATCAAAAACTTTAGAGAATTACCAGAATGGGTACTTGAAAACAAAGAGAAATTTATGGAAAAACGCGTTGTCGTTTATTGTACTGGTGGCGTTCGTTGTGAAAAATTCTCAGGCTGGATGCTTCGTGAAGGTTTCAAAGATGTAGCCCAATTAAATGGTGGTATTGACACTTACGGTAAAGACCCTGAAGTACAAGGCGATTTATGGGAAGGTCAAATGTATGTCTTCGATGAACGTATTGCAGTTCCAATTAACCGAGTTGAGCCAACAGTTGTAGGACGTGACTACTTTAACGGTGAACCATGTGAACGTTATGTGAACTGTGGTAATCCAGAATGTAATCGTCAAATTTTAGCTTCAGAAGAAAACGAAGCTAAATATGTTCGCGGATGTTCAGCTGAGTGTCGTCGTCACCCACGTAATCGTTACATTGTTGAAAATAATATTTCAAACGAGGAATGGGAAATTCGCTTAAATGCTATCGGTGAATCATTAAACGAAAATCGCACAGCCTAAATTCTAATTTATGAAAGAAGAAGGTGAAACAATGCGCGAAGAGAAAAATCACTCCGAAGATAAATCAACCAATGATAAAAAGGCTGAAAATAATTCTTCAAAAAAGAATCCAACCGAGGATCAAAATTTAAACATTAAAAAAGAGCAATCGAAAAATCAGATTCCTTCCAGGGAAGAAATTAAACGCGAACGCGAAAAACGATTAGCTCGAATCAGACAATTAGAAGATGATGTCGACCAAGAAATGGCTAAAAAATATCCAGACCACGCAATCTTAAATAAAAGAATTGAGTCGAAGGAATCGCCTGAGGATGACCAAATTAACACTAGTGAAAATGATGAGAATGAATCTGAATCAAACGTTGTTATCACACCTCATCCTAGCCGTCGTAAGGTCCATCAATCAAAGAATAGACAAGATGATCAAGCAGCGAATGAATCAATGAAACAAGCAACAACTAATGAAAAAGTTCAGACTGCAAAGGAAGCAGATGCCAAAACCACTCTTCCCGTTGTTCAATCAGCAGATCAGAAGTCTACCAAGGTAAGTCCCTATTCACTTAAAGAATATGACACCACTGAAAAGGTAGACTTTAGTTTCAAAGTGCTTTTGGGTGTTCTAGGTAAATTGCTCCTCTATATTACCGTCATTGTTTTATTAATCGTTGCCCTTGTCGGTGGTGCTGGTATTGGCTACTTCGCCTCGTTGGTGAAAGATAGCGAACCACCCGCAGCACAGTCACTAGCCGAACAGTTAACGCGTTACGAGGAACAGAGTGTATTATATTACGGCGATGGGAATCCAATTGCAGATATCCAAACAGATGTAGTTCGTACAGAGACTAGTTTAGAAACTGTTTCACCTTATATTGTCGATGGATTAATCGCAACTGAGGATGAATATTTCTATGAACACCCTGGAATTGTACCTAAAGCTATTTTAAGAGCTGCCCTAGAATCACTCTTTACCCAATCTGGTACTGGTGGTTCGACCTTAACGCAGCAATTAGTCAAGCAACAATTACTCTCAAATGAAGTGACGTTTGCACGTAAAGCCAATGAAATTTTATTAGCCTTACGCGTTGAAAACTTCTTTGAAAAAGATGATATATTAATGGCTTACTTAAACGTTTCGCCCTTTGGTCGTAATAATCGTGGGGAAAATATTGCAGGTATTGAAGCCGCTGCTCGTGGAATTTTCGGTGTTAATGCCGATGAAGTAAATTTACCTCAAGCAGCCTTTTTAGTGGGCTTACCTCAAGACCCTTATGTCTATACACCCTACTCACAAACTGGGGAAAAGTATGCCGACATGACTGCTGGTATCGAAAGAATGCATGAAGTACTCTTTAGAATGTATCGTAATCAAGACATCACTCAAGAGGAATATAACGAAGCTATTGCATATAATATTACTGGGGATTTCATTGCAACGGAATCAATTCCTGAGGAAAGAAGTTCTTATCTTTATAACACCGTCTTTAACGGAGCCCTTGAAAAGATTATGGAAGCTCGTATTGCTGAAGATGGGCTCACGAGAGAACAAGTTTGGGCAAATGATGAGTTATATAATGAGTATTACTTCTCAGCTGAAGAAGAGTTGAGAACTGGTGGATACCATGTTTACTCTACGATTGATAAGGAAATTTATGACCAACTTCAATCTTCAGCTCAAGCTTATGAATCTGATTTAGGTGTATACTATGATGGTATTTATGTTGACCCTGAAACAGGACAAGAAACATACTATGTCGAACGCATCCAAACAGGATTAGTTGTCATTGATAACCCTACTGGTCGTGTATTAGGTTTCGTTGCCGGTACTGACTTTGAGAATAATCAAATTGACCATGCATTTAATATGCATCGTTCACCTGGTTCAACGATTAAACCATTAGTTGTTTATGCGCCGGCTGTTGAACATAATATTATTAATCCTGCGACGATGATTCCGGATACTGCATTTGTTCAAACATTTGAAGACGGATCAACTTGGCAACCGACAAACTATGGTATGACAATGAGTAATGAAAATATGTCTGCTCGTAGAGCGCTTTACCGCTCAGATAACTTACCGGCTGTTCGTATTTATGAAGAAAATCTACGTCAAGGTGTACCGATTATCGATTACCTAGAACGTATGGGATTCGATACCATTGACTCTTATACTGAAGAAGAAACACACAATTTAGCATTTTCATTAGGTGGTGTAACTACTGGCCCAACGGTCTTTGAACAGACAAGTGCCTTTACTACATTTGCCAATAATGGTCAATATGTAGATGGCTATTACATTGAACGCATTGAAGATGCTGATGGAAATGTTGTTTTTGAACAGAATGTCGATCCCGTTACTGTCTTTTCAGAAGATTCAAACTATTTAATGGTTGATATGTTAAGAGATACAATGGATGAAGGTACAGGTCGTACAGCGACTGAGAATATGGCTATGGGTGGTGACTGGATTGCTAAATCAGGTATCAGTGAAAATTCAAAAGATATTTGGTTCCTAGCTTCCACTCCACAAATTACTATCGGTTCATGGATTGGGTATGATAGTCGATTTGCTGATTATACGATTAATGTCAATGACGGTTTTGGTTTAGAGAGTGTTCGTAGTCAAGTTTACTGGGCTCGAATTGTTAATGACCTCTATGGTATCCGTCCAGAAATATTTGGTACAGACTTAGCCTTCCAACAACCTGCATCTGTTCAACAACAGAGTATCTTGGAGCAAACAGGTACACTACCTGGTAGTGTGAATTATAATGGCCGTACAATTCAATTAACTGGTCCATTAAGAGATGATTTATTTAAAGTATCTCACCCTGCCCCACCGCTGACAATAGACTTTATATTTAATGGCACGCCAGAGGAACAAGCGGCGTTTTGGAATGCACAAGTTACAAGAGTGCAAGAACAAGAAAACCAAAGAAATAATAGTTCAAGTTCTTCATCTGGAGACACTTCAAACGAAAATGGAGATGAATCCACTGAAAATCAAGACGAAAGTAATGGTGAAGGTGAAGGAACAGAAGAAATTACTCCGCCAGAAGTTGTAGAAACAACACCAAGTGAAACTCCACCCACTGGTGAGTAAAATATTTGCTCGAAACACAAAAACGCGATTCACTGTAATTTAAATTGAATCGTGTCTTTTAATACACAGATTTAAACCCCAATCCAACATAAAGAAGCAGCTTCAAATCAGATTATACATACTGATTTGAAGCTGCTTTAATTATTTTAGAATATCTGAACCAGTAATAGGATCTACTTTATTCTTATTTGATTATTTTGTTGATCCGCGTTCTTTAATTTTATGTGGTAATGTAATTTGACGACTTTCAATATCATCTTCATTATTCATAATTTTAGTTAATAAACGCATTGAAACTGCACCGATGTCATATAGAGGTAGTTCAATACTTGCTAAAGCTGGTCTTGCCAGTTCAGCTAGCCTTGTATTGTGTCCGGTAACAATTTCAATATCTTCTGGTACATTGATACCACGATTAATCAATTCATTTAAAATACCGACAGCAATTGAATCATCAAAGACTACCAATCCACCAACATCTAAATCAACAATTTCATCCACAATTCGTTCTGCTTCTCTGAAATCCAATTCAGTCATGATCATTAAGTTCTCATCAAATGCTTTTCCTGCATTTTCATAAGCTTTTTTGAATCCAGCAACACGATGTTTGTTCTTGCTCTGGTGGCTTGTTTTGTCGACCATTGCTACTCGGTCATTGTTTTTCAGTAATTTTTCTGTGGCGTGTTGAGATGCAAGTTCATCATCAATGTTAACAACATAAGCTTCCTCTAATTCAACCACTGTTCCAGCATAAACTACTGGAGTCGAAGAACGTTCGATTTCCTTTTGGAATGCTTCGTCAATGTCAGATCCCATAATGATGATACCATCAACTTGTTGTGCTAAAAGTGTATTAAACACCTTGATTTCTTTATCAGAATTATCATCTGAGTTAGCTAAAATAATATTGTATTTGTACATTGCCGCGATATCATCAATCCCATTAGCCAGTAATGCAAAGAATTGATTTGTAATATTTGGAATAATTACTCCAACCGTCGTTGTCTTCTTACTAGCTAATCCACGCGCAACAGCATTTGGTCGGTAATTTAAACGATCGATTACTTCCGACACTTTCTTACGCGTACTGGGTTTAACATTAGGATTGCCGTTAACAACGCGAGATACTGTAGCCATTGAGACGCCGGCTTCACGAGCGACATCATAAATTGTAATTGTTTGTTTTTCCATTTACAGTACACTCACTTTCTAATTTTATTCATACTTCTGAAAATAATATAACATATTTTCATAAATTCTGCAAGCGTTTTCTATCTTTATGAAAAGAGCACACACCCCGAAGGATGCGTGCTCTTTTCATAAAATGAATTAAATTGGTTCTATAATTTATAGTGTTGGTGAGAAATCACCAGCACTATTTTTGTATACACAAATAGCCATGAATTTCCTGTATCATATAAGTGACCAAACCAAATGAAAGAGGAAAATTCATGACTTACTTACATTTTAACGAAATCTTACTTGGAATAAAAGACCCAAATATCACTTTAACAGGGGCCCTTCAAAAAGAATCCTATCGCACTGTCAAACAATTTCGCCCATCTTCAAAAGATAATCTATCTGAAAAACAAGCCAATAAAGCTGTTTTATCCCTTGAAGGACACTTAGATAAGCTGCCTAAGTCCTGTGTTCACTGTGGCGTAAAGAATAATGGCAGCCAAGATATCATCCGCAATGGATCGATGAAAACAGCGATTTTAATCGGACAATACAACTATCAAGCGGTGTATTTGAAACTCAAAAAACAACGTTATTTGTGTAAGCATTGTCTAAAAACAACAGTTGCGGAATCAACGTTAATCAACCGTCACTGCTTTATCTCAAACCCAGTAAAGTTCCTTATCGTTAAAGAGTTAGCTGAAATTCAATCGATGACGTTAATCGCTAAACATATGAACGTATCGACACATACCGTTATTCGACAATTAAAATCGTGGGGAGATAATCTGAATCCCCATCCAACTGCTTTACCCTATCATTTATCAATCGATGAATTTAAGTCTGTTAAAGCCGTCAAGAATTCGATGTCTGCTATTATCATGGACAATTCGGCACATAAAGTCGTAGATATTCTTGAGGACAGAACGCAAGAGTATTTGAGGGCCTATTTCTTACGCTTTCCATTGGAAGAACGACTCAAAGTAAAAACCATCACCATGGATATGTATTCACCTTACCGTGAATTTTTGCCCCGTTTATTCCCAAATGCGATTGTGATTATTGATCGATTCCATATCGTACAACTACTGAATCGGG